>JALYXV010000165.1 GCA_030947025.1 Actinomycetota bacterium | reverse complement strand
GTCCCCAGCCCCGGCACGGCTGGGGCCGCCATGGGTTTGGCCATGGGTTGCTTCGCCGCGGGCGCACTGATCCGACGGCGGCCCCGCCCGGCATGGGCGCTAGCTGCCCCGTCATACCTGTACCGGGCCCGTCGGTGACCGAAATGAGCCCCGACGCACGCGAGCGCACGCAACCGTTTTCTGACGGAGTCACCCTGTGAGACTCAGAGCAGGTCTGGATGGATTGGTATTTGCCACCGGTGCCTTGATCATGTCCGTTTCCCCCGCTTCGGCTGACACGGATCTGGCTGTGGTCAACCTCAGCACTCCGGCCGCTCCCCCGGGCTCCCCTGTTACGATCACGGGGTCGTCGTTCGCGCGTTCGCGGCCGCGATCGCCGACCAGGCGTTCGAGTTTCACTGGGCCAAACCGGGACGGGCCGGTTCTTGCGAACTTTTGCCGATCAAGCCGGCAATGTCTCGACGACCTTCACGGTGCCTGACAGCGCCCCGGGTGCTTGGGGCTGCCAAACGCGACTGCGGTGCCGGGGGAAGCGCGTCATGCCGGTCGGGAACCCTGTCGAGCCGAGTTCACCCGCCCTGATAGCGCCGACCATCCGAATAGGCGTGCTGGACATGGCCCTCCTCGCCTTCGGCAGCGTCGCCGTCATCGGTCAGGTTCGACGCCGCGGCGTGGCCGTCATTCGGCGGCGCCAAAGGTGACAAATGGCTTTTCCATTCTGAATGGCATGGCGTTCAAACCGGCGCGCGGGCCTCAACGGCCCGAGTAGGATTTCGCCATTCTGTTAGGCCCATAGCCTGAGGCTGCGTCAGCAAGGGTGAGAGAGGGTTCATGCGGGGGAGGACCAGATCTGGCGTAGCCGTGCTGGGCCTCGCCCTGGTGCTCAGCGCCGTCACTGCTACGGCCAGCTCCGCGGGAACGGCGTGGACCATTGTGCCGAGCCCAAGTCCACCGGACGGGTCAGAACCCAAACTGGTGGGTGTGTCATGTGTGGCCACCACCACCTGCACCGCGGTCGGCACGTTCATCCGCAGCGGCCGCCAGAAAACCCTGGTCGAGCAGTGGGACGGGGCGGCTTGGACAATCGTGCCAAGTCCCAATGTGGCCGACAGCGGTCTCGGGCCTCCTAGCGCCGACAGCGAACTTTTGGGCGTGTCGTGCCCGGCCGTCTCCAACTGCACGGCAGTCGGCGACTCCCAGATGAACTTCGGGGGCACGGGGGCAACGTTGGTGGAGCACTGGGACGGGATGACATGGACCGTCGTGCCTAGCCCGAATACCGCCGCCCCCTTCAACAAGCTGGCCGCAGTGTCATGCCCGAGCGTCTCAAGCTGCACCGCGGTGGGCGATTCCGAGACCATCAGCTCCGCCGCCACTTCTCTGGTGGAGCACTGGGACGGGATGACGTGGACGATCGTGCCCACCTCCAAACCCGATGTCGGCGCCGAGGACGCACTGTTCGGTGTGTGGTGCACGGAGGCGTCCAGCTGCACCGCGGTGGGCAGCCGGAGCGTCTTCAGCGGCAGGTCATCGCTCATAGAGCAGTGGGACGGCGGGGCTTGGAAGATCGTCATGAGCCCCAACATCCCAAGCGCGGATTTCAACACTCTGAGCGCCGTCACTTGTGTGGCGACAACAAGCTGCACGGCGGTCGGCGAGTCATACAACCGGACCGCCAACGCGACAACCACATTGATCGAACAGTGGGATGGGAGCGGGTGGACGATTGTGGCGAGCCCCAATCCGGCCGGCAACGCGACGACCAGTTTGGGCGGCATATCATGCGGGGCGGCCACCAGCTGCGTCGCAGTCGGCACCTCCAACATCATCGACAACGGTGTCTTTAAGAGCGCCGAGCTGTTGGAGCAATGGGATGGGACGACATGGACGATCGCGGCGTTCCCCCACCAGCTCCCCGCCTCGACGGACTCCCTGTTCGCGGTGTCGTGCCCGGTCCCCACCAGCTGCGCAGCAGTAGGCAGCGTCGTCGGGTCGAGAGAAGGCACGTTGGTCGACAGCACAGGGGCCTTCGTTGTCTCGGGGCCGACGACGACCACGTCGACCAGCACCACGACGTCCAGCACCACGACGTCGACCACGACGACGTCGACCACCACATCATCGAGCACGACTTCGACGACGACCAGCACGTCGCCCTCCAGTGTCACCACCACGACGATCGGTGGGATGGGCGGCACCGCCACGGGGCCCACCGTGGAAGCGCAGCCGTCGACGGTCGTGGCCGGTCAGTCGGTCTCGGTTAGTGGGACCGGGTTCCCAGGGGGCGCGCAGTTGCAGATCGTGCTGTTCAGTGATCCCGTGGTGCTGGGAACGACCACCGCGGATTCGGGCGGAACCTACCGGGCGACGGTCACAATTCCAGCCAGCGTCGCCCCGCGTGCCCACGTATTGGTCGTCTCCCCGGCCGACGGGGCGCCCGAGGCGAGGACGTCTCTTACCGTGACCTCGGCGGACGGGGGGACGACCGCGAGCACCGCGACCACCCAGACCGGGGCGCTGTCGTTCACAGGTTCCAATGTTCGACGGACTGCTGGTATCGCCGTGGTACTGGGGTTGACGGGCTTGGCCCTGATCGTGGCTACCCGGCGTCGTAGCCTCTGGTGGCGACGCCGCGGCTAAGCGCGGTCTGTCTGAGCCACTTGGGCGGGGCGGCGGCCGGTTCCGGTGAACCACCACGCAAAAATGACCAGCACCCCGAGGCTCAAGAGGACGCCCGTAGCCTTTAATCGACCAGGATCGGGCGTCCGTAGCCCGTGCCGCACGTTTGCAACCATGATGTCCTGGCGGCCCGTGGCGGGGGTACCCAGATGGGTGTCGGTCCATGCTGCAAACGTGGTAGTCGGACCGCTGGTCAGTCCCAACCGGGACCCGAAGTCGACCGGTAGGGCGGGGGCGGCGCGGGCGCCAATGCGCGAGTCGAACGGCTGGGCCGAGATGCGCCGGTTGGTGAACGAGCGCCCAGCATCGCTGGACGACGCCAGGTAGGCGTCGACCATGACGTTGGCCCGGTCGCGACGTCGATCGAGCAACAGGACGTCAACTCGCCCATCCGCAGCCACCGCGGCCCGGGGCAGCGACTGCGAAGTGCCGTCATGAAGCCTATTGACGTTGACCCGCACCGGTGGTTTCTGTCCTCCCCAGCTGCGGCCCCCGTCATCGGACCGGCGCAGGAACACGTCTTCGTCGCCGTTGCGGCCGTCGGACCAGACGGCATAGAGGTGTCCGGGTGCGGCGACGAGCGAGGGGGACTCGGGCGTGAACACCAGGAAACGGTGGGTGGGCACAACATCAGTGTCCACGTCGACGCCTGCGGTGAACGACCGGGCGCCGTCAGTCGAGGTGGTGGCTACCAGCGCGAAGGGACGATCCCAAGGCGGACCCTCGAGGTTCTGGAAGTCGCGGGCATCGCCCTTGAAATCCTCATAGAGCACGACAAGTCGCCCCGCCGCGTCCACCACCGGGCTGGCCGCTCCGACTCGGGTCCGTCCGGGGTCGCTCAGCCGGGCAGGTGAGGTGAAGGTGTGGCCGTCGGTGGAGCGGGTGGCGACGATGGTGGGCGGCGGTCCGGACACTCTCAATGTGCCGACCTGGTAAGCCTGAAGCCAGGTGACGTAGATCTCGCCGGTCGGACCGACTGCCAGCCTCGACTGAAAGGCCAGCGCCCCGGTGATCCGGACCGGCTCGGTCACGGTGCGGCCCCCGTCGGCGGACGAGGCCAGCCAGAGGTTGTCGGGGCTGTTTCCTGCTCCGGCCAGGTTGGAGTACAGAATGAACAATCGCCCGTCGGAGGCGAAGGCGATGTCGGGCGCATACGGCTTGTTCTTGCCGGGCGGAAGGGGAAGAGCGGTGGAGGTCCACGTGGCGCCGGCATCGTCGCTCCAACGCAGGCCGGCGGAGAAGTCGGGGCGATCGACCCGGTAGGTGATCACCAGGTGGGCGGGATGTTGGGGGGCGACGGCTATTGACGGAGAATTGTCGACCTCGATGACGTTGTTTTCCTTGGGGCCGCCCGGGCTGGCCACGACGTTGGCGCCGACGGCGACAACTTTGTGATCGAGTGCCGAGACGCTTTCCACCAGGCCGGCCACGCCCAGCGATAGGGCCAGCACTGCCAGCAGACCCCTCGCCACCGGGTGGGTTATTGCGTGTTGGGAACGGTACGGAGGCTCGGGTCAGCTCACGGGGACGTGTCGTTGGCCGAGAACATCTGGTACCGGCCCGTGGTCTCGCTAATGGAGTTGCGGGTGTCACTCCAGGCCAACAGAGCACTCGTAGGCGTGGCCACTCCTACCACCAAGCCAGGAACGGGGCCGCCGAAGACCTGCGCCGCGGGCTTGATGTTGCTGTCGGAGCACGCCGTCGATTCCAGGGTCGGAACCTTAGTGGCCAGGTCGGCCCCCAGTGTGAGCGATGACACGTGATAGGTGTTGCGCACGCCGGCAGTCGCATCAGCCGGGGTAGGACAGGTCGCCGTCGGGCGCACGTCGTAGTAGTTCAGGTCCAACCGACCGTTCGGGGCGATGGCCAGGTTCGGAAAGTACTGGATGTCCCCGGCGGTCACCTGGGCCACATTGGAGCTGGACACCGTCGGCCAGGTGGCGCCGCCGTCGGCCGACGTCACCTCATACAGCCGACCGCCGTCGGGTATCTCGCTCTTCTCGGTATTCGACCACGTCACAGCCATCTGCCCGGCCGCGGCCGAACAGGTCGGGCCAGCCGGGCAGGGCCCGGAGGCGATGTGGATGGATGGGGAGATCGGGCCGCATCCGAATGAAGTCGGAAAGTCGGTACAGGTCTGGCTGATCTTGCCCAGCTGGACGGGCGGATTGAAAGTGAAGTTGGCGGTCGGATCGGGTCCGGGCACACAGGCGACCTCGGCATCGGGGCCGGTGCCACCGCGGGTGGCCTGGGTTTCGGTCTGGTCGCCGAACGCCACGCAGAAACGTCCGTTGAGAGCCACCGCGCCTGGCTGACCGCCCCCGCCACTGGCGGTCATACCAGAGGACTCATTGGTTTGAGGCGGGTTGACCACATGGGTGGAAACGCAGGTGCCACAAGACGAGGAGAAGCTGGCGCCGCCGTCCGTGGAAAAGGCGGCGGCAACGAAGCCGCCGCGGAAGCCGTGCTGGTAGTGCTTCCATGACACATACAAACGTCCGTTGGCCGGGCCGCCGGTGGTGTCGACAGTGATGTCTGGATACCAGTCCCCACCGGTGTCGCCACCCATACGGGTCGTGTCGTACGGGTTGTCGGCATTGACCTTAAGGGGAGCGGTCCAGGTGACCCCGCCGTCGGTGGACTTGGTGAAGTAGATGAATCCGTAGTCATACCGGCCACCTCTGCCGGTGACGGTCACCGGAGCCTGGAAGGCGTAATAGATGGTGGCACCGTCCCGGGAGTACCGGGCCGTCGGGGATTGACAGCCGGGGGTGCCCTGGGGGGGAATGACGCCATTGGGCAGAGGATTGGCCGCCCCGGCCCCCACGACCTGGCGGATCGCCCAACCCCCGGTCCCCCCATGGGTGTTGAGGGCCAGGTAACAGGTGAGCTGGCCCTGGGCCTTGGGGTTGCGGTCCTCGGCGAAGGCGACGATGACATTCTGCTGATTGAGCGGGGCCGAAGCCATCGAGGACGGCTTGGCGAACTGGTTCTCGGCCTCGCTCGTCACCCGTGTGTTGCTCACCGCCCCGTATGCGGTGCCGGCCAAGACAGCCACCGCAGTGACAGCTGCGACGGCCGCGCTGGTCAACGACCGCCGCCGGTGTGCGACCTTCCGACCAAGGCTTGCTGTTCCAATCACTGTCATCCCCCTTGCGCCTCGTTCATAGCCAGAGCTATTCATATCCGCCCGACGCCCGCGACCTACTAAACGCCGACTGAATCCCCCGGCCCGAGTTGTGAACTGTCGGCGATCCTACACTATCCACCTCTTGCACAGTGCGTCCGTTTGTTCCTAGCGCGTCCGGGCCGGCGTCCTCTACCCCGACCGGCCCGTCAGTGGCCGAAATAAGCGGCTACCGTGCCAGCAGGAGTCAGCCGACTTAGGCGCATTGTCACGACGGCGGATCATACCGATTTCTGTCCCGTTGCCGTATCGGGGCGGGCGGTGTTCTTGGTATTGAGGGAAGGAGCTAGGAGGCGGAGCATGAGTCGTCGGAGGAGTCTCCCCCGAGTGGCCAGCGACTGCGTGCGGGCCATCGTCGTGGGCGGGCTGCTGGCCCCGCCTCTGGTCGTAATGGCGCCGGCCCCGGCGGGTGCGGTTGTGACCGCGACTGGCGTCGTGGCGTGGGGCATCAATCTCACCGGGCAGCTGGGGGACGGCACCACCACCCGGCATTACACGCCGGCGGCGGTGAGCGGGCTGAGCGACGCCAACCAACTGGCGGCCGGACTCCAGCATTCGGTCGCCCGCCGGGCCGGCGGGACCCTGGTGGCGTGGGGTGACAACTCGTCGGGCCAGCTGGGTGATACC
This sequence comes from Actinomycetota bacterium, assembly GCA_030947025.1. GTDB lineage: Bacteria > Actinomycetota > Acidimicrobiia > Acidimicrobiales > Palsa-688 > JALYXV01. The sequence continues at coordinate 7,690 of JALYXV010000165.1, read as the reverse complement.
ACCACAACCCAGCGCAACGCCCCGGTTCCGGTCAGCGGTGTGAGCGGGGTCACCACGGTGGCCGCTCCCCCGGGCGGCAGCTACACCCTGGCGTTGCTGGCCACCGGAGCGGTCATGGCCTGGGGGGAGAACGCCAGCGGACAGCTGGGCCTGCCCGCCGACAGCGCCGCCCATCCCACCCCGGCGGTGATCGGGGCGCTGGCCAGTGGGGTGAGCGCCATCGCGGCCGGGGACAACCACGCCCTGGCCGTCATGGCCGACGGCTCGGTACGGGCCTGGGGCGACAACACCAGCGGACAGCTCGGCGACGGCACCACCACACCGCACAGCACGCCGGCGCCGGTCAGCGGGCTGGGGGCGGGCAGCGGCGTGGTGGCGGTGGCGGCCGGAGCGGGCTTCAGCCTGGCCCTCAAGGCTGACGGCTCGGTCATGTCCTGGGGGTCCAAAGACCAGGGCGTCCTCGGCACTGGCACGTACGGCACCAACCAACTCAGCGCCGGGCCTGTCCGCAATGACGGCAACACCGGCCCGCTCACCGGGGTCAAGACCCTGGTCGCAGCCGACCGGCACGTCCTGGCCCAGATGTCCGACGGGAGCGTCGAAGTGTGGGGCAGCGATCAGGAAGGCGAGTTGGGCCGGGGTCAGGCCAGCGCCTCGTCGCCCTTGCCGCTGGTTGTCGCGGGGGTGGTCGGGGTGACCACGGTGGCGGCCGGCTACGACTTCGACATGGTGCTGGCCGGAAGCGAGATGCGGGTCTGGGGGAACAACGGCCAGGGGCAATTGGGTCTGGGCTTCAACGACAGCAGCGGCTGCTTCTGCCAGCCGTCCCCTCGCCTGGTCACCGTCGCCGCCCGGGGCCCGCAACCGTCGATGGCCGGTGGGACATTCCACGCCATGGTTTTGGCTTTGCATACGGCCCCCGGCGTTCGGGCCTTCCCCGGGATTTCGGTGTTTCGGCCTTCCAGCGATGGGTGGTATTTCTTCAGCCCGGCCGCTTCGGCCACCTACGGGACCAGCGGCGATATTGCCGTGCCGGGCGACTACGACGGCGACGGCAACATCGACATCGCCGTGTTCCGACCCTCCAGTGGCGTCTGGTACATACATCCGAGCGGCGGCGGTCCCGACGTCATCACCGCGTGGGGCACCAACGGCGACATTCCAGTGCCCGGCGACTACGACGGCGACGGGAAGACCGACATCGCGGTGTTCCGGCCGTCCACCGGCACCTGGTACATCAAAAACAGCGACGGCAGCACCACCAGCACCTTCTGGGGCGCATCAGGCGACATACCCGTACCCGGTGATTACAACGGCGACGGCAAAACGGACATCGCCGTATTCCGGCCGTCCACCGGCACCTGGTACATCAAAAACAGTGACGGCACCATCACCAGCACCAAATGGGGCACAACAGGCGACATACCCGTACCCGGTGACTACGACGGCGACGGCAAAACGGACATCGCCGTGTTCCGGCCGACCACCTCCACGTGGTATATCCACCCCAGCGGCGGCGGGCCCGACATCACGACCGCGTGGGGCGCCAATGGCGACATGCCCCTGCCTATACCTTGGGCCATCCGCCAGTTCTTCTTCTGATGCGGAAGGGCATCGTTGCATTTTGGATGATGTTGCTGTGATCCAATGCCAGTTTGCCACCCATGCTGTTGTAAATGCCTCCACCCAGGTAGTTGAGTCCGCCGAGGTGGCCCGGGTGGGTGTTTCTACTGGACTTTGGTCGTACGACCATCCTGATCTGAGTCGGGGACCCGCAGGAGACGATGGCCGCGGATGTCGATCCCGGTTTTCCGAACACTGTATGAATACGACCCAGCGTGTGGTTGCTCGTGTCCGGTTGTTTCGTCCATTCGAGTACGAATGGGCGGTCAACATCGTCCATCGCATGATGACTGCGAGTCGCGGGCCACGATCGCTTACGGCCCCGGTCCTGGTCTTACGACCTTCGTCCGATTGTGACCGGTACCGCGGGGGGCCATCCTGTGGTCGTGTGTCGCGTCCAGACGCGGCCAGGATGCGACGGGGGCTCGTAATGAGGACGACGATGCGAATGGCAAGGGTCATGTTGAGGGCTCTCGGCGTGGTCTCTCCGCGCAGGTCTCGATCGCGCATGCTCAGGGATCGCTTTCTCCGGCGCGTCGTCGTTCGGCGACCCCAGGTTCTGGGCGGGCTCGCGACGCTGGTGGCTGTGATGTCGTTCTCGACGATCTGAACAACCCTTCGCGAGGATCGAGGCTACGAGCCCCGCCGCTTCGTCACACCTCGCGGCTCGCCAACAGATCAGCGGCGGGTGTTGCGGCCTGCGGCGCCGACCGGATCAGGGCATGCCGCGCATATCGGTGACCTGGCTCGCAATCGTCCCAGTGCCGGCATCCGAGCGCATCTGGATATGGAGAATAGCTGTCTCACCGTTCAATGAGACGGTTATTCTATAGGACGCGCCGGGAATGAGGGTAACGTTGTTCCCGTAGTGAAGATCGCCCACGTCGGCGCCCACTCCTTGCATGACCGCGATTTGGACATCTTGGGAAGCCCCCGTGGCGTCGTCCCTGAGGGTGATCGTGGGATCGGCGTCTTGGATGACGGCACCGCCGGCCTTGGAACAGATGTGCGCATCGAGGTGATGACCCGACGCTGTGGCGTTGCCCCCGTTGCCCGGCAGGGCAGACATCTGGCCTCGAAGTGTTACCTCGCCTTGGCTCGGGTGATTCGAGTCCGCCTCAGCCTGGGTGTACATCGTCTCGACCGGACCGATGTCCAATCGCACGATGTAGGACTTGGTGCTGCCTTGGGCCGTGATCTCGCTGCCCACCCGGCAGCCTTCAGCCACGGATGCGGACCCGAAACTCGACGTCTTGGTGCCGCACGCCGAGACCACAGCTACGCCGATGACACACCCGACTGTCACGCGGGACCAACCCATCCAACCCCTACCGAAGCTCTACGTCAGCGCGCTTTTGCGGCGGCGGACTGCGACGAGGCCTACCATGATGACGCCTGCGACAAGTAGTCCGATGCTGCCAGCGAGCAGGTACCTGGGTGTGGCTGACTTACCCCCGACGGCGTTGTACTGGACGGCGGCGGTGTAGATGTCCTGGGTTTGGACAAGGGTGTTCCCGTTGCGGGTGTCGTCCCAACCGACCAGGGCGTAAGCGTTGGTCGAGGCCAGGCCGGGAGGCGCCCACAGGTCGAAGTTGTTGCCGAACGGGCCGATCTTGCGGTTGACCGACACATCGGAGATGCGGATGTTCTTCGACCATGTGGCGCCGTTGTCGCTGGAGTACGCGTAGTAGGCGTCGTTGGACACGGTGGCGGGATTGTCACGGGTACTCCACCACACCACGTCGATTCGGCCGTTGGGCGCCGTGCGAATGTCTGGGATGCGGTCCACGAGCAGCTGGGAGGGGTCGTCGTCGTTGATGACCTTGATCGGCGTCCAGGTGGCACCCCCGTCGGTGGAGTTGCGGTAGAAGATCTGGTTCCAGTTGGCGACCTCGGGCCGGTTGGTGCCCTCGTAGACGACATGCAGTGTTCCGCTGGGACCGCCGTCGGGGCTCCAGGCCAGCTGGACCTCGTAGTTGCTGGTGTTGTTGACGCTGAAGGGGTTGACCGGTGTCACCGTGAAGGTCTTGCCGTGGTCGGTGGATGTGGACATGTAGTGGCCCAAGGGGGCGGAGTCAGAGATGCCGTTGGTGGTGGCGATCCAAAGCACGTGGACGGCGCCCTTGTTGTCGACCACGATCCTCGGGTTGACGCCCCCGAAGTTGGTGGCCACGTCGACCGGTTTGGCCGGTGTCGTCGGCGTCATGGACGACGACGAGGGAGGTATCGCCGCGAACAACGGGGCGCGGCCCGCGGGCGTGTCGAACACGCCGGCGACCGCGGTCAGCGGGGTCGAGAAGGTGGTGCCACCGTCGGTGGATACCGCGACCATGGGCTGGGGCGGCAGGTCTTGGCCGGGGAATTCGCGTCGCCAACCCACGTAGACGATGTCGTTGCTTCCGCTGGTATCGACCGCGAGGCCTGTCACCGGCTTGTCTCGGAAGGCGCCGGCACCTTTGCCGTGATTGTCGCTGACGATGGTGGTGGACCAGGTGGCTCCGTAGTCGGTTGATTTGCCGAGGAGCACGCTTCGAACCTTGCCGCCGTCGGTTATGTCGTAACCGTCGAGCAGGTAGTACAGGGTGTGGTTGCGCCCAAAGGCCAACCGGCCTTGGGTCACCGCGTTGGTCTCGAGGCATTCCTGATAGGAGCGGATTGACGGCGAGGCCTCGAGATAGCCCCAGTGCTGACCACCGTCGGTCGAGCGCATGAGCCCGCAATGGTTGGCGCGCAGTTCGGCGGCCGAGGCGAAGACATCGAGCGCGTTCTGGGGGTCGATCGCCATGGATGGAGACCCGAAGGTCCGCGCCGGATTCGGGTCGAAGTTGGTCGCCTGTAGCGGCTTGGTCACCCTCAACGGGCCGCTGGGGGCCGCTACCGCAAGTCCGGGTGCCGTTGCCAGCAGCGTGGCCGCGAAGGCGACGGCCGCGAGTCGCCGAGACGAGTTGGTCATGTCGAACCCTTTCTGCGTCAGTTCGTTGGTCGTCGCGACTCGCAGGCCGCCCCGGGAGCCTCCGTTGTTCGAAACGGTGGCTCTAGTGCTGGGAGGCCACCGGTGCTGGTTCCTGGTGGCGGCGGCTGGTGAGGAACGACGCCAGGCCGGCGATGAGCAGAGCCGCGCCACCGACCCCCACTCCCACGAGGATCGTCGCGCCCACACTGACGGACGACCCGTGGGCCAGGCCGATCGGGCGTTGCCCGGCAGCACCGGCGACGGGCGTGCCGGACGCAACGGGCGTACCATTGTCGCCGACAACATTGAACACCGCCCGACTCGGGACCTGAGTGATCTTGCCGGCCGCCTCTTGTGTGACGACTATCACGTAGGTCCCCGAAGTGGTCCCGGCCGGGATGGCAAACGTCCCTGTGACCTTGCCGTCCTTGTCTGGGATTGCCGTGGCCAATACAGGACCCGTGAGAGCGTTGAAGTGGACGACGGCGGGGTCGCTGCCGAAGTTGGTCCCGGTGAAGGACACTTGCATACCTGCGGTGCCCTGGCTGGCCGAAAGGGTTAAAGCTGGTCCCGAGATACAGGCCCATGCGGTGCCTGCCGTGATCATCGCGGCAGCGATGGCCGCGCCCAGCCCGAAAATTCCGACCAAACGACCGCGAGTCACTTACGCCTCCCCGATGCCGGCGACCTGCGAGTGCGCTGGCCGCTTCGGTCGCTATAGTGCTACCGTGGGTACCCGGCGTCAAGTCCTCGAGTGTCGCTTGCGCGCCTCGCTCCGGGGCATCTTCTTTGGCAGCACGGCCATACCTGCCGGGCCGACTCCGACGCCCAGGTCGACCAGGCCGACCAGGCCAACGCCCTGAATCTGATCACCGCGGGCCGGGCCGGGTAATCGTCGTCAACTTGTAGGCGCGGGCTGACAGCAGCGTGCGCCTCGCCAGACCAGACAAGGACTGTGCATCTCGCGGGTCGTGTGAGAGCGCAGAAGCATGACCGAGCCGGGGGTTCAGACTGTCGACCATTCCGTGAGTCGTCTTGCTGCGTCGGACAACCCGTAAATACGTTCTCAGCAGCGACGCTACAAACGACCGGTGACAATCTTGCGGCCATCGACGGGTCCAATGATCTCGATTTCCCGAAGAGGCGGTTCTCGACCTTCGGTTTTACTCTGCTATTCGTGGCCTTGTCGATCGGGCCTGGGCCGTCTTGAAAGATTCCTGAACCGAGCCGGTGGCGCCGAATGCTGCATGCGTGTTCACCGAGAAGGGTGCGTCAGGCTTGCACGCTGTTGGCGACCGCGGGGCGGTTTGGGCGTTTGGTGGTGTCGCTCCCGGTCGTCCCGACGATGCTCGACATCTGGTCGTCGGGGAGGGTGCGCTCGACCAGGGAGGCGGCCAGGGAGCTCAGTTTGAGGTTGTGGCTGCGAGCGTGGGCTCGCAGCCGGGCGAACGCCTCGTCCATCGTGATCCCGGCCCGCTCCGACAGAACCCCTTTGGCCTGCTCGATCGCCACCCGGCTGTTCAGGGCGTGCTGGAACTGGCCGACGGTGGTACGCGAATCGCGGGCCGCGTGGTCCTGCAAGATGGCGATCGAAGCGGCATGGGCCAACGCCTGGGCGACCGCGATATCGGGCGCCGACAAGGGCCGGGCCTCGGCCATGAACAGGTTCAAGGTACCCACCACCTGGTCGCGCAGGCGCATCGGAAAGGCGTGCACCGACGGCAGCCCAGCGGCCAGTGCGACCGGCCCGAAGGCCGGCCAAGGATTGGCCGTCGCCAGGTCAGGGTGGACCACAGGCTCGCCGGAACGGTAACAGTCCAGGCACGGCCCTTCGCTGTTCTGTAACTGGAACAACTCCAACAGCTGCGCCGCTTCGCTCGAAGCGGCGATCACCTGAAGGCGACCCCGCTGGTCGCCCAGCAGGATCCCTGTCCCTGCCGCGCCGAGCAACTCGACACAACGCTCACTCAACATGGTCAACAACTCGATGACATCGAAGTCATCGACCAGGGTGTCGGCCAACTCTACGAACGTCTGTGCCAGCAACACTTCTCGAGTGGCCACTGTCGCCCCCTGTCGTCTCATCGTACCGTCCCCGGCCGAGCCCGACCACCACCAGGCAGGCTCATTCATCGAAACGCAACCGGCGGCCAACAACGTCGGCCGCGACATCGCCGATGGGCCGGTCGGCCGCGAACGCCCGGGCCCGCAACCGGGCCAAGGCGTCACCGACACCGATGTCGAGCTGCACCGACACCATCCCCGACGCCTGATGGACCTCGGCATGCAACACAGCCCCGTCGGTCATCTCGGCCATCAACGCCTCCCCCGAAACGCCTGCCCGTCTCGTCAAAACGGCCCTGGTGATGACCTCGGCCGCGATGAGCGCATCGGCGTAGCTGTCGTCGCCCATCGCCCCGCGATGGTCCTGGTACAAGATGAGCGCACCAAGGCGAGCCGCGCCGAGCCGCAGCGGGAACGCGAACACCGCCCGGATCCCAGCGTCGACGGCCGGCCCGCAATACCCGGCCCAACGGGCCGGCGGACGGTTCACCAGATCGATTTCAACCACCGGCACGTCACGCTCGTGGGCGTCCATCGCCGGCCCGATACCCAGCGTGAACTCGAGTTCCGCCAAAGCCCTGACAGTGGCGTCCGACACACACAACGACACCTGGGCGCCACCATCGGCCATAACGGTGATCCCGGCACCGGCCACCGCCAGCATCTCCACCGCCGCCGAACACATTCCCGCCGCCATCGGCCCACCGTCGCTCCGCCCGACGAACGCGACGGCCATCCGCGACCAGCGATCCTGACCCAACGTCATCCGGCCTCCATCGACAACACAGCCGAGCGGGGGCGCCACCGAGGTCCGGGGTAGGGAGCCTGCCCCCACCCTAGGCGACATCGGCCGCCGCCGAAACCCCGCTCCGAGGAGCAGCCAAGAGCTCGGGCGCCGCACTCACAACCACCTCACAGGGTCCGGCCCTCCCCGACGTGACGCCGGGCCGACAACCTCGCCTGCGCCAAACGCCGCCGATCGGTCCGCGGACTCAAGGGCGACCCCCAAAAATGCTGCTCGAACAGCGGAGACCACAAACCGCCGCGCTA
>JALYXV010000147.1 GCA_030947025.1 Actinomycetota bacterium | reverse complement strand
GGTTACCAACAGATTGGGAGCTGCCATGCGAACTCGCCGAACCGTCCCCGACACCCAGATGGTCCGGGGATCGCTATTCACCCTGCGTCGCCGCTGCGGCAAACCGACTTGCCGTTGCGCCACCGGGGAGCCCCATGAGACCCCGGCGCTGGCCTACCCCGAAGGCGGCCGGACCAAGACCCTCACCCTGACCGGCGTCGACCTGGGCGAGGTAAAGGCCGCGCTGGCCCGCTACGGGACGGCAAAGGCTGATCTCGATCGCGCTGCCGACGCCGGCATCGCCATCCTGCGGGCCGCGGCGAAGGGCCGCCCGGGGCGACGCCAGACATGACCCGGGCAGGGTCAGCGTGGAAGGTGATCCTCGGCGACTGCGCCCCCCCTTCACTTCCCCCTCGTTCACCCTGTTCTACGAGTTGCTCTGCGCGTGGGTGTGCGCCACCGGCCGGCGCACCATCTGCGGGATGGTGGCGGTCATGGACCCCGCCAGTCGAGGAGCGCACGACGCCTACCACCGCTTCGTGCGAGCCGGCGCCTGGCACCCCGACAAGCTGTGGGCCCAGATCGTGGCCCGTGCCGTCGAGCACCTCAACGCAGACGGTCCGATCGTCTGCCTGCTCGACGACACCTTGATGCACCGCCACGGGCCCAATGTGAACGGGGCCGGAAGCTACCGCGACGCGGTGCGTTCCACGCACAGCCGTGTCGTGTTCGCCCGCGGCCTGAACCTCGTCGTGCTGGCAATACGGGTCGTCCCCCCTGGAGAGGAATGCCCATCGCCATACCCGTGGGGATCCGCTTACACCGAAAAGACGGTGCCAAGCTCCCCGCGCTGGCAGCCGAGCTCATGGTCGAGTTCGCCGGGCGTCTCCCGCAGCGGCGTTTCATCCTGTGCGCGGACGGCGCCTACGCCTGCCTGGCCGGCGACGCCCTGCCCCGCACCACCGTCATCTCCCGCATGGGCCGCGACGCCGCCCTGTACGAGCCGCCCCCACCACCAACCGGGAAACGAGGCCGGCCGCGCACCAAAGGAGAACGCCTCCCCACCCCACCCCAACTCGCCGAGGCCGCCCGGCAATGGAAAAAGGTCGACATCGACTGGCGTGGCCGCAGCGAAACCAAGCTGGTCTGGTCCCGCCCGGTGCTGTGGTACGGGGCGTGCCCCAAGACCATGGTCCCTTCTCGTCGTAATGCGCGACCCCGCCGGGCACGAACCCGACGACTTCCTTTTCACCACCGACCTTGACATGAGCCCGGCGGTCGTCGTGTCCATTTACGCCGACCGATGGGCAATCGAGGTCACCTACCGCGACGTCAAACAACTCGCCCACGGCCAAGAACCCCAAACCTGGAAAGGTGAAGGCCCCGAACGAGCCGCCAACCTCGCCTTCTGGCTCCACAGTGCCGTATGGCTCAGCTACCTCGACACCAACGGGACCGCCCCAACCTTCACCACCCAACCCTGGTACACCACAAAACGCGCCCCATCGTTCGCGGACGCCATCGCCGAACTCCGCAAGACATTACCCCAGTCTCCCACCACCCTTGGTGGAAGACGCGGATGAGGGCCGTCCGCTCAGCGGCTTCCGGAACCGTCGATATGTGTGGCTGGGAAACCCACAGCCGGCGGCGGTGACCGTCCAGATGAAATGATCGGTCGCGCCGCCGCTTCACACCAGATGGGTCGCGTTCCCCATCGACGCCGAGGGCACATCGCCTCGTTGGTCGCGAGGTTGGACATGGGACAGCTCGTTCACTTAGCGCTCTCGACCGAGTACGGCATAGCCGTCGAGAGTCGACCACTCACCCTTAAAGAAGTCCGCGTCGACCTGATGGGACTCGTGACGCATTCCAACCCGGCGCAGGAGTCGGGCGACCGGCTGGTTGCGGGCGTCGCAAAATGCCACGACGCTATGAGCTCCAGCGTCGCCGAACAGGTACGACAGCACCCGCTCAACGGCCTCGGTGCCGATACCCTGACCCTGCACCGCCGGTGCGAGAGTCACGCCAATCTCGAACGTCTCCGGCTGATCGGCGACTACGTGGATTGCGACGTCGCCATAAAGCTCACTGGTGCTGGCGTCGCGGATCGCGAGCTGGATCCACCCGCCGGGGTCAGGCAGGTCGCTCGGTGGTTGGTTCGCGATGAGCAGAGCAGCGTCAGCGTCGCAGTAGCTGGATTCCCACGACTGCCACCTAGCCACTTCCGGGTCCTGCCGATAGGCAACGAATGCGGCCGTATCCGCCTCGGTAAGCGGTTCAAGAAGCAGGCGAGTCGTCAACAGGGGATACGGCACTCCTCGACCGTAGCGGCGAGCGCAAGACGACGAAGCGCATCGGGACCGACTGGCATACGTAGGGCGAGACCGAAATCAATCGCAGCGGACTTCGGCCACGGTCGGAGTTTCGCGATTGCAAGCACGACCTCAATGGCGGTCGTTATAACGCGGCCCCCTCCCGGCGGTCGGTGACAGTCTTGATGCGGTTTTCGGGGAGGTCGTTCTGGGGCAGTGTTGTCGCACTTGCCGAGCATTGTCGTGCGGCGCCTGGACACCGACCGTGTGCGACGCTCGGTCGTCATGATTGGACCTCGAGAGGGCTTGTCAGCCGCACACTCCGCTGCACGGTGTGTCGAGGTCGGGGTTTTGGTTGAAGAATCCCGAGGGGCGGAGTGCGAAGGAGATGGTGTCGGTC
>JALYXV010000095.1 GCA_030947025.1 Actinomycetota bacterium | reverse complement strand
GCAGTGGGGGTGGTCACGAGGTCATCCTCGTTCGCCAGTACCGGGCGGCCGTCGACGCCGAACTGCTGGAAGTGGTGGCAGGAAAGCGCGACGTGGCGGGGGAGCCACCCGAAGAGACAGCTCGGCGGGAGCTGGCCGAGGAGGTTGGGATGATCGCGGGGCGGCTGGAACTGCTGGCCGAGTTCTACAACTCACCCGGTTTCTGCGACGAGCATTCCTTCGTGTTCCTCGGTCTCGACCTCGAGCCGACCCCGCCCGAGGCCCACGGCATCGAGGAGCAGTACATGACGATCGAGCGGGTACCGCTCGATGACGTCGGCACCTTGATCAAAAACGGTGAGATCCTCGACGCCAAGACGATCATCGGCCTGACGCTGGCCCGGGAGGCCCTGGGAAGGCTGTGAGCCCCGGCGACGACCACCGGTCGCGCTAGCAAGGCCGAGCTAGCTAAGCTAGCTAACGAACCACGAAGCCGACCGTGACGGACCGGGAGTACTTCCCGTTGACCTTTGTCACGAGGGTGGACCACAGCGTCTGGCCACTCACCAGGGTCGGGATCTTGTACGACGACTGACTACTGGGCAGCTCGGGCGATTTCAAGATGTCGGTCCCGTACAGGGTGGTCCCGATGGTAAGGATGTACCCCTGAGTCAGCGGCGCCGTCGTCCACGTGAACGGCTTGTTCGGATCAACGCTCGTCTGACCGTTCAGCGGGTACGTCAGCACCGCTTCCCCCGGGGCGGCGCTGAAGTTGATGGCCTGCGGCGGGCTGAAGATCCCGTTGGCCTCCGTCAGGACCCGGGCGTAGAGCGTCTTCCCGGTGGGCAGGGCGCCCACGTCGAGCGACTGCTGGGCGGCCGGCAGAATCCCGCTGTCCAGGACGTCAGCCCCGCCCGGTGTCGTCCCGATCGTCACCGTGTAACCCTGGGCGCCGGGCACCTTGGTCCACGTGAACAGCTTCGTGGTGTCGACATTGCTGTCGCCGTCCTTGGGGAAGATCCACCCCGCCCCGATCGGCGCCACCGTGAACACGATGTTCTGCAGGAAGAAGTGGCCCCCGATCTCGGTCAGGATGGTGGCATGCAGCTGCTGGCCGAACGGCAGCGCCGGCACCTTTATGGACGTCTGCGTCGCCGGGAGGACGCCGGAGTTGAACAGGTCGACCCCCCCTGCGGTCGTTCCGATGACCAGGTCGTAGGCCTGGGCGCTGGAAACCCCGGACCAGACGAAGGGCTGGGTGATGTCCACCCCGACCTGGGCGTTGGTCGGGTACACGAACGTCGCCTCATTGACCGGCAACAGCCACACCTGGTTGTCGTTCGGCTCCGCCACGAAGACGTTGCCGGGGCCGTCCACGGCGATCTTCCGCGGTCGGTTGAGGCCCTGGAAGCCCAGTGTGGTCTGGACGCCGCCGTGGGGGAGCTCGATGACCCGGCTGCTATAGGTGTCGGCGGTGAACACGTCCCCATTGGTGTCGACCCCGACCGCCATCGGGAAAACCAGACCTTTGAGGCCGACGACGGTCTGGTTTCCGTCCTTGGCCAGTTCCACGACCCGGCCGTTGGCGCTGTCGGCCACGAACACGTCGCCCGCGGCGTCGAGGGCCACGCCGTGGGGCAACAGCAGCCCGGTCAGCGGCAACACGACCTGGTCTTTGCCGTTGGACAGCTCCACCACCCGGTTGCTGTAGGTATCGGCCACGACGACGGTGCCGAGCGCGTCGACCACCACGCCGTTGGGCTGATTCAGCCCACGAAAGCCCAGCACCTTCTGGGTCGGACTGCCGCTGGCCACCTCAACCACACGGTTGTTCAGGGTGTCGGCCACGAACACATTCCCATAGGGGTCCACCGCCACGGCTCCGGGCGCCGCCAGCCCGTGGAAGGGCAGAACCGTGCGGGCGCCATGGGGCGTCACCTGCATCACCCGGTTGTTGACAGCATCGGCGAGAAAGAGGTTGCCGAAACGGTCGATCGCAACCGCTGAGGGCGCGGCCGTCGAGTCCGAGGGGAACGTCGTCTCGGCCCCCCCGGCGGGCAACTCGACCACCCGATTGTTGTTGGTGTCGGCCACGAAGACATCGCCGGCACCGTTCACCGCCACTCCGTCCGGCTGGTACAGGCCTTGAAGGGCGAGTTCGACGGGCGCACTGGCGCCCCGGGCCATCTTGAGCACCTTGCCCCGGACGGCATCGGCGACGAACACCTCGCCGGCCCCGTTCACGGCCACACCTTCCGGGTCGACCAGGCCGGCGATCGACAGGGGGCCGGCCGCGCCGCCACTGGGCAGCTCGATCACCCGTCGCTGACCGGCGTCGGCGACGAACACGTCACCGGCCGCGGTGACAGCGATGCCGGTCGGGACGACGAGGTCCGGAACCGGCAGCACCGTCTGGGTGCCCCCCTTGGTCAGCGCGACGACCCGGGCGTTGGTGGTGTCGGCCACGTACACCCGCCCGGAGCCGTCGACCGCCACTCCGCCCACGTCACCGAGGCCGTTGAATCCCAACATGGTCTGGGTGCCGTTCTTGTTCAGCCGGACCACCGCTTGGTTGCCTCGGTCGCTCACGAACACCTCGCCCGCGGCGTCGACCGCCACCCCGCTGGGCAGGCCCAGGCCAGTGAGCGGCAGGGTCGTCTGCACCCCGGCCTTAGTCACCTTGAGGACCCGCTGATTGCCGCTGTCGGCAATGAAGAGGTTCCCTGCGCCGTCGACCGCCACCGCCATCGGCGCGGTCATGCCACTCACGAACTGCTCCTGGAGCCCGTAGGCGGTGACGCCACCGGTCGCCTGGGCCGGCATTGATGGGCCCGAGGCCACAGTCCGGGAGGCGGCCGAGCCCGGGCCGAGCGCACCCATCAGAGCGACCCAGACCATGGCTAATGGCATCAGCCGCGCTGTCCTTCGACCGAACCGTCGCACCCTACGAGCAAGGTAGTCGCCCGACCGACCGGCGGCAGGGCACCGTAAGGACACCAGCTCGTCCCCCGGGACCGAACGGCGGGTCCGTAAGGGCACCCGGCAGCTGAGGGGCACCGCTACGCTCGAACTGTGATCGTCGGGGTGCCCGCCGAGGTCAAGACCTCGGAAAACCGTGTTTCCCTGACGCCCGATGGTGTCCGGGAGCTCGCCGCCCACGGCCATACCGTCCTGGTGGAACGGGGGGCGGGCGAGGGCTCGGCCATCGACGACGCCGACTTTGCCCGCGTCGGGGCCCAACTCGTCGGCACTGCGGCCGAAGCCTGGGCGGCCGAACTGGTTGTCAAGGTCAAGGAACCACAACCAGACGAGTTCGGCTACCTCCGTCCCGCCTTGGTGCTGTTCACCTACCTTCACCTGGCTGCCTACCCCGACGTGGCCAAGGCGCTGTTGGCTGCCGGTACCACCAGCCTCGCCTACGAGACGGTGCAGCTCCCCGACGGGTCGCTCCCCCTCCTGGCCCCCATGAGCGAGGTGGCGGGCCGGATGGCCACCCAGGTGGGAGCCCACTACCTCGAACGGACCAACGGCGGCCGCGGTGTCCTCCTCGGGGGTTCCCCGGGCGTGCGACCGGCCCGGGTCGTGGTCCTGGGGGCAGGTAACGTGGGCTGGAACGCGGCGTGGATCGCCCAGGGCATGGAAGCCGAGGTCGTGCTCCTCGACAAGAGCATCGACCGACTCCGCTGGGTCGACCAGATCCACCGGGGCCGGATCATGACCCTTGCCTCCAACCGGGGCGCGATCGAGCGGGCCCTCCCCCAGGCCGACCTGGTCATCGGGGCGGTCCTGGTGGCCGGGGGCCGAGCGCCCGTCGTCGTGACCGAGGAGATGGTGGCGGGCATGAAGCCCGGGTCGGTGATCGTCGATGTCGCCGTCGACCAGGGCGGCTGCGTGGCCACGACCCACGAAACCACGCACACCGACCCGGTGTACGACCTGCATGGAGTGATCCACTACGCGGTCGGCAACATGCCCGGCGCGGTGCCCCACACGTCCACCTACGCCCTGACCAACGCCACCCTGCACTACGTGGTCGAGGTGGCCAACCGAGGACCGGCGGCGGCGGCCGAGGACTCGGCCCTCCGGTGCGGCCTGACCACCATGGAGGGACGGGTGACCAACGAAGCGGTGGCCGAGGCGTTGGGATTGCCCTACGCCGACCCGTTCGCCCATCCAGGTTGATGGGGGGAAAAGGGGTCGCCCCCACCGGTACGGCCCGGTCGATCCCACTCAGCCTGGATGGCGAGGAGTTCCTGTCCTGGCTGGCAGTCGAGCGGGGAAGAGCGGTCAACACGCTGGCGGCATACCGGCGGGACCTGCGGGCCTACGAGGCCTGGCTGCGCCAACAGCATCTGGACCTGGGCGATGTCACCGAAGCCGATGTTCTGGCCTACCTGGCCGTCCTCTGGGCCTCGGGCCGGGCGCCGTCCAGTGTGGCCCGGGCCCTGGTCGCGGTGCGGTCCCTGCACCACTTCCTCGTTGACGAGGGCCATTCCGGCACCGATCCGACCGGCGATGTGGGCAACCCCAAGGTGCCCCAGGGCTTGCCCAAGGCGCTCACCGAAACCGACGTCGTGAGCCTGCTCGGGGCGGTGGTGGGGGAGGACGCCACCGCCCGCCGGGACCGGGCGATCCTCGAACTGCTCTACGGCACGGGGATGCGCATATCGGAGTTGGTCGGGTTGTCGCTGCACGACCTGGCGCTCGACACCGAGGTGGTCCGGGTTCTGGGCAAGGGCTCCAAGGAACGGCTGGTACCGCTGGGCCGCTATGCCCGCGCTGCCCTCGATGACTGGCTGTCGGCCAACGGCCGGGGCGCCATGTCACCCACCCGGTGGGCCCGGCGGGGTGATTCGGAGGCCGTGTTCCTCAACGCTCGTGGTGGGCGCTTGTCGCGCCAGGGGGCGTGGGGGATCGTGCGGCGCCATGGCGACAAGGTCGGTCTCGGAGACCGCCTTAGCCCCCACGTGCTGCGCCACAGCTGCGCGACCCACATGCTCGACCACGGCGCCGACATCCGGGTGGTGCAGGAACTGCTCGGCCACGCTTCGATCGCCACCACCCAGGTGTACACAAAGGCGTCGACAGAACGGCTCCGCTCGGCCTACGACGCCGCCCACCCGAGGGCCGGGGGCCAGAATCACCCGTTACAGGCGTCGCGAAGATGATGCGGGGGTTACACTCAGGCTATGACGTCGACTGATGCGACGACCGCAGATCTCCGTTCGTTGCTGGAAGAGGAGCGCGATTCACTGCGCGCCCGCCTGAGCGAACTCGGTTACGGCACCGTCGGCCTCGATTACGACTCCAACTTCGCCGACTCCAGCCAGGTGACGGCTGAGCGGGGGGAAGCCGAAGCGCTGGCCGCCAAGTTGCAGGAAACCCTGGTCGAGGTGGAGCACGCCCTCGGGAAGTTGGATGACTCCACCTACGGTCGGTGCGAATCGTGCGGGAAGCCGATCGGCGCGCCCCGGTTGGAGGCCAAGCCGGCCGCCCGATATTGCATCGACTGCGCCAGCAAGCGCTGACCCCCAGAGGCTGGTCGGGGCGCTAGTCCCGCACCTGTCAGCATGACCCCATGAAGCGGGACCAGACCATGGTCGTGGTGATCCTCGGCCTCGTGCTCTTCCTGGCGATCTCCCAACGGGTCATCACCCCACAGACCCTGCTGCTGTTCGGTGTGGCGGTACCGTCCATCATCCTGCACGAGGTGTCCCACGGTGTGGCGGCGCTCGGGTTCGGCGACGACACGGCCAAGCAGGCGGGCCGGGTCACCCTGAACCCGGTCCGGCATATCGACGTGTTCGGGACCATCGTTCTGCCCGCCCTACTCGCCCTGAGCGGGCTCGGTGTGTTCGGCTACGCCAAGCCGGTGCCGATCAACCCCGGCCGCATGCGCCGTCCGCGCGACGACGCAGTCCTGACCAGCCTGGCCGGCCCTGCGACCAACATCATCCTGGCGCTGCTGGCGGGACTGTGGTTGCGTCAGCAGCACGCCGGGGTGTGGGTCCGACAGATGCTGCTGGGCTTCATCGCAATGGACAACATCCCGTGGCGACTGCGGATCCCGGTCGCGTTCGGGATCGTCAATGTCGTGCTGGCCGTGTTCAACCTGATCCCCATCCCCCCGCTGGACGGTTCGTCGGTGATCGAGCGGTTCCTCCCCAAGGGGTGGCAATCGGCGTGGGACAAAATCCGGCGCTTCGGGATGCTGATCCTGATCGCCCTGGTGTTGCTGCGCCCCGGGCTGCTCGGCCGGGTGTTCCTGCCCGCCCTGCGGCTGTGGGCACGGGTCGCGTGAGTTCAGGCTTCGGAAGCGCGTCCCACCTGGCCCGACGCTTCGCCGGATCCCTCTGGCCCCGCGGCCCCAAGCCGGCGGACGAGGCCTGGGCCCGGTCGTACCTGACGGAGGGCGAAGAGGCGCTCTGGGCCGAGATGGCCGGACCCGACCGCCGCCATGCCGTGGCCGTGGCCCGCCGGCTGGTCGCGGCCGGCCAAGGCAACCCAGGCCACCACGGCGACCAGGGCGCCAAGGCGGCCATTCCGGCTGCCTTGCTGCACGATGTCGGCAAGTTGGAGTGTCGCTTCGGGCCGTTCCGCCGGGCCGCCACCACCGCCCTGGCCATCGCCGTCGGCCGCGACCGGCTGGCGCGGGGCCGAGGGCGGATGGCCCGATACCTACGCCACGACAGCCTGGGTGCCGGCCTGCTCGAGCGGGCCGGGAGCGAGGGGCTCACCGTGGCCTGGGCCCGGGAGCACCATCTTCCCGACGACCGTTGGTCCGTGCCCCAGCCGCTGGGCGCCGCCCTCAAAGCGGCGGACGACGACTAGCCCCGACGGTTTTGTTTTGGAAGATCCACAGTGGATGTGGGAAATGCCGTAACAAAAGCGCCCAGCCCGGTCAGGTCCCTCAGGTGCCCGGGATCGACGGCGGGCCCGGGGCGGGGCGCACCGGCAGCACGGTCGGCGGCCCAAGGGGCTGAGAGAAGTCGAATTCGTTGACCAGGTCACCGAGTTGGGGAACGCTCTCCCGGACGGTCAGGCGCGGATCGGGCCTGCCGTCGGTCTTCGGGTCGAGGCGCTGTCCGGCCAGGAAGTCGTCCTCGATGAACTTGACGAAGGCGTCAAAGCTCAGGGTTTGGTGGTCGATCAAGCCCTTCTTGGCGTACGGGCTGATCATGAGTCCAGGAACCCGGATGCCATAGCCGTTCCGGTCGACCGCGGGCGGAACCACGTGGTCGTAGAACCCACCCCAGTCGTCCCAGGTCAGGAAGATGGCGGTCGATGACCAGTCGGGGCTGCGCATGATGGCGTTGACCAGGCTGGTCACGTACGCCTGGCCGTCGGAAACCCTGGCCGGGGGGTGATCGCTCACCGCCGCCGACGGGATGACCCAGGACACTGCGGGCAGGGATCCGTCCTTGGCCTGCTGGTAGAAGTTGGTGACGGGCTGGATGTTCCCGATCTGCCCGTTGTCCCGGACGGTGTCGAACAAGGGCAGCGGATTCCAGATACCCGGCGTCCGGGAGTTGAGGGCGGGGGGGGCGCAGCTCATGGCGGCCGGGTCTTCACAGTCAGGCTCGCGGCCCGGGGTTACGTAGTAGCCCCACGAGATGTTCTGGCGGTGCATCAGGTAGGTGAGGTCGGTCCAGGCGTAGTCGGCGGTAGGAACGGCCGGAGGATTGGCGAACGCCCCACCGGGATCGGGAGGGTTGCCGGGATCCTGGTTGGCGTTCACACAGCTGGCCGGGTCCCCCACCCGGGAACACTTGGCCGACCATTCAGAGACGAGGAACAAATGGGCCGGGAGGCTCCAGGAGGCAGTGGGCTCGAACATGTGGTCCTGGAGGACATAGTTCCGGGCGTAGGTCCAGTAGTTCGGAAGTTCCCGGGCGTCCTTCCAGCCCATGACGTCGTTGCCGGCGCCGTTGGTGCAGGCTGGGTCGGTCACGACCGGGCAGCCCCTCAGCCCAACCCCCGCCTGGCGGACGAAGCCATCCATTTTCCCGCCGTTGACATCGGCGACGGAGTTCTTCTCGCTGTGAGGGCCGCCGCCGTTGACATCGGAGACGTCGTGGAACGGCTGGATGCAGCTGCCCCGTCCGTCGGGCAGGCACACCGCCGGCTGGCCCTCTCGCATCGGAATGCCTTCGGCGCCGGGGTACGTGCCGAAATAGCTGTCGAATGACCGGTTTTCCTGCATGATCACCACAACGTGCTTGATCTTGTGGATGTCGCCGCCCGAGGGAGTCGGCGGGGGCGTGGTCTTGGGGGAGCCTCCAGTGCAGCCGCCCAGCACAAGCGCCGCGGCCATGACGCGGCCCCATTTCCGCCGGAATCCACAACGGGAGGGGCCGGCGGGCACGGCCAGATACCGTACACACACCCCGGCCGGCACTCGGGTCAAGCCGGCGCAAAATTAGGCGGAAGTTGGGGCCCGGCCGGCAATCAGTACTGACGCCAGCCCGGCCAGGCCCAGCACCGTCCCCCCGCCGATCAGCGCGCCCGCCACGCTGTCGGAGAGCAGGTGAAAGTTGACCCGCACCAGCGCCAGCCCCATGGCCGGCACCAGCAGCGTGGCCGGGGCAATCACGACCAGCCCACGGAGCCGCCCGCGCCGGTAGGCCAGCAGCGCCACCAGGGCGACAAAAGTGGCGATGGCGGTGGAGTGTCCCGAAGGGAATCCGTAGCCCACGCCTTCCCGGCGGCCGATCACGGGTTTGCCGATAACCTCTACGGCAAGCAAGGCGAGCGGACAGGCGACCAGCGCCACCACGGCGGAAATACGGTCACGCAGGCTCAGGGCGACGACGATGACCGCGCCCACGAGGGCGGCGAAGACGGGCGTATCGCCCAGGGAGACCACCAGGCGGGCGGCGCGATCGGGGACCAGCGGGACGCCGAGCACGTGCCCGAAGGCCACCCGTTCGCCTTGTATGTCCAGCCAGAGAGGCGCGCCCCCGCCCCGGTGGATGCGGGCGGCCAGTACCAAGACCACGGCCGCCGCCGCCACCGTGAGTACGAGGGCCCGCCGGCGATCCCGGCGGTCGAGCGGCTGCATTCATCCATCTTGGTGGATCGGATGCCATTGCGGGCACCGCTCGGAATGGCGATCCGGAGTTTGGCGTGAGCTCGCCATTCGCTCGTAGGCTGCCGTTCTGCGCTCAGCCGTGGCCGCTTATGCCCCACCGCCGCCCGGTGGACCCCCTCGTGTGGGAGCATCATCACTTGCATCAGCAACCATTTGACCAAGAAGCCGAGGCGAGCGGATCGTCGCCGGCCCAGGACGACAAGTACTTCAGTCGGGCCGAGGCGGCCCGCTACGTCGGCGTGCCGACCAGCACGATCTATCACTGGGCCCGGGCCGGCCGACTCCGTTGCATCGTCACCTTGGGTGGGCACATGCGCTTCTCGCAGAACGACCTCGACGCGGCCCGCCCCGGGCGGATTCAGCCGTCGGGTCGCGCCAGCAGTTCGCCGCCCGACGAAGCATCACCTCCGTCCCCACCGGCTTCACCGCGCTCACCGGACGGCCTCGACGGCTAGCCCGGGGGCAGCAACCCCATGGCCTGGCGCGCCCGGCGCAGCGTGACCGACGCCACCGCCCGGGCCTTGTCGGCCCCCTGGGCCAGGGCCTTCTCGGCCACAGCCGGATCAGCCGCCAACGTCCAATAGCGCTCCTGGATGGGGCGTAACAGCTCCACCACCGCGGCCGCGGTGTCGGACTTGAGTGGCCCGTATTGCGAGTACTCGCGGGCGACCTCGGCCGGCGCCCGGTCGGTGGCCAGGCCCAATAGCTCCAGCAGGTTGGACACGCCGGGCTTGGCCATGGGGTCATAGCGCACGGCTCCCTCTCCCGTCTCAGCGTCGGTCACAGCCCGTTTGATCTTGCGTTCGATCACCTCGGGCGGATCCAGCAACAGCACCACCCCCTGGGGCGACTCGGCCGATTTCGACATCTTGGCGGTGGGCTGCTGGAGGTCCATGATTCGGGCCCCTCGTCCCGCGGCCGGAATGGCGGCCGAGGGGACGACAAATGTCTTTCCGTAGCGCTGATTGAACCGCGTCGCCAGGTCCCGGGTCAGCTCCAGGTGCTGGCGCTGGTCATCACCTACCGGCACGCGGTCGGCGTCGTACAGCAAGATGTCGGCCGCCTGCAGCACGGGGTAGGTGAATAGACCCACTCGCGCCGCCGCCTCGCCCCCATTGGCGGTCTTGTCCTTGAACTGCGTCATGCGCCGCAGCTCGCCCATGCTGGCGGTGCACTCCAGCAACCAGGACAATTCGGTGTGTTCGTGGACGTGGCTCTGGGCAAACAGGGTGCACACGTCCGGGTCGAGCCCCACCGCCAGCAGAATGTTGGCGCAATCCACCGTCTTGGCCCGCAGCTCCGCCGGCTCGCGCGGCACGGTGAGGGCGTGCAGGTCGACGAGGAAGAAGTAGCTGTCGTGCTGGTGCTGGTCGGCGACCCACCACCGCAGGGCCCCCAGGTAGTTGCCCAGGTGGATGTCGCCCGTGGGTTGGATGCCCGACAGCACACGTGTCACGGCCGCCGATGGTATGCGCGGGACCACCGGAACCCGCCGGTATTCTCGACGTTGATGCCCTACGAGGTCACCACCGCGGTCTTCGAGGGCCCATTCGACTTGCTGCTCCATCTCATCACCCGCCAGCAGGTCGACATCTACCAGGTGTCACTCTCGTCGATCGTCGACGCCTATGTGGCCGAACTCGAGCACCTGCCGACGGTGGATCTCGAGGTGGCGACGGAGTTCCTTTTGATCGCCGCGGTGCTGCTGGAGCTGAAGGCTCGCCGCCTCCTGCCGGGCAGCGACGAGGTGGAGGACGAGGAAGAACTGGCCCTGTGGGAAGAACGGGACCTGCTCCTCGCTCGGCTGTTCGAATGCAAGACCTTCAAGGACGCGGCCGCGGCGTTGCACCGGATGATGGATGCGGCGGGCCGGTCGTTCCCCCGTACCGCCGGCCTGGAAGAACGCTTCCTGGAGCTGTCCCCCGACCTGCTGGCAGGCGTCACACCCGAACGCCTCAGGAAGGCGTGTCTGGCCGCCCTGACGCCCCGCCCCCAGCCACGGGTCGACCTCGAACACGTGGCGCCCATCCGGGTGAGCGTGGCCGACGCGGTGGCCGAGCTGCTCGACGAGCTGCCCGGCGCCGGGACCATCACCTTCAGCCGCCTCACCGCCGGGCTGTTGGAGCGGCTGGACGTGATCGTCCGCTTCCTGGCCGTCCTCGAGCTGTACAAGCGAGGGTGGATTGAGTTGGCCCAGGCCGGGAACTTCGGCGAGCTCCAGGTCACGTGGATGGGCACGGAGGGCGACAACCGAGAGCCGGCCGCCTTTTCCCCGATCGAGGAATATCAAGGCTGATGGCGACGGAGGTCGAGCGGGCCATCGAGGCGATCGTCATGGTGGCGGAAGAGCCGGTTCCGCCGCACCTCCTGGCCCAGATCCTCGAGGTGCCCCCGGCCCGGGTCGAGGAGCTGTGCCGGACCTTGGCCGACTCCTACCTGGCCGACGACCGTGGCTTCGAGCTGCTGCGGGTGGCTGGGGGGTACCGATTCCAGAGCCATCCCGATCTGGCCGGCTACGTCGAGCGGTTCGCCTTGGAGGGCCAGTCCGGCCGGCTGTCGGCCGCGGCCCTGGAGACCGTTGCCCTGGTGGCCTACAAGCAGCCCATCTCGCGGGCACAGGTCGCCGAGGTGCGCGGTGTGAGCGTCGACGGGGTGATGCGGACCTTGCAGCACCGCGGCTACGTGGCCGAGGTGGGGCGGGATCCGGGACCGGGGCAAGCGGTGCTGTACGGCACGACCACACGGTTCCTGGAAAAGCTTGGGATCGACTCGCTGGACCAGCTGCCCCCGCTGGCCCAGTTCGTTCCCGGGCCCGAGGTGATGGACGCCCTGGACGCCGGGCTGCGCCATGGCGGGGCAACGTCCCTGCCCGGGGTGGCCCGCGCCGACGACGGGTCAGCGGATGACGAGCCGTGAACGCCGTCCCGGGACCGGGGACGCCTGGCCGTCTAGGCCGCCAACCAGGCCCCGCCCGGCCGCAGAGCCCGGCCGGCTCCGGAGGCCACCAGCAGAGCCCGGCCGGCTCCGGAGGCCACCAGCAGAGCCCGGCCGGGCGGGCGGGTAACCTCTACGGGTCGGCCGGGGCCGAACCCGAGGTCGTACGGCTGCAGAAGGTGCTGGCGCGGGCCGGGATCGCCAGCCGTCGGGCCGCCGAGGAGCTGATCGTCGCAGGCCGGGTCACGGTGAACGGCGAAGTGGCGGTGCTGGGCCGGCGGGTCGATATCAAGACCGACCGCGTGGCCCTGGACGGCGTGCCCGTGCCGGTACGGCCCGGCCTGGTCTACTACCTGCTCAACAAGCCCGCCCGTGTCGTGAGCACCGCCGCCGATCCGGAAGGCCGGCCGACCGTGGTCGACCTCGTCCCGGGCGAGCCTCGGGTCTTCCCGGTCGGGCGGCTCGATTTCGCCACCGAGGGGCTGCTGGTGCTCACCAATGACGGCGAACTGACCCAGCACCTGACCCATCCCCGCTTCGGGGTGGCCAAGGAGTACGTGGCCGTGGTCGACGGACGGCCGTCGCCCGCGGACGTACGGCGGCTACGCGAAGGCGTCGACCTGGACGACGGGCGCACCGCCCCGGCCCGGGTCAACCTGCTGGCGCCGGACACGCTGCGCATCGTCATCCACGAGGGCCGCAACCGTCAGATCCGGCGCATGTGCGACGCCATCGGTCACCCCGTGCAGCGACTGGTGCGGACCCGTATCGGGCCGCTGACCGACCGGCGGCTGGCGCCCGGGGCATGGCGCCTTCTCACACCGGCCGAGGTGCGGGGCTTGGCTGAGGCGGCGACGGGCGGCCCGGCAT
>JALYXV010000085.1 GCA_030947025.1 Actinomycetota bacterium | reverse complement strand
TTCGCGTTCTGCACGCCGTTCCTCTCACTGGTCCTGGACCTTCGAACAGCCCAGAAACCTAGGAAGGGAGCGGCGTGCAACCGCGGATGGTCCCAAAAACCACCCACGGATGTGTCACAAGAGCCCCTTTTCCAGGCCGTTGCTAACTTGGTGGCAACGGCCCAGGGCAACCTCGACTGCACCCTGAAGGGTCTGAACCCTCTGCTTGATCTGACCTCCACGCCGAGGAAGCTGAAGGAGCTGAGCACGCTGCTCGACGTCGGGCCCAAGGCCTTTTCCGGGGTCAACGACAGCGTGGACTTTGATGCCGGGCCGTCCGGCACCGGCTTCCGCGGGGCCTGGCTGCGGGTGGGCTTGGTGATCAACGCCGACAACCCGGCGGTGCAGTACAACCCCGTCCACACCTTCCCGGCGCCCGCGGCCATCCCCACCTGCGCCAGCGCGCTGCGCCCGGTAAGGGGCGACTACCGGCCAACCAACATCTCGGCTCGATTCCCGTTGCCGAATGGCGACCTCCACGGACCGGTCGCCAATGCCGTGACCGCGGTCAGTCTCGGGCTCCTCGGTCTCGCCCTCGCCGCCCACCACCTCGGTCGCCGGGGAGAGAGGGGCCAGACGGCGGCATGACCATCCTCGGCAAGACGCGAGCTCCGAAGCCGAGCCAGCAGGGATCGGGCGCTCCGGACCACGCGGGTGCGGGCGCGGTGGATGCGACGGAGGTCCCGATGGACAGCCCGCCGGCCGCCCTCGGGCCACCGCCTGCTGCCGTCGTGGTGACCTTGTCGCCGCGCTCGGCCCGCCCCTGGTGGCTGATCGGCGGCGCCGTCCTGGCATTGGCGGCCCTTGTCCTCGCTTTGGTCGCCCTCCAGCAACGCCGCGCCCGGCAGGCCGAAGAGAATCAGACCAACGAGCTGCGCGACGTGTCGGGTCGAACCATCGCCGCCCTGTCGAGCTACGATTACCAGCACCTCGACCAGTGGAAGACATCGGTTCTGGCCAACGCCACCGGCTCATTCCAGAATCAGTTCGAATCCAGCTTCGCGGGGTTCGCCCAGGCCTACATCGCCGAGCACAACCGGGGTACCGGCGCCATCCAAGGCGTTTGGATCGGCCCGGTGGTCTCGGGCAAAGCCACCGCGGTGGTCCTGGTTCACATCACGGTGACCAGTTTGACCGGCACCCACTCCCTGGAACCGTACATTCAGGTCACCCTGCTCGAGGTGGCGGGCCGTTGGCGGGTCGATGACGTGCAGGCGACGGTCGACACCGGTGGCAGCGGCGGGGGGAGCTCGGCCAGCGGCGCCAACCCCCCGGTCACCACGACCGTGCCCGCGGGCGGATAGACCGCCTCTTCCGCCCGGTAGAGATTGCCAGCCTGGCCGCGTCACCATGGCGGCTCGCCTCGGCCTATCATCCCGCCTCGACTGCGGCGAAGGAAGCGTATGAGTAAGGCAGACGACGACCTCGACGAGGACCTGCTAGCCGATGAGGGCGAGCCTCCTGACGACCCCGATGAGGCGGAACTCGAGGACCTGGACGAGGTTGGCCTCGACGACGAGCCACTCGATGACGATGACGAGGTCCTCGACGACGAGGTCCTCGACGACGAAGTGCTCGACGACGAAGTGCTCGACGACGAAGTGCTCGATGACGCAGTGCTCGATGACGCAGTGCTCGATGACGGCGCCCTCCCAGACGACCCCGTCGTCGTTGTCCATCCCGCGCCCGTCCGGGAGGAGGACGAAGAGGACGACGACGAGGAGGAAGCCGACGCCGACGACGTCGAGGCCAGCCTCGACGTGATCCTGAAGGAACGGCTTGTGGTCGTCGACGACGATGACGATGACGACGAAGAGTCTCCCGACACCGACGACCGTCAGGACAGTCCCCTCAAGGTGCTCCCGAAGCAGCCGGGCGAGTTCGTGTGCCAGTCCTGCTTCCTGGTGAAACATCCGAGCCAGTTGGCCGACCGAGAAGCCATGTTCTGCCGCGATTGCGTTTGAGCGATCGTGGGCACCGTAAGGTGAACTGCGGAGTCACGGATTCGGAGACCGCCTGTGAATCACGACAAGTCACCGCTCGAGCAGGCCTTGGACCTGGCGCTCTACGGGCCGCTCGGGCTGGCGCTGACCGCGAAGGACGCCCTTCCCGGCTGGGTGGACAGGGGCCGTAGTCAGGTCGAGGTGGCCAGGCTGGTGGGCCAGATGGCCACCCGCCACGGCCAGAAGGTGGTGACCGAGACCCTGGTCGGTTTGGGGATCCTGCCCGGACCACCCCCGCCCCCCGCACCGGCCCGGCCCCGCTCCCTGCCGGCCCCGCCCCGTTCCTCGCCGGCTCCGCTCCCTCCCGCGGGCGACGGCACCAGTGGCGTAACCGCCGCGACTCCCCTGCCTCCCGCCAGTGGCGGCACGGGGGGCTCGACGGAATTGTCCAGCAACGGCCGCCCATGGCCCGACGGGGAGGCAGTCGACCCGGGCCCGGTGCCGATCAGCGCGGAACTGGCGATTCCCGGCTACGACTCGCTGTCGGCCTCCCAGGTCGTCCAACGGCTCGCCGGCTTGGCCCCGCCCGAGCTCGAGGCAGTCCGTACCTACGAGGCTGCCGGCCGGGGCCGCCGCACCGTCCTGACCAAGATCTCCCAGCTCCAGACCGGGCCCTGATCGGTGGAGGGGGCCAGACCAGCCACCGCGGACGACGTGGGACGGCTGGCGCAGCTGTACCTCCAGGCCAAGGAGGAACTTCTGGAGTTTCGCGGCGCGGGCCTGCTGTTCCTACGGGAAGCCCGCCGGTACCCGTTGGAGCAGTCCCTCACGGACGACTTGAGCGACCCCGACCGAGCCCTGTGGGTCGGGACCATCGACGACTTCGTTGTCGGCTACGCGGCCGGGCGGATCGACGAGCTACCGGCGGGGGAGCGGCTCGGGGTGATCGAGGATCTGTTCGTCGAGGCCGGAGCCCGTTCGGTCGGCGTGGGTGAGGTAATGGCCGACTCGGTCATCGCCTGGTTCGAGGAGCGAGGTTGCACCGGGGCCGACGCCCTGGCTCTGCCCGGCGCCCGGGCCACCAAGAACTTCTTCGAAGAGTCGGGCTTCACCGCCCGGTTGCTGGTGATGCACCGGCGGCTCAACGGAAATGGGTGACCAGCCCGAGGTCTGCGTCGGCGCCATCGCGCTGGCCGAAGACCAGTTGCTGTTGATCCGCCGGGGCCGGGGTCCGGCAGGCGGGCGGTGGTCCGTCCCTGGCGGGCGGGTCCAGCTCGGGGAAACGCTGGCCGAAGCGGTGGTACGGGAACTGGTCGAGGAGACCGGTCTTGAGGCCATGTGTGACCAGTTTGTCGGGTGGGTGGAGCGGATCGGGGAGGGCTATCACCACCTCATCCTCGACTTCGCCGTGACCGTGCTCTCCACCGACGCCCCCAACGCGGGCGACGACGCGGCCGAAGCCGCCTGGGTGCCGTTGGATCAAGTGGCGTCCCTGCCATTGGTCGACGGGTTGGCAGAGTTCCTCCATGAGAACGGGATCCTCCCGACGATCGCGTAAGGAGCCCGGACCAGCCCTAACTGTGGCACGCTCGACGTTCCGTGGGGACTTACCGGAGGTATTCAGGACAAGTCCCCTCAGAACGCTGAACATGCCACGGAATGCCGTGCCCCCTGCGGTTTCCGTTGGCGCCGCGGCGGCCGTTTCCTAGGCGGCGCGCTACCGGGCATGAGGTCTTAGTGGCCGCTCCAGGTCGGGGGGCGGTCTTCGATGAAGGCGCGGGGGCCTTCGATGAAGTCGTCGGTCTTGCCCACCTTGGCGAAGGCCTCGGCCGTAAGGCGCCACAGGGAGTCGTCGTCCTGGCTGAGGGCCTGGGCGGCCACCGTGCGGCTGGCGAAGACCGCCTGAGGCGCGTTGGCCACGATCCTGGCCGCGAGGGCCCGGGCCGCCTCCAGGGCTTCGCCCGGATCGACCAGGATGTTGACGAGGCCCAGCTCGTAGGCCAACTCGGCTGCAATCGGATCCCCGGTCAGGATCAGTTCCATGGCCACCTTGGGCCCGACGATGCGGGGGAGGCGAAACAACCCGCCGCCCGCGGCGACGAGCGACCGTTTGACTTCGGGCAGGCCGAAGACGGCCCGGTGGGAGGCGACGACCAGGTCGCAGGCCAGCACCATCTCGAAGCCGCCCGCCAGGGCCGGGCCGTCGACTGCGGCGATCAGGGGCTTGGCCCGCTCCCGACTGACCAGGCCCGCGAACCCGCCCCGCTCGGTTCGCAATGACGCGGCGTGGCCCGATGCGATGGCCTTCAGGTCGGCCCCGGCGCAGAAGACGGGCCCGTCGCCGGTGAGGATGCCGGCCCAACACTGCGGGTCGGCCTCGAGCCGGTCGATGGCGTGCTCGATCCCGGTCGCCACCGTGCCGTCGATGGCGTTGCGGGCTTCGGGCCGCCCGATCGTGATGACCGCCACACGGTTGGCCACCAGGTAGTCGACCATCGACCCGACAGTAGCGTCCGTCCCCTCCCAGACCAGGGACCCGGGGCGGGCTATTTCACGATGAGATCGGCCAGCTCGCTCACCGCCACCATGGCGGGGGAGCCAGGGTCGGCGTCCATGGGTGCCACGCCCCGATGGTCGGCGGTCTCCACCGCAGGATCCTCGGGCACCGAGAACACCTCGCCGACGCCCAGCTCATCCGCCAGCTGGGCCCGGTGGGTGTCGGACACGGACCGGTTGGCGACGCCGATGATACGGGTGACGCCCAGCTCCCGGGCCACCACCACGGCCCGGCGGGCGATCTCGACCGACTTCTCGCTGCCCTCACTGACCGCCAGCACCACGTCGCTTGGGCCGGGGTGGGCCCAGATGAGGTCGTTGAGCCCGGCCTCCAGGTCGGCCACGACCACCCGGTCGTCGTCGGCCAGGCCGCCGAAGAACTGGCGGGTGGTGTTGTGCGACCCGCAGCACAGGCAGGCGTCGGAGGGCCGCTCGATCTTGCCGGTCGCGACCAGCCGGACACCCTCGGGAGCGTCGACGCCGTAGTGATCCAGCAGATCCTCGGCCCGCGGGGTGGGGTCGTTGTGGGTGTGGCCGGCGTCGAGGAGGGCGTTGAGGATGGGACGCATCGTCTCGACCGTCTCCCGGGAGACGCCCAGGGACAGACCCAGGTTGGGGTTGGGGTCGGCGTCGACCGCGATCACCTTGTGGCCCCGCCGGGCCAGCTGCCGGGACAGGGCACCGGCAATGGTGCTCTTGCCCGAACCGCCCTTGCCGCAAATTGCGATCCTCATGGTGAGCTCCTTCCTGGGACCGGCCGGCGCTACGCCGAACGGGCTACTTCGCTGGGGACCAACAGCTCGGCCAGCCGCGCAATGGCGCGGATGGCCGGAGAGTCAGGGCAGGCGTCGAGCGGGGCCAGGCCGTGGCGCTCGGCCTCGGCCACCTCCGGGTCGAACGGGATGCGGACCCGAGGCGCCAGCCCGGGGTGATCGGGCTCGTGGTGGAACCGGTTGGCCACGATGGTGGTGGTACGACCCTCGCCGACCATTGGCAGCAGTCGGCGCGCGGTCATGGCCGACCGCCAGGCCGGCCCGACCACCACGACGACGTCGTCGGCGAAGGCGTGATAGCGCTCGAAGGGGGTGGTCGGACCGGCCTCGAGGTCGGCAATCACGTCCCATCCCGGCTCGCCGAATCCGAGCAGCAGCTCGACCACGGCCACCACCGTACGCTTGGCCGAGATCTTGTCCAAGCCGCCGATCTTGCCCAGGCTCGTGACCGACACCCCGTCGGGTCCCCGAATGGCGTAACGGTCGACCGCTTCGCGGGGCAGGAGACCGGGGCGCAGTTGCCAGCCGTAGGCGGCTCCGGCCCGTTCCGCCAGCGCCTCGACCGGCAGGCTCACGTCCGCGCCCCGCAGACCGATGCTGTAGGAGAGCCCGGGGTTGACGTCGAGGTCGGCGGCCAGGACGGGGCGGCCCCGCCGGCCGAGCAGGCGGGCGAGCGTGGACGACACGACGGTCTTGCCCGCGCCGCCCTTGCCCATAAGGGCGAGTCGGACGCCGAGGCGAGCCGCGGCCTGCGCCTGCTCGTCGGGGTCGATGCCGGACAGCGAAGCGTCGGCTTTCCGCGACCAGTGCGCCAACCGGGCGTCGTGGTCGACGAGGACCGAGCTGATGCCCGCGAACCAAGTTCCTTGCTGCCAGGCGGTCAGGTGGCGCCGGTAGGAGTGCACCTGGCGGCGGACCGCCAGCCAGCCCAGCGGATCATGGGCCCGAGCGGCGAGGTCCTCGACCACCGCGATCCGGCGGGCCAGAGTGTCCACCGCCCACTCTTCTCGCTCGATCCGCCTGGCCTCGCGCTCGGCGTCGTCCATGGCCCACCCCTTCACGTCCGTGTTGTCGCCGCTTGCGTGGTCGCGGTGCAGTGTAAGGCAGGTGTTACGGCATGCGGGGCCGAGTGGTGGCCGCGCCCAAATAGGCGTCCCAGCTGAAATGGTCGAGGAACGTCTTGGCCGTGTCATAGCCCAGCTGGAAAAGGGCTTGGAGGCGCTTCTGCGAAATCCCGAAATCGTTGGGATCGATGTCGTTGGCCGGGATCAGAATTTCGCGGCGGGAGAGGGTGGGATCGGCCAGGAGGGTGGTCTCGCGGCCGTCGAGGGCCGAGCTTAGAACCGAGTCGGTGTAATAGCTCAGGCCGCGGCGGGGCGGATTGGGGACCGGTTGCCTCGGATCGAGCCGGGTCTGCAGGCCGATGTAGAACGTCGGCCATCGAGGTGGTTTGCCGTCGTGGCGGTCAAAGATATCGACCGGGAAACCCGACGACAGCCCGCCGTCGACCATTTGCGAGTCCTGACCGGTGTAGTGCGACGTGAGATGCCCGGGCTGGAAGAACGCAGGGATAGCGGTCGACCAGTACACCGCGTCAGGGACAGATTGGTTGTCCGGGTCGAGGTCGTACCAGTAGCGGTAGTCCCACGGAAAGCGCATCATGGGGCCGCGTGTGACGTCGTTGGCCACGATGACCAGCCGGTAGTGCGAGTCCAGTTGGTTGAGGGTGCCGTTTTGCACGACGGAGGTGTCTGCCCCTGGGTCGTCCAAGCGAAGCTGCCCCCAGCGCTCGATCGGTGGCTGTCCGTCCAGCAGCGCGGGGTCAGACAGGCGCGCGCCGATCCATTCCCGCAGCGCCACGCCTTTGTACTCGCCTGCCAGAAAGAGACGTGACGCCCACACATTGACAAACGGGATGGGCAGACGCCGGATCCATGTCGGGTCGAGCAGCTTGTCATATTGCTGCTTCAGGTACGCGTCGTGGAGGCGCTCGGGAGTTATACCGGCGGCCAGCAGTGAGCCGACGATGGCCCCGGCCGAAACGCCCGCCAGACGGTGCGGGGTGATGCCGCGCTCGGCAAAGGCGGTGAATGCACCGACGTGGCCGATACCCCGGACTCCTCCACCCTCAAGGACGAAATCAGCCGTCGTCGGCATCGGTGAATCCGCCATAGAACATCCCTCCCGTTTCGGCGCGCCAGTGTAGGCCGGTGCGAAGCGGACGTATTTGCTGAAATGGGGACGCGACCACGTGGGCCGCGGCCCGCCGCGTTACCGGCGGGTCGGGAATATTAGGACGGGAACCGCGATGGCGGGCTGGGGCGGATCGGTCCCGGAGGCGGGGGCATCGAGATACCCAGCATGGGCGCCAGGGCGGGAATTCGTCCTGACTGTTGACGGGCCGCTTGCAACAGCGGCTCGGTGGCGTCGGCCGGTAGGCCTGCGGGCCGCACTTGACGTCGCACGGGGGAGGCGGCCACCGCTTCGAGCATGGCAGCCCACCGTTCGCTCGGGGTATTGGAACTCATGGCCATACCTGCCGCCTCGGTCAACTGCGCGGCCAGGTCGGCGGGCAGCTTTGTTGTGGCATCGGGCGGACGGGCCGACAACCGGAGGGCGCGGACGACCCGGGTCTCGGCCAGATTGGTCTGGATCTCCTCGACCCACCCGGAACGGAGAGCCTCGGCTCGGCGCTCCAGAGTCTCCCGGAGACTGGCCGCCAGGTTGCGGGACTCCTCGTCGCGCCCCGCGCTGGCACCTTCGAGGATGGAGCGCAGGTCCCGCAGCGGTAGTTCGTCGGCCAGCTTGGCCGCCGCTTCGGCCCGGTCGCGCCATTCCGCCGCCTTGACCCGGGGCAGGAGTTCCTCGGCGATGCCGAGGAGGGCGTCGGCGTTGGGCGCCGGGCGCCCTTCGGCCGCGGCCTTCTCGCCTTCCAGGTGGATGGCGGTGCGAACGGCGGGGATGCCGCCGCGGACGACCTGTTCGGCGATGGGTTGGTGCTCGGGGGGAAGCGACTGGAGGAGGGCGGTGCGGTGAGTGTTGCCCGGGTTGAGGCGGCGCGGCTTGGGGCGATCCGACGCCCCCGGCGCGGCGCCCGCCCCGGCCCGTGCTCCTTGGGCCGACCCGGCGGCCCGGTCTCGGGGCGGCTGATCC
>JALYXV010000185.1 GCA_030947025.1 Actinomycetota bacterium | reverse complement strand
GGTGGACGGTGCGCCGGTCCTGGCACGACCAGCCCTGGGGCGGCCGTAGCCGCCCCGCGTGGGCGGCGCACAACGCGCTGTGATGGCCCCCGGTCTCGGCTCCGGGGTCGTCCAGCCACACCCGCTGCCCGGCATAGTCGTAGCTGAGCCACGCCGTCGCCGCCCCGTCGCATCCGGGACGGGCGCACTGCTGGCTCACCATTTGTTCACGGTATCCCCGACCAGCCGGGCAAATCGTGGATGGGCGCGCGCACCCGGTGAGCCTGGTACCGGCCCTGTCCCGCATACCATGTGTCCATGAGTCGTCAACCGGGCGATCTGCGCCCTGGTCGTTCCGATCGTCCTGATCGGCCCCCCAACCCGCTGTCGCCCGATCGCAACTGGCGGTTGATCGCCATCGTGCTCGGCGCGTTGATCGTGATCGCCTTCCTCGTCTCCAACCCGTTCTCACCCACCACGGCCAAGCAGCAGACGTTCAGCGACTTCTCCACCGCCCTGGACCAGCACCGCGTGGCCTCGGCGACGGTCAACAACGACACCGGCAAGATCAGTTACACCGACAACCAGGGGGCCAAATTCACCGTTTCCGGGCCCCACCCCCTGCCCGACAGCATCGCCCAGGAATTGCGCAGCAACGTCAAGACCAACCTCAACTTCGCCAACACCACCAGCAGTTGGGTGGCGTCGCTCCTGCCCTTCCTCCTCTACGGCGCCATCATCATCGGCTTCTTCATGTGGATGAGCCGTCGGGCTCAGGGCCAGATGACCGGCATCATGTCGATCGGGCGTTCCAAGGCCAAGGTGTACACCACCGAGCGGCCCCGCACGACCTTTGCCGACGTGGCGGGGTACAACGGCGTGAAACTGGAGATCCGGGAGGTGGTCGACTTCCTCCGCTCGGCCAACCGGTTCAAGGAGATCGGGGCCCGGATACCCAAGGGTGTCCTGCTGGTCGGGCCGCCCGGCACCGGCAAGACCCTGCTGGCCCGGGCGGTGGCGGGCGAGGCGGGCGTGCCGTTCCTGTCGGTCACCGGTTCGGACTTCATGGAGATGTTCGTCGGCGTCGGGGCGTCGCGGGTACGGGATCTGTTCCAGACCGCCCGCAAGCAGGCCCCGGCCATCATCTTCGTGGACGAGATCGACTCCATCGGGCGCAAGCGGGGCGCGGGCCTGGGCGGCGGTCACGACGAGCGTGAGCAGACCCTCAACCAGATGCTGGCCGAGATGGACGGCTTCGAGACGACCGAGGGGATCGTCATGATGGCCGCCACCAACCGGCCCGACATCCTCGATCCCGCCTTGCTCCGGCCCGGTCGGTTCGACCGCCAGATCGTGGTCCCGCTCCCCGATCTCGAGGAGCGCCTCCCCATCCTGCAGGTCCACTCCAAGGACAAGCGGATGGCCGCCGACGTCGACCTGCAGCTGGTCGCCCGGGGCACCCCCGGGATGAGCGGTGCCGACCTGTCCAACCTGGTCAACGAGGCCGCCCTGCACGCCGTGCGCCGCAATGCCGAAGCGGTCCAGATGATGGACTTCGAGGCGGCCCGGGACCGGGTCCTCATGGGCCAGCGCCGCGAGTCCACCGTCCTGTCGGACAAGGAGAAAAACGCCACCGCCCACCACGAAGGGGGCCACGCCGTCCTGGCCTACGTGCTGCCCGACGCCGACCCGGTGCACAAGGTGACCATCCTGCCTACGGGCATGGCCTTGGGCGTGACCCAGCAGCTGCCGGTCGAGGAGCGCCACTCCCTGTCACGGGAGTACGTCGAGGACACCCTCTGCGTCATGATGGGCGGCCGCTCGGCCGAGTTGGAGATGCTCGACAGCCTGTCCACCGGGGCCAGCAACGACTTGCAACGGGCCACCGAGTTGGCCCGCAAGATGGTGCGGGAGTGGGGCATGAGCGAGCGGGTCGGGCCCATGGCCTGGGGTTCCGAGGGTGCCGTGTTCCTGGGCGAGGACCTGATGCACACCCGGGACTACAGCGACGTCACCTCCCGGGTCATCGACGAGGAGGTCGAGCGGATCCTCCGGGAACAGGAGAGCCGGGCCATCCGCCTGCTCCGGGAGCACCGCGACGGGCTGGCCGCGGTGGCGCAGGCGCTGCTGGAGAAGGAGACGATCGACGGGGCCGAGGTGGGACGGCTGGTCGACGGCGCGTACGGGCGGCCGGTGCACGAGGAGTACACCAACGTCCCGCATTTCGCCGAGATCACCAGCGAAAACGGCCACGACCCCGAGGCATCCCCCGCCGAGGCCCCGGCACCGGCGCCGTCGCTGCCCACCTCATCCTGGCAGCCCCGCTGACGCGCTGACCCGCCTCTCAGTCGCCCCCTGATCCGCCTTCCGGCGGGTGGGCGCATGGCGGGTGGCCGTCTGGTGGGTGGCCGTCCAGTTGGGCCGGGCACTCGGCCGGCGTGGTGCCCGGGAAGCGGACCTCGGCGACCGCGGCCCACAGGTCGGTGGCGGTGGGGGTACTGACGAAGCTGGCCCGCACCACCCCGTCGGCGTCGGCCACCACGATGGTGGGCGCGGCCTCAATGGCGTAGCGCTTATGGAGGTCAGGCCGGCCCTGGTAGGAGGCCTCCTGGACCGCCACCTCGGGGCTGGCCAGCACCGACGCCTTGGCCACCGCCTCGTCACAGCCGGCGCAGGTGGTGGACGAGAACACCACCACCAGCCACCCCGCATCGGGGTGCTCGAAGTCAGCCCGGTCCAGCTGGGCGGGCACGGCCCAGCGGGTCTGAGTGGGCGGCTCGGGCTTGCGCCGCCGGAGGGCGCCGGCGACGATCCCGGCCACCAGGACGAGAGCGGCGGCGACGATCAGTCGAGACATGGCGCCTGCCATCATCGCCCATGGCGCCGGCCTGTCAGCAAGTAGGTGCGGACTATCGACCCAGCGGCACCCCGATGGCGGCGTCGATCCCGATGCCCCGGACGGGCCAGACGTCATCCTCCACCACCACGTCGCCTCCGGCGGCGGTCACCAGCAGGGTCCGGGCCCCGCCCGGGCTGGTGGGTCCAAGGACATAGCGGTGGTGGCCGGGGATGGCCACCCCCGACTGGGCACCGGACCCGGTGAGGGAACCGTCCAGCGTCGCAACCGATACCCGCACGTCGGCCGAGCCGGGGTTGTAGACGATCAGGGTGGGGTTGACGCCATCGGCGGCACCGTTGCCGGCCACCAGCCAGCGCGCCGCGGCCACTCGGCTGCCCAGCACCTGGGCGATGCCCGTCGGGCCCGATGGGGCAGTCGCCAGGACCACGCGCTGGGCCACCACGCCGACCCCGTTGGTGCTGCGCAGGCCCGCCCCGTGCCCCATGCCCTTCGGGATCCGGGACTCGGCGTTGCTGACAACCACGGCCACACCATGGCCATCCACGGTGACCTGGAAGGGATCGGCGCTGCCCTGGTCGAGGTCGATGGCCAGCGAGACCTGGGCTTCCTTCGGGCCCGGGTTGTAAATCACGTACTGCTCGGTCGAGCCCTCCGAGGCGCCCCCGTTGGGCCACCACCAGGACGTTCCCGGCGACAGAGCGCCCCGCACCACACTGACGCCCGGAGGCCACGGGACCGTCCCCGGCGCGGCGGAGGCCGCGGCTGCCTGGCTCTGGGCCTGCACCGTCTGGGTCTCGAATGCCGCCACCCGGCCGACCCGCAGCTTGACGGTGGTCGCCACCGCCGCCCGGCGGCGCAGGTGGGTGCCCAGGTCGAAGCCGGTCATGGTGCCCCCGGGAATGACGATGCCCTGGAAGTCCTGGGGGTTCTCCTGACCCTGTTCGGTGGTGAACGACAGGTCGACGATGGCGTCATCGGGGTAGGGGTTGAGTAGCGAGATCGACAGGTTGGAGCTTTCCTGGGTCGTCCCGCTGGGGAAATACCAGCTGGTCGAACCGGTGGTGGCGCAGGCGGTGCTGCTGGTGCCCTCGGTGCCGGTCACCACCTGCTCGACCGCCGCCTGGCCGCCGTCGAGCTCGACCACGGCGCCCAGGTAGGGCGCCGCGCTGGCCGTCTTCTCGGCCACCACGATCTGATTGGCCGGCCCCACCTGCACATCCTGGGACACCGCCGCCCCGGTGCTGGGGATCAGCGTGACCCTGCCCCGCAGGGGCCGGGACGCGGCGTTGGCGATGACCAGCCGGCCGTCGGCCAGATGGCCCGAGCTGCCCGAACTGCCCGACGGACCGGTCGGGCCGGCGCAGAACCACGACGACGAGAGGGCGGCGGCGGGCGCCGCGACCGGCATGACGGCGACCGTCGCCCCGGCCGGGGGGCCCTTCGACGACCGGTCGGCGAAGGCGGACAGCGCCACCACCGCCACAATCACCGCAATGGTCGCCATCCGGGAAACCCGCGGGGCCGGACGCACTCTCCGGTGCCCGCCCGCGCCGTCTTCGGGCTGGCTCACGTCCACATCTCGTCGTCGCCGCCGGTGTCGGGAACGGTGACCCGTCGCGCCCGGCGATGGCTGGCCGCGCCCACCAGCAGCGGCAGGGGCGGCTCGGTCACCGGCTCGGTCGAAGCGGGCGGTTGGTCGCCCGGCCCGCCTGGTGCGCCCCGGCGCCGGCGCCGATCGGCGACGAGGGCGGCGACGGCCCCGAACCACAGCGCCACTTCCAGGACCAACAACCCCCGCCCCGCGATGGGCGTGACGAAATGGAGCGACGCCCTTCCCCCCGACTTGGGAGCGGTGAAGAGCATGGCCCATCCGAAGGCCCGCTGGCGGGTGGCGCGGTGGCCCGCGACCGACAGCTGCCAACCCCCCTGATAGGTGCCCGACACCAGCACCTGACCGCCGGGCGGAATC
>JALYXV010000036.1 GCA_030947025.1 Actinomycetota bacterium | reverse complement strand
CGGCTGCTGCCGGCTGCTGCCGGCTGCTGCCGGCTGCGGCGGCCGGTCGGGATCACGGTTGGAGTTGGCGGAGCACCTCGGCGATGACCGAAATGCCGCCGCGGCTTCGTTCCCAGGCATCGCCGATGGGTCGGTGATCGACCAGTCCGGCCGCATCGGGCGCCACGCCCAGGGCCTCGGTGGCGGCGGCCGCTAACGGGGCGGGCTCGACGTCATCGCCGTAGGCCGGGAACGCCTCCAGCCCGTCCCACAGTTGGTCGAGCGGGACGGGCGGGTCTTCCTCCGACGCCAGGGCGTAGGCCACCTGTTCGAACACTTCGCTGGTCTCGACGCCAGGCGGTCGCCGGTAGGAGGCCACGGGGTGCAGTCGCCATTCGATCGTGATGCCGTTGGGACCATCGGGTCGCAGCCAGACCTGGGAGCCGTTCACGTAGGCGTCGACCGGCTCGCCGAAGTGGCTGTCCAGGGCCAGGATCAGGGCGGGCGACGCCCGCCACACGCAGGCCGGCGTCAAGGCCCCGGCCGCGGCGTCGGTCGAGCGTTTGTGGCGGCGGAATCCCGGCCCGGCCGTGCGGGCCGGGCGTCAGTCTCGGCCGTGGTCCCGGAGGAACCGCTCAGCCTCGGCGACCAGGCTGCCGGCGCTCCGAAGAGTGAAGTCCGCCTTGGGTACCTCAGCCGCCTGGCGATCGGCTGCTTCCTCCAGTTGGGCCACGTAGGCGGCCGCGTCATCGTCGTCGGCGACCCGCTCATCGACCTGCCGTACGTACACATCCCCCGCGGCCCGCATCTCGACGGGATCGAGGCGGGTCCCGACCATGGCCGCGGCTCGTTCGACCAGCGCCAGCGCCGCCTTGGGCGACGACACCTGGTGGACGTAGTGCGGCACCGAGGCCCACAGTCCCACCGAGGGGAGCCCTGCTCGGGCACAGGCGTCGTGGAGCACACCGACGATGCCGGTTTCGCCCTCGTAGCGGGACAG
Source organism: Actinomycetota bacterium (assembly GCA_030947025.1). Taxonomy (GTDB): domain Bacteria; phylum Actinomycetota; class Acidimicrobiia; order Acidimicrobiales; family Palsa-688; genus JALYXV01. The sequence continues at coordinate 74,632 of JALYXV010000036.1, read as the reverse complement.
CTCGAGGCCGAAGTGGGCCGCCAGCGACGGGTCGTAGGCCGCCCCCGCAATCGGAACCGGCCGGGTGTGAGGTACATCGGCGAGGAGGGCGCCCAGGGTGAAGACCATCTGGACGCCGAGTTCGTTGGCGATCCCCAGCACGCTCTGGCAGAAGGCTCGCCACCGCAGTTGCGGCTCTACGCCGCGCACGATGATGACATCCCGACCCGCCCCAGGGATGGGGCCGCCCAGGAGCAGGGTCTCGGGCCAGTCGATGTGGCGGGTCGTTCCTCCGTCCCCCAGGCGCACCTGGGGACGGGTGGAGGTGAAGTCGAAGAACTCCTCGGGGTCGATGGTGGCGAAGCGCCGCACCGGCCAGCTCTCGCAGAGGTAGCGAACGGCCAACGAGGCGGCATCACCTGCGTCGCTCCACCCCTCGAAGGCCGCGATCATCACGGGTTGCCTCAGCTGGGGGCGATTCTCCCAGTGAACCACGGGGGCAGGGTCAAGACCCACGGCGGTTCACGCTACCGGCAGAAGAAGGGGAGGGGGGCCGGTGGACAGGGGGGGAGTCAACCGGCCGCTTCCCTCCCACTCGAATCTACCCTAAGCGATAGTCAGTCTGTTTCGCACCCCATTTATTGTTAATCGACCGTGAATATCCCCTCCGTGGTCGGTCCCGTAGGCTCGCTCCGTGCCCATGATCGAGGAGCCTAGAGAGGTCACGGACGCGCTTGTCGTCGACGTCGGCCGCCTGGTTGGGCAGCTCTCGACCTCATCGCGGCCTCCGACCAGGGCCGAACTCGAAGCCATCGTGGCCTCTCCCGCCACCGCCCTGCTCATCGCCCGGTCCGGCTATGACGGCGTGGCGGGACGGGATAACGGGGCCGGTGGGGACGGCGCGGCTGGCGGTGCCGGTGCCGACGGTGCCGTCATCGGGATGCTCACCATCGTCATCTTCCGGATCCCTACTGGCGTCCGGGCCTGGATCGAGGATGTCGTCGTCGACCGGTCCGTCCGGGGCCGAGGGGTGGGCGAAGCCCTGTCCCGCCGGGCGATCGAGTTGGCCATCCAGGCCGGGGCCAAGACGGTGGATCTGACTTCCCGCCCGTCCCGGGAGGCGGCCAACCGGCTGTACCGCCGGCTGGGTTTCGTGGCCCGGGACACCAACGTCTACCGCTATCAGGAGGGCCAATCCTGACCGGAGCGAGCCTCCCGGGAAGCGCTCCGGGGGAGCTCGGAGCCGATCCGCAGTCCCCCGGGACGAACAGCGGGCGCACGGCAGGTAGCATCCTGATGTCCGCGCATCGGCGCGCTGGCATGCCTCGTTCCGGCGATTGAAGGGGACTCATGCCTGAATCCATCACCATCACCGACAACCGCACCGGCTCCTCGGTCGAGGTCCCGATCGTGGACGGCGGTGTATCGGCCGAATCCTGGCGGAAGCTCCTCCCGGGCATCTGGTTCTCCGACCCGGGGTTCATGACCACCGCTCTGGGCACGAGCGCCATCACCTATCTCGATGGCGAGGAGGGTATCCTGCGGTACCGGGGCTACCCCATCGAGCAACTGGCCGAGCACTCGACCTACCTCGAGGTCTCCTACCTGCTGGTCCATGGTGAGCTGCCCACCCAGCCGGAGTACGAGCAATGGCTCCACGACATCACGTACCACACGTTCATCCATGAGAACGTGCGCAAGCGCTTCCTCGAGGGCTTCCATTACGACGCCCACCCCATGGGGATGCTGGTCGCTGCGGTGGGCGCACTGTCGACCTTCTATCTCGAGGCCAAACAGGTGCACGACCCGGGAGTCCGGGACAAGCAGATCATCCGCCTGATCGCCAAGATGCCCACCTTGGCGGCCGCGTGCCACCGCTTCAGCGTGGGCATGCCCTTCGTGTACCCGGACAACTCGCTGTCGTTCGCGGAGAACTTCCTGTCCATGATGTGGAAGGTCGCCGAGCCCCGCTACAGCCCCGATCCGGTGCTGGCCCACGCGCTCGACGTGCTGTTCATCCTGCATGCCGACCACGAGCAGAACTGCGGCACCCTGGCGCTGCGGACCGTTGCCTCGGCCCATGCCGATCCCTACTCGGCCTGCGCGGCCGCCTGCGCCGCCCTCTACGGCCCCAGGCACGGGGGGGCCAACGAGGGCGTCATCAAGATGCTCACCGAGATCGGGTCGATCGACAACGTCGACGGATTCATCAAGGCGGTCAAGGAGGGCCACGGCCGGCTCCAGGGCTTTGGCCACCGGGTTTACAAGAACTACGACCCGCGGGCCAGGATCATCAAGGAGATCGCCGACGACGTGTTCGAGGTGACGGGCAAGAACCCGTTGCTGGACATCGCCCTGAAGCTCGAGGAGGTGGCGCTGTCTGACGATTACTTCATCTCGCGGCGGCTCTACCCCAACGTCGACTTCTACTCCGGGCTCATCTACCAGGCCATGGGATTCCCGATCGAGATGTTCACCGTCCTCTTCGCCATTCCCAGGACGACGGGGTGGCTGGCTCATTACCAGGAACTGCTCACCCAGGATCAGCGGATCTACCGGCCCCGCCAGCTGTGGACGGGCGCCGACGAGCGGTCGTACGTCGCGATCGACGCCCGCTCCTAGCTTCGCCCCATCGGCCACTACCCTCTACGCCCGTGCCCTACACCGCGTCTGACCTGCTGGATCTCGCCCGGAGCCCCCAGGGCAAGAAGATGATTCGGTACAGCGCCACCTCAGCCATCTGCGTGGTTCTGAGCACTGTGATCCTGACGGTTCTCGTCGGACTCCTTCGCTGGGACGCTTTTGGGGCCAGCCTGACCGCTACCGCCGTCTCGACCATCCCCTCCTATGAGTTGAACCGCAAGTGGGCCTGGGGTAAGACGGGCAAAGGCCACCTGTGGAAGGAGGTGGTGCCGTTCTGGACCCTGGCGTTCATCGGGTTGGCGTTCTCGACCGTTGCATCGGTTGAAGCCCAGTCAGTCGCCAAGCACCATCATTTCTCGCACCTGCTCCACACCATGGTCGTTGACGGAGCGTTCATCGGAGCGTTCGGGGTCCTTTGGATTGGAAAATTCATCATCTTCAACAAGATCTTGTTCGTGCATCACCCAGAGGACCTCATCCCCGCCCTCGACGGTCGCTCCGGCATCCCCGGCTAGAGACGACGGCCTCTGGGCAGCGTCGATGGGGCCCCCGCGGCGGGGTCGCCGCTGACCCCGGGAAGCAGCCGCTCAGGTGAATTCGCGAACCGAGCGCCTGCTGGCGCTGGCCTGCTCGGTCAAGGGCTTCATGCCTGATGACGAGGGCCTGGCCCTCTACCGGGCCGGCCTTCGGGCGGCGCAGGCCACTCCTAACGCTCAGTCGCCGCCGGCCGGGGGCTACCCGGCGCCGATGCTGGAGATCGGCACCTACTGCGGGAAGTCGGCGGTCTACCTGGGCGCGGCGGCGGTGGAGTCGGCCACGGTGCTGTTCTCCGTCGATCACCACCGGGGTGCCGAGGAGAATCAGGTGGGATGGGAGCACCATGATCGTGCGGTGGTCGATCCCGCCAGCGGTCGCATGGACACCCTCCCGTGGGCCCGTCGCACGATCGAGCAGGCCGGCCTGGAAGGGTCGGTTGTCCTCGTAGTGGGCCTGTCGGTGGTCGTCGCGGCCCACTGGTCGACACCGCTGTCGTTGCTGTTCATCGACGGGGGCCACGGTGCCGACATCGCCTGGGTGGACTATCGGAACTGGGCTCCCAAGGTCGCTCCGGGCGGCCTGCTGGCCATCCACGACGTCTTTCCCGACCCGGCCGACGGAGGCCGGCCGCCCTATGAGCTCTTCTGTGATGCCGTGGCGTCGGGGCGATTTGACGACTGCCCGGAACTGGGCTGCGGAAGCCTTCGCGTCCTGATCCGCCGTCCCCGCGGCTCGGTCGAGAACACCGGCTCGACCAATGCTCCCTCCACAACCGGCTTTGCCAATTCGGCATAGAGCACGGCCAGACGTTCCCCCATCAACCGAACATCGAAGTCCCGATGCAGTCGGGCGTGGGCGGCGGCCACGATGCCGGTTCGTAGCGCCGGGTCGTCGAGCAACCTCACAACGGCGGTGGCCGCGGCTTCCGTGTCGCCGAACGGGACGAGGAAGCCGGTGACGCCCTGCTCGACCGTGTCCTGGTTGCCGACGACATCGGACAGGACGACGGGCACACCGGCCCGCATCGCCTCGAGAGGGACGAAGGGGCCGCCCTCGTAGCGGGACAGCAGGACGAAGACGTCAAACTGGGCCATCACGGCGGCGGCGTTGGGCAGATGAAGGATCTGGTGGAATCGGCCGGCCAGTCCCCCCGCCGCCACCTCATGATCGACGCGGCGCTGCTGCGGGCCCAGTCCCACCAGCAGGAAGTGCACGCCCGGCCGGCGCCGGGCCACGGCGGCGCACGCCCGCACGAACTGCTCGGGCGCCTTCTGAGCCGCCACCCGGGCCACGGTGGCGACCAAAGGCGTGCCCGCGGTGAGCCCCAAGCGGGCTCGCACATCGCCCTCGGTTCCCCCGCGGCCTGCCTCGGCCCCGCGGCCTGCCTCGGCCGAAGCGCCCGTCGTGGCCGGAGGGGGCGGCAGCTCGACACCATTGGGGATGACCGCCACACGCTCCGGGGGGACCAGCTTGAGGTCCACCACCTGCTCACCCTCCGTGTCCGACACCGCGACGAAGCGATCGGTCAAGCGGCCGAGCCCTCGCTCGAAGGCGACCGCCGGCACCGACGTGCGCAGGCCGTTGGGGGTGTAGACGCAGGGCACACCCGCCCAGCGGGCTGCCAGCCGGGCCACCGCTCCGCCCACCGAACTGTGTCCGTGGACCACGTCAGCGCCGACTTCGTCGATCACCCGCGCCACCGCCGCGACCGCGGCGGCGTTGGCGGGATGTAGCGGGTTGCGACGCATGTCGACGATGTGGAGGGTCGCTCCGTACCCGACCAGCCGGCTGCCGGCGGCAGCATCAGCGAGCGCCCCGGACCGTCCCGCCACACCCTGGCGCTCGGGAAGTGCGATATGGTGTTCGACCCCGGGCGTGGCGGCGACAACGTCGAACAGGTATCGGACGGTCCCGCTCCGAACCGCCTCCAGGACATGGAGGACCCTCGTCGGCCGTGTCTCGATCAGATGCGCCGCACCCGCCGGCCGGTATGGTCGGCCTGCGGTTGGCCGGGCCGGGCCCGGCGGGACAGCATGCGGTCGGTGTCAGGCGCAGGGAGAGTCACGATGGCCGGGAGAGTGCGGGCCAGGATCCGGATATCGAGGGTGAAGCTCCAGTGATCGACGTAGTCATTGTCGAATGCGGTCCGCAGGGCCAGCGGGGTCTGACCCCGCAACCCGTTGATCTGGGCCCATCCGGTCATCCCGGGCCGGACCCGGTGGCGGTCGTCGTACCCGTCGATGGCCGCGGCGAAGCGGGCGACGTAACCGACCCGCTCCGGACGGGGACCGACGAGAGACATGTCGCCCCGCAGAACGTTGAACAGCTGGGGTAGCTCGTCCAGGTCCCAGCGCCGGAGCACCCGCCCGAGGGCGGTCTGGCGATCGAGGGCGGGTTGAAGCCGCTCGCCGACACCCCCGCCCACCCGTCCCGGCTCCGCGAGCTCCCCAAGCGCGCCCAGCTCACCCAACTCGCCCAGATTGCTGGTCGCCCAGTGAGCGTCGGCCTCCCCGTACTGATCAGGGGAACCAAACATGGTGCGGAACTTCAGGAGGGAAAAGACCTGCCCGTGCTTGCCCACCCGCTGCTGACGGAAGAAGACCTGGTTGCCATCCTTGATGCGGATGGTGGCGGCGATCACCACCATCAAGGGGGCGGTGAGTAGCAACAGGGCAAACGACACCGCGATGTCCAGGGCTCGCTTGGCGATCAGACCGTTGCGACTCAGTCCGATCGGCAGGGGCACGACCGGGAACCGGCCCACGTGGTACTTGCTGCCGTGACGGACGATGTCGCCCAGCGGCAGGACCAGGGTGTAGCCCCGGCGGTCGTCCGCCCAGGTGACGAACTCGCGGAACACCGACTCATCGATGCCGTCGTTGACCAGGAGAACGTGGTCGATCTCGTTCCTGTCCAGCAGGCTGAAGGCCTGGGCGTGCCCGTCCGCCGCCGCCTTGCTGTCGGGAAAGGTAGGTGTGTAGCCGGCCGCGAACCGCAGTCCGACCGCCTTGCACGCGGCCAACTCGTTAGACAGCTCGCCGACGCGGGAGATGGTCCCGATCACCAGCGCGGGACGCAGCCCGAGATCCCGACGGCGGGCGGCGGCGATGACCAGCCAGGCCAACCACCGGAAGAAGATGAGCAGGGTGGCCGACCGGATCAGGGCGGAGGTCGTGAGCGGCCCGTAGAGGCCGATGGGATGGAACACCGAGGCGAAGACGACCAGGACCGAGCACACGACCGCCAGCGGCTTCAGGTACCAGCGGATGCCTTGGGTCTGGACGCAGGTGCGGTGGGCGGCCAACCCGATGATGGGACTGATGACAGCGAAGGCCGCGCCGGCGACCAGGGCGACGGGGCGGGTGGTGCCGAAGTGGCGGAAGGCGCCGGCCACGATCATCCCGTCGATGAACAGCACGGCCGGGTGGGCGGCGGCGGTGTGCCACAACTCGAGTGCGCTCAGCCACATCGGGGCCGGTCGCCCGACGACCGTGGGCAGCAACTCGACCGCATCCGCGGCCGCGGCGGTGCCAATCAGCTGCTCAGTGGTGACCTCAGGCCTGACTGCCTTCACGTACGCACCGGCTGCACTTCAGCCATGGTCTCCAGTCGACTGGGGGTTGAATGAGCAAATTGTCGAATCGGAATCGCACAATCCTGCCCAGCGTTGGTTGTCAGGTCAAGTGTTGCGCTACGTGCGCCGTTGGCCTCGGTTCCGCGGGACGGTTCCGGCGGGTGTGTCGCCCCCCGGCGGGAGGATCGTTCGCGTCAGGGCAGGGGGCGACGACGGGGCCAGTAGGGCCCGTCTCGGTGCCGCGCCCGCACTGAGTCGCTCGGCCACCGCGTCGGCGATGGCGGCGATGGTGGCGTCGTCCAGGGCCTGTGCGGGCGGGCGGGCGCGCAGGGCGATCCGCCGGCGGAGGGCCTCCAGTTGCTCACCCAACTGCTGGCCCAACTGGTCGAAGCGCTCCAGCAACTCGCGGCGGTCCTGGAGCGAGCCAGGCGTTTCGCCCCGTCCCGGCCCCGCGCCTGTGCCGGCGCCGGCGCCAGCGCGGAGGGTTTCCAATGAGGGGAGCAGGCGCTCGAGACGCTGGATGGCTGTCGCCCAGGTCGGATCGGGTGAGACCGTTTGCGCCAGCTCGTCGAGATGAGCCTGAAGGTCGCCCAGATCCGGCCCGGCGTGCTGGGCCACCGTTTGGGCCAATTCATCCAGCCGGGCGTACAGCTCAGCCAGGTCGACCGGCGGGGCAGCCTGCAGGTTGCGTGCCATGCGGTTGAGCCGGGCTTCGAGAGGCGCAAGGTCGGGGCGGCCTTCGGTTACCAGTGCGGCGATTTCGTCCACTTGGGACGACAGCTGGGCCAGCGCCTTGGCGGTTTCCCGGTCGCGCCCGACCACCAGGTCGGTGGACATCTCCTTCACCCGGGTATCGAGCCGGCTCAGGGTGGCCGCCAGGTCGTCGCCTGACAGGCCCACGATGGCGGCGGTGATCTCGTCGATGCGGCCTTCCAGCCGGGCCAGCGCCTTGGCCAAACCCCGCTCTCGGCCGACGGTCATTTCCGTGATCGCCCGCTCGAGCCGGATGAGCATGTCCGACTCGTGCTCCCGGTCGTCGGACAGCGCGATGACGACCTCTTCCAGCTGTCTCCACACCGCGTCCTGCCGGTCGCGCTCTCCGGCCAGGGCCTCGATCATGTCGCCGAGGCGGGCAAAGCTGCTCGCACCCCTGCCGTCGGTGAGCTCCGAGAGGGCGTCCTCGACTCGCGCCAGGCTGCGCAGCAGGTTGTCGGAAACCTGGTCACGCTCGCTGCTCATCTGGTCGACCGCGTCCCCGCTCTCGCGCACCGCCGCGACCAGAGCGCCGACCTTGGAATCCAGATCGCCGACGGAGCGGCTGAGCCGGCGGATGTTGTCCTCGCCCTCACCGACCGACCGGCGGATCTGCTCCAGGGCCCGTTCGTGGAGGTGGCGGTAGTCGTCCAGATCGCCCGCTGCGCCCGCCGCCAGGCGGCCGACCTGTTCGGCGTAGTCCGTGATCCGGTCGCTCACCAGGTTGCGGAACGTGGACGTGGTGCTGGTAAGAGCGTCGATGCGCAGGGCGATTGATGCCAGGGCGGCCTGGAGCGAGTCGGTGCGTCCGGCCAGTATCAGCTCCTGGGTGGTGACCGTTGGCCGAGACCCGCTCCCCGATTCGTCGTCGTCCTCGTCTTCGGCTTCAACGGTCAGCAGCGGCCGGCGTCGGGCGTCGGCCTCCCTGACGGCCCGTTCAGTCGCAGCTCGCTCCGCCGCGGCCTCGGCTTCGGCCCGCCGAACCGCTTCCTCCGCCGCGGCCCGTTCCGCCATCGCCTCGGCCGCCTCCTGTTCCGCTGCTGCCCGTTCCGCCACGGCCCGTTCCGCCGCCGCCCGATCGGCTGCGGCCTGAGCTTCCGCCTCTTCGGCTTCTCGCTCCGCCGCGGCCCGCTCGGCTGCCGCCCGCTGGGCCTCGGCTCGTTCCTGGGCCGCTCGTTCTGCTGCCACCTGGGCGGCCCGCTGCGCCTCGGCGCGCTCTTCAGCGGCTCGTTCGGCCTCGGCCCGTATGGCGCTTCGTTGCGCTTCTGCTCGCTCCGCCGCCAGCCGTAGCTCCTCCTGAGCCGCTCGGCGCTGGGCCTCTCGTTGGGCCTCAGTTCGATCGGCGCCCCACTCCCGGCCGGGCGGGCGGTCATCGTGGGTCGGCAGGGCGTCGCCTCGTTCGGGCTCGGTTCGTGGGGCTTCGGTTTGTGGTGCCTCGGCCCGGGTGCCCGGGGCCGGTCGTGGCTCGAATCGTGGGCCTCCGGCCAAACCTGAGCCGGCCGACCCCGCCTCCGCTCGTGGGGCGTCGCTTCGTGGGGCGTCGCTTCCTTGGGCGTCGCTTCGTTGTGCCGCGGCGCGCTGGGCCGCGGCTCGTTGCGCCGCCGTTCGCTCCACCCGGGCCCGTTCCGATGCCGCTCGAGCCGCTTGCTCTCTTGCCTCCGCGGCCTTTTGCGCGGCCGCACGTTTCGAGGCCGCCCAACGGCTGAGGGGCCGCCGGGGTGGGTCCTCCTGGCCTCGCTCCTTCTCGGGCTGGTGGCCGGGCGCGCTCCGACCGGGCGGCGGGCGCCGGGGCGGGGGCGTGACTGGGGTGCCTACGGGCGGGGTGTGGTCGCGGCTTGACCGATCAGCCGGGGGTTCGTGGTCGCCGACGAAATCGAACGGGCTGTTCTCCGTGGACGACGGGTGGGGCCAGGTCAGCCGCACACGCAGGTCGTCGGGGGGTTCGTCGTCGGTGGCCATTCTTAGCCGAAGGGTATCGAAGTTGGCAGGCCTCGAAGCTACATGGTCTCCCAGCGCGGCGAACCGCCCGCCGGCGGCCCGGCCATCGGGGTCGAGGATGGGAAAGGCGACGCGCCGTGACCGGGGCCGCGGCCGTCGCGTCGGACCGGCGACCTGGGGCCCATGCCCCCTCCACGACCAGCGCCGAAGACTTTCTGGGGGCTGGATTGAAATAGCGACGGCAGATCCACACAAACGCTTGAATCCCCACAAAGCCCCCGGTCCCCGACACTCGTTTGGTCTCCCGAGTGGGATCAGCAGCTGCGAAACCTGCCGGAAGGAAGGGGCGGCCGGCCTCGTCCCCCTGCGCGTGCACACGCCAGGACCCACACTGGTGCGGTGACTCCTCCGCGTCTGCTTCCGATGCTCGCCGGTGGCAACGGAATCCCGCCCAAGCCTGATGCCCACCAGTTCGAGCCCAAGCTGGACGGCCAGAGAATCATCGTCATCGTCGAGCCAGCCGGTGTGACCCTGACCAACCGTCGGGGCGGCGAGATCACCGGCAGTTATCCGGAGCTGGCCGGACTGGCCCGCGCGGTGGCGCCCCACTCCGCCGTCCTCGACGGCGAGGTCGTCACCTTCAACGAGAAAGGCCAGACCAGCTTCCAACGCCTGCAGCGCCGAATGCATGTCGGGCAGCCGACCGCCGAGCTTCTTGCCGAGCTGCCCGCGGTGTTCGTCGCCTTCGACCTCTTGTGGCTCGACGACGAGTGGCTCATCGGATGCCCCCAGCACGAGCGGACCCGGATCCTCGGCACCCTCGGTCTCACCGGCCCGGCGTGGCAGACCGCACCCATCCTTGACGCCACACCGGCCGAGCTGATCGAGGCGTGCCGCCAACTGGGCCTCGAGGGCTTCATGGCGAAAAGGCTCGACGCGCCCTACGAGCCCGGCAAGCGTTCACCGGCCTGGGTCAAGATCAAATGCGGCCGGCGCCGCGAGTTCGTCGTCGGTGGTTGGTCCACCGGCCAGGGTTCTCGCCAGACGAGCATCGGATCACTGGCGTTGGGCTGCTACGACCTGACCCTGGAGGAGGCTGAGCGTCAGGGCCGCCCCCAGCGACTGTCCTATGTAGGCCAGGCCGGGTCGGGGCTGAACGAGGACATGATTCGCCAGCTCACCCGTCTGTTCGCCCAGATCAAGGTGCCGGGACCTCCGTTTTTCAACCCTCCGAAGTTGGCCCTGCACTGGGTCCAGCCCCTCCTGGTCGTCGAGGTGGCGTACACCGAGGTGACCGAGGCGGGAACACTGCGCCAGCCGTCCCTCAAGGGTCTCCGCACCGATGTCATTGCCAGCGAAGTGACCTGGGACGAGGAGATCGCCGAACGCTTCGGCGAAAGCGTGAACGCCCCGGCGGATCCGGGAGGGTGACATCGGGCCGCGGGGGGTTGGGCTGGCACCTTTCAACCTCCGCCGCCAGAGGACACTTAATGCCCCGCTGACCGAGCCGAAGGGCCATCACACCCGCCTTCGAGGCGGGGCGAGTCAGTGTTGCCAAATCCATGCCGTGTACCCTCCCCGCATGTCTTCCGCCGGCGATCGGGGAGATGCGATCGGCATGTCCTCAGGAGTGGTGCTGACCGACCGGAAGGAGCGTCCTCGGGCCGCCCGCAGCCTTCTTCTCGTGGCAATTCTGTTGGGGATCGTCATCCGCGTCGGTGTCCTCTTCGCGTTCGGGACCCAGCAGCCGATCTATGAGTACCGGGTGATCGGAAGCAACCTCGCCCATGGCCGCGGTTTTTCCTTCTTCGCCGAGACACCAACCGGGATCCATACCCAGCCGCTCGTCGGAACCCCTCAGCCTGGGGCTTACGTGCCGCCGATCTATGCCGTGATCTCGGCGGCCGCTGACAAGGCCACCGGAGGAGGGTCGGGCGAAGTGCGTGTCCTACAAGGACTCAACCTGCTGCTCTTCGCGGTCATGGCCCTGCTGTTGTTCGAGTTGGGTACCGCGCTTCTCGGAGCCCACGTGGGGGGACTGGTGGCCCTCGGTTTGGCGCTCTACCCCCCGCTCGTTTACATGACGAGCCAAGTCAGCCCCTCGAATCTGTATCTGCCTGCGGAGGCTGGCCTGCTTCTCGCGGTCGTCTGGCTGCTGCGAACGACCAGTCGGCGCGACGCGATCGTGGCCGGAGCGCTTGGAGGGCTGGTCTGCCTGCTCCGCCCGGAGGGCGTCATCCTGGTCGTCATCCTGGCCGCCTTCGTGGTGCGTGCGGCGCGACGCTCCGGCAAGTCGGGAATGGCGGCGTTCCGGCCCGCCGCGCTGCTCCTCGTCGTGGCCGTGGCCCCCGTGGCCGTGTGGCTGGTACGGAACTCGATCACGATGGGACGGCCGACGCCAACGGTCACCACCCAGGCAGGCTTCGTGTTGTGGGCCGGCAATCACGACGGTGCCACGGGATCCGGAAAGACCTATACGGTCGGAGCGGCAGCCGTGGCCAAAGAGACGGCACTCCTCGACCGAGTCAACCACCTGCCCCCCGGCCGGGACTACGAGATCCGTCGGGATGCGGTCTTCCGGCACGAGGCGCTGTCGTGGATGTCCGCCCACCCAGCCGCCACCGTGGTCGGCTTGGCCAAGAAGACGTTCTTGCTGGGCGCCATCGACCGGGACGACCGCCGGAGTCTCAATCCCGGTTATCTCCTGTCCTGGGCAGGGCTGGTGGTGCTCGCCGGGCTGGGCCTCCTCCGCCTTCGACCGCGCGGACCCGAATGGACGCTCATAGGTCTCTACGCCGCCATCAGTTTCGTGGTCCCCGTGGTCGCGGTCGTACTCCCGCGGTACCGGCTCCCCGTCGACATGGTGGCGCTCCTACCGGCCGGATGGCTGGTCGCCCAAAGCTCCGCGTACCGCCGGTTCTGGCTGGTGCACTGGAATCGGACCGAAAGCCCGCCGCCTTCCCGCATGGCCCGTTCGTAGGCGCCCAGCTGATCACGGCGGAAGTCACGAGCAGCGCCCAGCAGGAACGACCGGCCGAGCCTAGGTACGGCCGGCGTGGTCGGCGTCGGGATCATGGGGGAGTCCAGGGAATGGGACCGCCGGGCTCCCAATCGGTCGGGGGCACCGGGTCAACTCGCAGGATTCTGTCGCCCTCCAGCCTCCATCCCGACTCGTACATCCGCCGAGCTAGCCACTCGTAGTTCGATCGAGCCAGCGGAAACGTCGGGCGCAGCCGGGCTTGGACATACGGCTGCACCAAACCTACCCAATCCCTCAAGATTCCCCCGCCCCAAACCATAATCAATATGTCCAACGGGATGGCGTCCGCTCGGGCCATGGCACCCACGGTGTCCCACAGCCGGCTGAGCTTGTCGATCGTGTCGACGTTCTTCTGATCCAAGACTTCCTGCGGGTCAATCTTCCTCGCGGCGGAACGGACGCTCATTGCCTCGGAGGATTCGAGCCGTTCGAAGATCTGTAAGCCGCCCGCGTTCAGGGATGTTCGTATCGTGGCGGCCAGCTGGCGATGGGCGTTTCGAAGCTGAAACACGGAAATGATGAGGGTGATGGCAACTGACACGGAACCGACGGTCTGGATGAGCATGGTCCACGCCGGGGTCGACGTCGCCACATGGAATTGAGTCGGCCCGGGCGTTCCGGGAACAGATGCCGATATGCCACCAGGGCGCGCAGCAAGGGCAGCGCTATCGCCGTTACTGCGGCCCCTGCCGTGAGCGCGATCGCCCCGACCAGCCCAACCTTAAAGAGGGCCGGCAATGACTCCCATTGGTTGGGTTGGCGCCCTGTCATTCCCCACCTTGGTCGGTCTTCGCCGGGGCGATGGTACCTTGGGCCACCGAACGGCCGAACTTCGCTCCGGGTCCAAATGACGAGGTTGGGTGGACATGAGCGAAATCGCGGCGTTAAAGGAAATCCTCGGCCTCGTCCGGATGCTCCGGGAGCGATTGACCGCGGACGCCACTGAGGACGCTCGCGTACGGGCCGCCATGGGCCTGACGCCCGTTGCTTCCCGCGGCCCGACCGGGGACGTCCTGCACACCGCAGTGGGGACCTTTGGTGTCCCTGTCGGGTGGGAGGTGCTGGGCCCAGCTGGGCTTCAGATGTGGCGGGACCAGTCTCTCACCTCGCCCGTCGGTGCCATGGTGCGGAGTGACCCTGCGCCCACATCCATCGTCGACATCACGCCGTGGGGCGGATGGCCCGCGGACCCGCGTGATTTCTTGCGCATCGCGACCGACCTGGCGCCGCAATTCACCGAGTGTTTCGGAAGGGACAACGTACCCATTCGGGAAGGGCCGGGCACGCTGATGGTCGACCGATGTCCGGCCGTGTGGTTTTACCAGGCGGGGTCCGCCGACGGGATCCCGCTCATGAATGCCCATGTTTGGGCGTTGGTCACAAACGAGGTCGTGGCGATTCAGCTGATGGCGGCGGCCACCAACTTCGGCCGGCTGCTCGATGACTTCTGGACCACCGTGGCCACGGCGCGATGGCGCTGAGGTGTGCTACCGACCGAAGCGATGCGACAGACGCTCCTGCCACAGGACCAGGCGGAGTTTGGCCAGGCCGGCGAGGGACCGAGGGATGCGACGGCTGATGGGGGTGCGCGGCGGCCGGGTGTCTCGGACGGTGACGCCCAACTCCGCCACCTGGTATCCGGCCCGCTCGGTCCGCAGGATGAGTTCGGTGTCGAACAGGTCACCGCCGAACCGGCATTCCGCCACGATCGGGGCGACGAGGACCCGGCGCAGCACCTTCATCCCGTGGGTGTCGCTCACCCGCAGGCCGAAGCCCACCCGCAGCACCAACGAGAACGCGGCGGTGACCAGGCGGCGGCCCGCCGCCCGGGTGTCCTGGGCGCCGGCGCTGCGCTTGCTGGCCACTACTGCGGCCGGGCCGCCATCCTGCGCCACCAATTCCAAGGCGGCGTCGAGGAACGGGAGGTCGATGTAATCGACATCGAAATTGGCGACCACATCCCCTTCGGCGGCCAGAAACCCCGCTCGCAGGGCCCGGCCGTAGTCGGGCCGATCAGCCGACAGGGCCCGCACCTCGTCGAACTGACCGGCCAGGTCGTCGGCCAGGGCGGCGGTGGCGTCGGTCGACCCGTTCTCGGACACGATGATCTCGAAGGGCTGGTCACGGGTACGCAGGCCCTTGACCAGGTCGACCACCGCCCCTTCGAGATAGTCCTGCTCGTTGTGAGCGGGAACGACGACGGAGAGCACTTACCCCGACCAGACGCTGGCGATGGCCAAGCCCGCCGTCATCAAGCCCGCCGTCATCAAGCCCGCCGTCATCAAGCCCGCCGTCATCAAGCCCGCCGTCATGGTGTCCCACCGTAGCGGTCAAAGGTCACGCTGATTGGTTCACCGTCCCGGCAGCCGACAACATGGCCGTCCATCATCGTGATCGACGAACTTCCCATCCCCGCCGCCCTCGCAGTGGCCGTCGGTGCCGGAGTATCGATCGCCCTGTCATTACCCCCGTTCGGCTGGTGGCCTCTCGGCATCATCGGTCTCGGGTTTTTTGCCGCCCTCCTATCTGGTCGCCCCGTGGGCCGCCGGGCGATGCTCGGGGCGGCCGTCGGTCTGGGCCAGTACGCCATCGGGCTGTGGTGGGTCACCGAGTTCAACGGGGCCGGTTACGTGGCCCTGGTGGCGCTGGCGATGGCGTTTACCGCGGGCGCGGGCGCGGGCGCGGGCGCGGGGGTGTGCGCGGGAGCGGCGGCCCGGTCCCGGACACGGACACGGGTCGGCGTTGTGATCGGACTGCCGGCCGCCTTGGTGGTGAGCGATTGGGTCCGTGGCCACTTCCCCTTCGGAGGCCTACCCCTTGGGGGCATCCCCTTGGGCCAGGCGGCCGGTCCGCTGGCGCCGGTTGCCCGGATGGGGGGCCCGCTGCTCGTTACCGGGACGGTGACGGCCGCGGGCGCCAGCCTGATGGTGCTCGTCACGACCGTCGCTTGCGCTCGCCGATCGCGAACGAGTCGGGACGGACTCGGGGCCGCGGCCGCGGCCGTCATGCTCGCCCTCGTCGTGACCCTGGTGGTGGCCGGACGGCTGGGGCCCGACGGCGGCGGGGGGCGCCCGGGCCGGCCGGTTTCGGTGGCCGCGGTTCAGGGCGGGGGCGCTCGTGGGCTGCATGCCAACGAAGTCGCACCCGACGTGGTGTTCCGCCGCCAGGTCGCCGCCACCACAGATCTGCATCTCCCGCTCCATCTGGTGGTGTGGCCCGAGGACGTCATAAACGTGAATCGCCCCATCGGCGACACTCCCGAGGGCGCCACCGTCGGCCAACTGGCCCGCCAGTTGAACGCGACCATCGTCGCGGGCGTGGTCGAGGACGTGGGCGCCGATCGCTTCCGCAACGCCGCCGTGGTGTGGTCCCCGGCCGGGGTGATCGTGGCCCGCTACGACAAGGTCCACCGGGTGCCGTTCGGTGAGTACGTTCCCGGACGGCGCGTCTTCCAGCACCTGGCCAACCTGGCCCTGGTGCCACGTGACGCCATCGCGGGCCGGGGCCCGGGGTTGCTCGCCACTCCCGCCGGGCCGCTCGGCACGGTGATCTCCTACGAGGTGTTCTTCCCCGACCGGGCCCGCGCCGCCATCGACGCGGGCGGCCAGCTCCTGGTGGTGCCGACCAATGCCTCCTCCTACCGGACCAGCCAGGTACCGACCCAAGAGGTGGCCGCCGCTCAGCTGCGGGCGTGGGAGACGGGCCGGGACACCATCCAGGCCGCACCCACGGGGTACAGCGCCCTCATCGACCACGACGGGCGCATCCTGGCCCGCAGCACCCTCGGGC
The DNA here is from genome assembly GCA_030947025.1 of Actinomycetota bacterium. Taxonomy (GTDB): domain Bacteria; phylum Actinomycetota; class Acidimicrobiia; order Acidimicrobiales; family Palsa-688; genus JALYXV01. Next base: position 58,379 of record JALYXV010000036.1, on the reverse strand, counting down.
TCCAGCAGGTGATCACCGGGAGGTTGGTGCTGCGCACTGGTCGGACAGTATTTGTGCGCCTGGGGGAAGTCCCCGTCGTGCTCCTGGCCATCCTCGGCCTGCTTGCGCCCGTCCGGCTCGCTCGGCGACCCGGGTAGCGTCTTTCCCCATCTCCCTCCCCGTCCCGCTCGACATCCTCCTCGTGTGCACCGCCAACCAGTGCCGCTCGCCTATGGCCGAGGCGCTGCTCCGGCGCCGCCTCGATGAGCGGGGCGTGGCCGCCCGGGTCAGTTCGGCCGGCTTGCTTCTGGGCGGGGCGCCGCCCACGCAACCGGCCATCGACACCATGGCCGAGGCCGGCCTCGACATCTCGGGGCACGTGAGCCGGCAGGTCACGCCCACCCTGATCGGGGAAGCCGACCTGGTCGTGACCATGACCCGCCAGCATGTGATCGAGCTGACGCTCATGGCCCCCGACGCCTGGCCCCGGATGTTCCAGGTCCTTGATCTGGTCCGGCGGGCTGAGAAGGTGGGCCCGCGGCCGCCCGGGGAGCCGCCGGCGGACTGGTTGGTCGCGGTGGGCGACGGCCGTACCCGTTCCGGCCTGCTCGCGGCCAGCCTCAACGACGATGTGGCCGACCCGGTCGGCCAGCCGACCGCGGCCTACCACCGCACCAAGGAGTTGCTCGACGACCTGATGACCCGCATGGCCGCCTTGATCTGAGCCGGGTGGGGGGCGGTCTCCGAGCCGGTCGGGCCGGTCGGGCCGGTCGGGCCGGAGCCGGGCAACCGCTAGGCTGCCGACTTCTATGGCCCGTCAGAGCCCCGAGCACCTGCGGGTCGCGCTGCTCGTGTACCGGGGCAATCCCCACTCCGGGGGCCAGGGCGTCTACACCCGTTACCTGTCGCGCCAGCTGGTCGAGCTGGGTCACGAGGTCACGGTGTTCGCGGGCCAGCCATGGCCCGACCTCGATCCCGAGGTCGGATGGGTGCCCGTTCCCAGCCTTGATCTGTACCGGGAGCCCGATCCCTTCCGGGTGCCCCGGATCGAGGAGTTCCGGTCGTGGGTCGACGTGCTCGAGTTCGGTTTGATGTGCACCGCCGGGTTCCCCGAGCCGCTGACCTTCAGCCTGCGGGTGCGCCGAGAGCTGGCCGCCCGCCGGAGCGACTTCGACCTGGTCCACGACAACCAGTGCCTGGGCCGGGGCCTGCTCGGCGTCTTGGCGGACGGCTGGCCGCTGGTGGCAACCTTGCACCACCCCATCACGGTCGACCGGGCCCTCGACTTGTCGCACGCCGCCACGTGGGGGCGGCGCCTGTCCCTCCGCCGGTGGTACGGGTTCCTCGGTATGCAAATGTCGGTGGCCCGGCGCGTGCCGCGGATCGTCACCGTCTCGGAGTCCTCCAAGCGCGACATCGTGGCCCAGATGGGGGTGGACCCGGCCCAGCTGGCGGTGGTGCCGGTCGGGGTGGACCACACCCGTTTCCGGCCGCTGCCGGCCCGGACCCGGGTGCCGGGGCGCATCATGACCACCGCCAGCGCCGATGTGCCCATGAAGGGTCTGGTCCCATTGCTCGAGGCGGTGGCCAAGGTGCGCACCGAGCGGGAGGCGGACCTGGTGATCATCGGCAAGGCCCGGGCCGAGAGCCGGGTCGATGAGGCGATCGAACGGCTGGGTCTGAGCGGCGCGGTCACCTTCGTCTCCGGGGTGAGCGACGAGCGCATCGTGGAGCTGTACGCCGAGGCGTCGGTGGCGGTGGTGCCGTCGCTGTACGAGGGGTTCTCCCTGCCGGCCATCGAGGCCATGGCGTGCGGGGTGCCGCTGGTCGCCACCACGGGCGGGGCGCTGCCCGAAGTGGTGGGGAAAAATGGCCGCACCGGGCTGCTGGTGCCGCCTGGTGACCCAGGGGCGCTGGCCGTGGCCCTGGGCCGGGTGCTCGATGATCCTGCACTGGCCGCTCGCCTGTCCGCGGCCGGGCGGCAACGGGTGCTCGAGCGTTTCACCTGGCGGGCCTGCGCCCTGGCCACGGTGGAGCACTACCGCTGGGCCCTCGAGCACGCCCCCGCCGGACGTGGTGGTCGCCGTGGGGGCATGGTGCCTGGCTCCTACCGGGCAGGTGTCGAGCGGGCCGCTGCCGCGGTCGGGGCGGACCGCGAATCGTGCTGACCGTCGAGTACGACCGGCTCCCGGTGGATCGGGGGGAACGGCTGCTGGACCTCGGTTCGGGCGGCGGTCGCCACGCCTTCGAGGCCATGCGGCGAGGGGCCTCGGTCGTCGCGGTGGACGCCGACGGCGCCGCGGCCAAGGACTGCGCCGCCCTGATGGCGGCGCTGGACGAGGAGGACGATGCAGTCCGCGCCAATAGGGGTGCGGGCGCCACGTTGGTCGGCGACGCCCTCGAGCTTCCCTTCCCCACCGCCAGCTTCGACCGGGTGATCGCGGCCGAGGTCCTCGAACACCTGCGCGAGGACCGCCGGGCCATCGCCGAGCTGGTCCGGGTCCTGCGGCCGGGCGGGACCATGGCGGTGACCGTGCCCCGTTGGTTCCCGGAGTTGGTGTGCTGGGCCCTGTCCGACGAGTACCACCTGATCCCCGGAGGCCACATCCGCATCTACCGGCGCCGCACCCTGCTGGGCCGGTTGGAAGCGGCCGGCCTGGAGCTGTACGCCACCCATCACGCCCACGCCCTCCACACTCCGTACTGGTGGCTGAAGTGTCTGGTGGGCGTGACCGACGATCAGCACACGCTGGTGCAGCGTTACCACCGGTTCCTGGTCTGGGACATCATCGCCGCCAGCCCGCTGACCCGGGTACCGGACCGGATCCTGAACCCGATCATGGGCAAGTCCTTCGTCGCCTATCTGCGGAAGCCGGCCCGGCCCTCGGGAACGCACGTGCCATGCGCCTGACGCCGGCCGAGGTCGCCGACAGCGGAGCCTGGATCTCGCGATGGCAGCTGGAGAGCGGGATGATCCCGTGGTTCCCGGGCGGCCATGCCGACCCCTGGAACCACGTCGAAGCCACCATGGCCCTGGCCGTAGCCGGGCTATGGCCCGACGCCGAGCGGGCCCTGCTGTGGCTGGCGTCGACGCAGCACCTCGACGGTTGGTGGTGCCGTTACTACCTGGCCGAGGGCGTGGAAGACCCCCGCCGGGATGTCAACGTGTGCGCCTACGTGGCCACGGGTGCCTGGTACCACTACCTGATCACCGGCGACGAGCGGATGCTGGAATGCATGTGGCCCGTCATCGACCGGGCCATGGGATTCGTGCTGCGCCTGCAGCAGCCCGGAGGCGAGGTGCTGTGGTCGATGGAGCCCGATGGCACGCCGGCCCGGTTTGCCCTGCTCACCGGCTCATCATCGGTCCACCACAGCCTGCGGAGTGCGGTCGCGGTCGCCGCCGCCGTGGGCCATGAGCGGCCCGAGTGGGAGCTGGCGGCGGGCCGCATCGCCCACGCCGTGATTCACCGAGAGGACGATTTCGAACCCAAGGCCCGTTGGGCCATGGACTGGTATTACCCGGTGTTGTGCGGGGCGTTGTCGGGCCCCGCGGCCCGTAGCCGCCTGCTCGAACGATGGGACGTGTTCGTCCTCGGCGGCGTGGGGGTTCGCTGCGTGTCGGACCAGCCATGGGTGACGGCGGCCGAGACGGCCGAGTGCGTGATGGCCCTGGATGCGTGCGGCCTGAGCGACGAGGCGGAGGCCCTGCTGGAGTGGACCCGTCATTTCCGGGACCCCGACGGTGGGTACTGGACCGGCTGCGTCCATCCGCAGTGCGTGCGCTTTCCCGGCGGGGAGCGCAGCACCTACACCGCCGCGGCGGTGCTGCTGGCCGACCATGCCCTGTACGGCGAGGGCCGGGCCGCCGGCCTGTTCCGAGGCGAGACCCTTCCCGGCGTGCTCGACCTTCCCGAGATCGAGGAGCGGGGACTGACCGGACGGTCCTGACGGCGGTCGAGCCACTGCGCCATGAAGGCCGGGGCGCGATGCGGATGCGGCGCCCGTTGCCCTCACGCTAGGGTCACCCCCGAGGAAGAAGGTCACCCTCCCTTGACTCGATCCGGTCCCATGAGCAGCCAAGTGTGACGAGCGCCGCCGATGATTGCTTGTTGCGCGACCAGGATCTGGCCGCGGCCCTCGACCTGATCGCAGTGTGCACCCGGGCCAGCTGACCGGTCCCGCCGACGTCCACAAGCCGGGCGGGGCGGCGTCGCGCCTCGCCCAGGTCAGCGCCCAGCTCATCGCCCTGGCGCCGGTGGGCTGCGCCGCCCTGTACCTGCTGTGGATCGTGGCCCATTTCCCGCGGATCATCAGCGACATCCGCCTTAATCCCGATGCCAGTTGGGCCCCTGTGCTGGCCCGAGATCTCGGAACGGGTCGACCGGGCGGTCACATCCTGGTCGGAACGGCCAGCCACTTCGCGACGATATGGCTTCTGGTGCTCACGCGAGGGTTTCCGTTCCGCGACGCCTTGTGGGACGTCGCGCCTTTCGTGACGTTCCTGGTGGGTCTGGGGATTGTCGCGTGGGCCGGTCGGCGTATTGCCGGCACGTGGCCCGCCCTGCTCATCGTCGCCATCGGTCTCAGCGTGACCGCTCCCGTACTGCTCACGGTCATGTCGGCGGGAAACCATGGCGCCACGTACGTCGCCGACGGTGTCTTGGCCGCCTTCCTCGTCTTCTGGACCACGCGTTCCCGAGACAGGGTCGGGTGGGCGCGAGTGGCGGTCGTGGTCGTCACCATCCTCGTCGGAACGACCCTGGTCTCCGATCCGCTCTTCCTCCCCAGCGGTCTCGGTCCTTTCCTGGGTGCCCCCGTCGCGCTGTTCGCGGTGACGCGTAACCGCAAGAACGCCGGGGTGGCCCTGGTGACCATGGGAATCACCGCCGCGAGCGTCGTTTTGGCGCTGGTCGTCAACCTTTGGATGCAGTCCCTGGGATTCCAGCGGACCTACGAGACCGGCGGTTACAAAGTGGCGCCGGGTCGTGTAGCAGTCGTCAACTTCCAGATTTTCGGCCACCAGCTCCTCGAACTGAGCAATAGCGCCTACTCCACGCAGCGGTCAGTGGTGAGCCATGCCGCGTACATCGTCATGGCGCTGTTCGTGGCCGGGGCGCTCGTCGTGCCCTTCGTGTTGCTCGCGCGCTGTCTGCGAACGAAGCGGCAGTGGTCAAACGGAATCGACGAGGCCCGCTTCCTCTACGTGGCCTACTGGGTCCTGAGCGGCTTGGCGGTCTGCGTCGCCTTCTCATTCTCCGCGTTCGCCGAGGGGCCTTCCGACACCAGCCGCTACGTTTCGCCTGCGATCTTCGCGCTTGCCGCCACCGCCCCGGTGTGGGCCGCGCGCGCGGATTGGCGCCGCGTGCTCGTGGCCCTGGGAGCCACCCTGTTTTGTCTGTTGAGCATCGCCGGACGCCAACGCTTGTTTGCGTACGAGATCGCGTTCGCGCGAGCGGGCCGCCAGGGCCCGAATGCCATCGCCTTCCTCGAGAGCCAAGGGGTTACGAACGGCTACACCGACTATTTCGACTCACACCCACTTACCCTCCAAGCCGACATGCGCGTGCACTTCTACCCTGTTATCGCTTGCCGGACTCCAGTCTCGCATCGGCTGTGCCCGTTCTTTGTGAACACCCGCACCAACTGGTACGTACCCCGCCCCGGAACTCGGACGTTTCTTCTGTTCGACCCCGCGACATCGGTCGTGATATCCGCAAGCCCGACCGCGGACCTCGGTCGCCCGATGGTCGTGCGCCGATTCGGCCAGCTATACGTCTACATCTACGGCTACGACGTCGCCTCCAAGTTCGCCCCGCCGTGCCCGGCCGACTCGGCCAACCAGTATTTCTGTCCCAAGTACGCCGGCTGACGCAGCATGGCGTGCGGGGCTGATCCCGACCCAGCCCGACCCAACCAAGCGGCTACCGCGCCGGATCCCGACGCGACCACACCTCGAAGGGACCCACGGTGTGGTCGAGGGTGTAGGCGCGCAGGAGGATGGCACGGAACTCGGTGGCCACATCGCGGATGTACAAGGGGTCCTGCACGACGGGCCGGATGAACACGTAGGTCGGGCGGTCCACCACAAATCGTGCTTCTGCGCCCCGCGCCTGGTCCTGGGTGAAGATGTTGTCGAGCAGCGGTACATACGGTCCCCACGGGGCGATCCCCGCCCCGACGTTGTACTGCGCCTGGTAGTCGAGCACCACCACCCGCCCCGTAGCCGAGAGGCGCTGCATGTCGGCGAACACCGCCTGGTACAGCCGGATGGCCGGGGTGAGCGCGGCCGGAATTCCGCAGACATCCCGTGGCTTCACCATGAGACAGAGGCCATCGGGTTGGGACCACGAGCCGATGGTCTGGAGCGGTCCGGGATAGTCCCGGAAGTCCGGGCTCCGCCCCAACGCCGTGCCCAGCGCGCCGATGAATAGCACCGGTGTCAGGGCCAGAGCGATCCGGGCCCCCCGCCGGCCCGGGGCCGCGGCGCCCTCGGGTGGGCGCACCAGCCGGGACAGCCGGCGGTGGAGTTCGCCGGCCACCACCGTGACGGCCAACGCCACGGGGACGTACAAGTGGGGCAGCTCGACGGGGTCGGAGCGGCCGAGGAAGCTGATGAGCGTGAGGAGCCCGTAGGCGGAGAGGCAGCCCAGGAAGACATCGGTGGGTGCCGCCCGCCCGTGCACCGCCTTGATGGCCAGGTGGCTCACGAGGACGAGGTAGATCACGACCACGGCCACGAAGACGGCGAGTGAGACAACGTGAGGGAGCCCGTACTTCCAGAGGTCGTACCTTCCGACCATGGGCAGGGCGGTGTACCCCTGGGCCCCCTGGCTTATCGGCTCCCACCACGCCCGCCAGAACGCGGTCGAGAACAAGGTCCAGCGACTCCCGACCCCCAGCCCGATCAGCAGCACCCCGGTCGCCGTCGCCCCGGAGGCCACCAAGGATCGCAGACGCCCCGGTCCTTCGATTGTGGCGACGCACACCCAGTACAACAGGTAGGCCGCGGCCAGGTACAAACCGGTATCGGTCGAGAACACAACCGCCAGGGCCGTTAGTGCCCCGCCCGCCACGGCCCACACCAGGCGCTTCGTGCGCAGATGGAGCACCAGCGCCAGGAAGACCCAGACATCGAGCGGCCGGCGCATCACCAGGATGGAAGGAAGCTCCCAGGCGGGCGAGTGGATGTGTGTGCCCGGGAGCACGTAGTTGCCGGAGAACATCTGGAGGAGGACGGCCAACAGTGCCCCCACCGCGGCCCAGCTGGCCCGCCCGGTGACGACACGAAGCAGCACATAGACACCGACGTAGTACGCGCAGGTGACGATGCTCGCGACCAGGATCATGTGCCCGTACGAGAGGGCCAGCACGGGCCGGAGGAGATGGAACAGGACCGGCCAACCGATGCCGTACTCGGAATGCACGTGGGCTCCCAGTGCCTGCCCATGGCTGTATGCGACCGCCGGGCCCATGGCAAAGAAATCCCAATGAAAGAACTGCTCGAAGACGAACACCCGGCCCGCCGCCAGCCGCCAGGCGGGGATGAAGAGGATGGTGGTCAGAAAGGTCGGGACCAGCACGTCCAGGACGCTTGGGCGCCCCCACCGCCGGGGGGGCTCGGGCTCCCGCCCGGCGTCCGAGGACCCCTCAGCCGGGAGCCACCGTGGGCACCAGGAGAACCGGGCGGGAGTCCCGACGGCTCCGGCGACGAGGCAAAACGCGATGACGGCCAGCAGCGCGGCAAGGACGAACCCGGGGATGGGCTTGGCCGCGTTGACGTAGTGGCGGCCGGCAAAGAACGACAGCACACCGCCCGCCAACGCCGCGCCGGCACAGAGGACCACCAGAGCCCACCCCACCCACGGGGCCCACCTCCGGGCGGGCGGCGAGGCGGTGTCGGGGACGGAGGGCCGCAGGCGGCGGTTCCACAGCACGGCATGGGCCACGACGACCCCGACCGTGAGCGCGCATCCGACCAGAAAGGACTCGGTCTCGTGCTCGGGATGATAAAAGAGCCGTCCCGCCACGGTGTAGGACTTGGGATGCGCCACTACCCCTGAGGTCCGGAGGAACAGCACGCCGCCCAGAAACAGGCTTGTCCCGGCCGCAACGCCAAACAGGGCCGAGGCGAGCAGGCCGGCGAAGTAGGCCTCCGGTTGCAGGCCGGGCGGGACGGGCAAGACCAGCCGCGAGGTGCGGCCTAGACGGCTCACGGTCTCCCGTCTCGTTCGCGGTGGCCCCGGTCGTACATGGCCACTCCGGCCGCGGTGGCCGACAGCTTGACCACCGCCCGGGCGCCGAACAAGGCGGCCAGGATGGGGCGCCAGTAGGCCGGCCGGCGCTTGGCGAAGTAGCGGTACATGCCGCGGTGGGAGGAGACCACCCAGCGGAACGGAACCTGCCGGATGCTGGTCCCGCCCAGGTGAACGACCTCGGCGGTCGGGCACAGCCACACCTCCCAGCCGGCGTCACGGAACCGAGCAGTCCAATCGATGCCCTCCCAGTCCAAGGGGAAGCGCTCGTCCTGCAGGCCAACTTGGGCCACGGCGGACCGTCGCACCACGTAGGCGGCCTCGTGGCCTCGGCCGATGGCCCGCTCCTCGTCGTGGGACCAGCCGTCCCACCAGAATCCGGCCGGCCGGCCCGCCGTGGACCCGTGCCGTTGCGCCTGGCGCCCCTTGAGGGCGTCGGTGAGCGTAGGCAGGTCGCCTGCGCTGGTCTGTAGCTCGCCGTCGGGATAGCGCAGCCGCGGGATCACCATGCCGGCCTCAGGCCGCCGGGCCAGCAGGTCCACCATGGCGGCGGCCGCGCCGGGACGAAACACCACATCGGGATTGCAGATCAGCAGTGCATCCCCCAGCGAAGCGGCGATGCCCTGGTTGTTGGCGGCCGGGAGGCCCCGGTTGGTCGGGTTGGCGATGACCCGGGCGCCTCGGTCAGCGCTCCGGAGCCACTCGACGCTCCTGTCGGACGACGCATTGTCCACCACGATCACCTCCCATGGGCCCGGCGGCGGGTGGGCCGCGAGGGACGCCAGGCACTCGGCCAGAGCGTCGCGGGCATTCCAGTTCACGATGACGACCGAGACTGCCACGGGGGAGCCGGTCGGGCTCATCGTGCCACCCGGGCATAGGTGTCGATCAGGACCCGGGCGGCGTGGGCCCAGCTCGGGGCGGCGGCCGCCCGGGCCAGGCCCGCCTGGCGCCGCCGAGCTTGGCGCGCCGGGTCGGCTAGCAGCCGTTCGAGGCCGGCTGCGATGGACGCCACGGTCGTCGCCTCGCACCACTCTGGGGCGTCGCCCATCACCTCGGGCAGTGGCCCGACCCGGGCGCACACGACCGGAACGCCGCTCGCGGCCGCCTCCAGCGCGGGCATCCCGAAGCCCTCGTACCGGGTGGGGTAACACAGGGCCGTGGCTCCGGCCAACAGGTCGGCCCATGGTTCGTCGGCGAGACGGCCGACCGCGAACAGGCCGGGGCGGGGGGCGGGGGTTTCGTTGCCGACCACGACGAGTTCCTCGACCGCGCCGTGCGCCCGGGCCTGGGCCCATGCGTCCACGGCGACGCTCAGGCCCCGGCGGGGGGCCCCGCCGACAGCCACGACGTAGTTCCCGGTCACACCGAACGACGCGGCCCGAGCCCGGCCCCGCGCCTTGCGCTGGGGGTTGAACACCGGGTCGACCGACGGAGCCGCCACGACGACCCGGGCGGGATCCACCGGGTAGGTGGCGAGGACGGCCTGGCGGATGTACTCCGAGTCGGTCTGGATGGCGGCGGCCTGCCGGGCGGCCTGGCGGAACTGGGCGTTCCAGACCATCCGTTTCAACCCGTCGCCCGCGAAGTCCTCGGGGTGGTCGAGGGTGGCAAGATCATGGAACGTGACCACCGCCGGTCCTCGCCATGCGACGGGCAGCTGGTTGAACGTCCCGTGGAACACGCCATGGAAACGGCGGAGCCAACGGGGCACGCTCAGCTGGATCCACACCAGCTCGGGAGCCCGGGCGGGCAGCCACAGCGGCGCCTCGGCCAGCAGCCCGGTGCCGGGAATGGAGAAAGCGGCGGGTCTGCGCCCGGCGTCGGTCAACAGCACGATGTCGGCCTCGGTCGCCAGGTAGGGAAGGAGATTGGCCAACCACCGCCCCACGCCGGTGAGCGGATACTCCTGAAGCCGGCGGCCGTCGATGGCCACGGGGACGGTGAGTGGCATCGCCGGTCGACCACTAGCCCCGGCGCTCGGCCACGGACCAGTACACCTCGGCATGGCGAGCGGCCGACTCCGACCAGGTGAAGTGCTGGGCTCGTTCGAGGCCCTTCTGGCGCCACTCGAAGGCGGCATCGGGGCTGTCGAGGAGGGCGCGCACCGCCTTCACCATGGCGTCGACGTCGCCGTCGGCCACCAGCCAGCCACCGCCGGTGACGACCTCGGTGAGCGCACTGTTCTCGAAGGCCACCACCGGGACGCCGCTGGCCATTGCCTCTACCGCGGGTAGGCCGAAGCCCTCGTACCGGCTGGTCACCAACACGGCCTCGGCCTGCCGGTACAGGGCGGCCAGATCGGGCACGAAGCCCAGGATCTCGATGCGCTCGGGCCGGCCTGCACCGGCTCGAAGCCCCTCGAGCTCGGGGCGGGCGAAGTCGTGTACCTGGCCCGCCACCTTGAGGACGTGGGGGTAGCCGGCGTCGGCCAGGGCGCTGACCACCGCGAACGCCTGGGCGAAACCCTTGCGCCGGCTGTATTCGGCCACTACCAGCAGGTAGGGGGGCTCGCCCTCGGCGCCCGCGCCGCCCGCGCCGCCCTCAGGTCGGGCATCGGGGCCGAGCGGGGTGAAGATCGGGTCGACGCCGAGGTGGGCGACGTGAATCCGTTTGGCGTCGAGGCCGAGTAGGTGGATCCCCTCGTCGGCGGCGTGGCGGGAGATGGCGATGATGGCATCGGCATTCCGGTAACGCGGGCCAAAGCGCTGCCAGCGCTGTCGCAGCGGCTGCAGGTCGGGCTCGTCGACGGCGAGAGGAATCAGGTCGAGCAGGGTCTGGACCCATGGGCTCTGGATGCCCCAGGGGGCGTGAAACCCGGGGTTGTGGAAGACCTCCCCCTCGCCCCGCCAGCGCCGGGCGTCGAGCGGCACCCTGACGGCGTGCTCGATCACTTCGATCCGGGGGCGCGACTTGATCCTCCGGGTGATGGTCCGCCGTCCGATAGCAGGATCCAGGTGTACGTCCGCCGTCACCAGGGCATTGAGGCCGAGGCCGTGGCCCGGGTCGGCCGCCAGGGCCGCCAGCAGATTGCGAACATAGGTCCCGATGCCGCCCTTGGCGGCCACGGAGGAAAGGGCGCTGGCGTCGATCAGGACAGACGGCTGGACGGCGGAGGAAGTGGTCATGGGGAGCGCGGGCGCCTGATCGTAGGTGAGCGCATCCACCGGATGGGTCGCTACGCTCGGCCGCCGATGGCCAACGTCACATCTTGGTCCCCCGATGCGGACCGCGCCCGGGTCGAAACCGACCCAGGGCCTAGGTTGCCGCCCGTGTCACTGGCCGCTTCGATCGTCGTCGCCACCTACCAGCGACGGGATCGGGTCCTCCGGCTGCTGCGGGCCCTGGGGGAGCAACGCGGAGTCGACGGTTTCGAGGTCGTGGTCGTCGATGACGGATCCACTGACGGCACCGTGGCCGCCATCGCCCGAGTGGCGCCGTCGCTGCCATACGCGGTCCGGGTCGTGTCCCAGGTCCGCAACGGAGGGCCGGCGTCGGCCCGGAATCGGGGCTGGCAGATGTCGAGCGGCCCCATCGTGGCGTTCACCGACGACGACTGCACCCCGGCCCCGGGCTGGCTGGCCGCACTGCTGGCCGGCCTCGACGGCGCCGACCTGGTGTCCGGTCCCACCACCGCGCCGCCCGGGGCGTATGACCAACGCGGCCCCTGGTCCTACTGGATGGAGGACGACGGCCAGAGCGGCTACTTCTCCACCTGCAACATCGCCTACCGCCGGGAGGTCCTCGACGCCGTCGGCGGCTTCGACGAGGCAGGCTTCAGGTACCGGGGTCGAGGGTCTCGAGCCCGGCGGTGCATCAACGGCGAGGACACCGACATGGCCTGGCGGGCCATCGAAGCCGGTTTCCGGGCGGCCTTCGCGGACGGCGCGCTGGTCGAGCACGAGGTGTTCCCGTCGGACTACCGCGCCCACCTCGACAGCGTGCCTCGCCTGGCCGGGCTGGTGCTGCTCATCAAGAAGCACCCCCAACTGCGCCGGCACTTCGGCAAGGGACTCGTGTACCGGACCGAGGACGTCGCCGCCGGCGCCTTCTTCGCCGGGGGGGCGGCGCTCGGCGTTCGGCGCCTCCGGCCCGCCGGGGCGGTGCTCTCCCTGGTCGGCCTTGGGTGGTACCTGCGGATCGTCCGCGGGCGGCCCAGACCGGCCGGCCTGGTCCGGGCGACCCAGTCGATCGCCATGGGGCTGGTGGCGGACGGCTACGCCGGCCTGGTGATGCTCCGGGCGTCGGCGCGCTACCGCACCTTGTTGCTCTGACGGCCGGTTGCTCTGACGGCCGGTTGCTCTGTCTCGGGGGGCCTTAAGTTCCCTTCAGCGTTACCTACTACCATCGCCGCCGGTGGCGAATCGGGCCGGACGTCAGGTGGTGGAGTGGGTGCGCCGCGGGAATCCCTGGGCCACCCGGGCGCCGTGGCGGCACACCCACGCGTGGCGCATGTACACCCTGGGACTGGGCGCCCGTTGGCTACAGCCCCCCGCCCGCTTCGTCATCGTGACCCCGGGGCGCAGCGGCAGTGAGTTGCTGGCCGATCTGTTGAACTCGCATCCCAATATCGTCTGTGAGGCGGAGATCCTGCACGACCGTGTCGCCCGGCCCGAGCGGTTCGTGGCCGGCCGCTCGGCCAAGGCGGGCCTGGGCGGGGCCCGGGCCTATGGTTTCAAGATCCATTGCGGCCATTTCGGCTACCAGGCCTTGCGGGAACAGCCGGCCTATCTGGCTGCGTTGGCCGCCTCCGGGGCCCAGTTGATCTTCCTGCGCCGGGAGAACCTGCTGGCCCAGGCCGTCTCGTCGACCATCGCATCGCGGACCCGCTGGCATTGGCGCCGCCAGGACCGGGGGGCGTTCACGGCGTTGGAACTCGATCCGGTGGAGGTGCTGATGATGACCTACCTGTTCGAGGAGAGCGACCAGTTCCTGACCGAGTTGCTGTCAGGCCTACCCCACCTGACTCTGAACTACGAGCGCGATCTGGTCGACTCGACCGCGCAGCAGGCGACGGTGGATCGGATCTGCGCCCGGCTGGGACTGCCCAGCGCCGCCGCCTCGTCCGAGCATGTTCGGTTCACACCCCTGCGCCTGTCGGACTCGGTGGCCAATTTCGACGCCGTGGCCGAGCTGGTCCAGTCGACCCGGTTCCGGCGCTTCTTGGACGACGAAAGTGGAGCGGCACCCCCGCCCGGTGACGCCGTTCTGGTCGAGGGCGGGTTCGTCGATCAGTAGCCGCCCCGAGCGGCTCAGCGGCTCAGCGGCCCGAGCGGCTCAGCGGCCCGAGCGGCTCAGCGCCCCGAGCGGCTCAGCGGCCCGAGCGGCTCGTCTGGTCGCGCGATGCCGCCTTGCCGTTCCTCGACGGCGGGCTCTCCTTGGTGGGCGAGGACTCCTCCGCCGGGAAGGGGGTCCCGTAGCCGTACGCATCCCCATGGCTGGCATCGCGCTGCCGCAGCTTGTTGAGCACCACACCCAGGATCCGGGTCTGGTTGCGGGTCAACAGATCCTTGGTCTTGCTGATGTCGGTGACGGTCGTCCGCCGGGCCTCGACCACCAGGACCACGCCGGTCACGATGCGACCGATGACCAGCATGTCGGCGACGGGCAAGACGGGAGGGGCGTCGATAAGGATGAGGTCGGCTTGCTTGCCCAACTCGTCGAGCATCAGCGCGGTGCGGCTCAGCCCCAGTAACTCGGTGGGGTTGCGCACCGGTGGACCGGTGCCGATGAAATACACCCCCTGCGCCGATTGGGCGTCGTCACCGGGCAGTTGCAGGTATTGGAGACACTCCTCCAGGGTCCGGCGGCCGATCAACAGGTCGCACACGCCGAAGCGGTTGTGGGCACCGACCAGCCGGTGGGCGTCGGGATGACGCAGGTCGAGGTCGACGAACACGACCCGCTGGCCCGCTCGGGCGAAGGACACGGCCAGGTTGGCGCAGGTGACGGTCTTGCCCTCGCCCGGGTTGGCGCTGGTCACGATCACCCGTGGTCGCTTGAAGTCGGCCAGGCTCACCATCAGGTTGGACCGGACCACTCGGTAGGCCTCTTCGAACCACGCCCCGTCCTCGTGCTCCGATCCTCCGCCCCGTCGCCGATGCCCGCCGCGGTGGCCGCCGCCGTCGGAAGATTCCCGGTTGTCGCTCACGACGCGATCGGCAACGGACCAGCCGTCCCCGGCCGCCCCAAGGGCACGGTTCCCAGGACGGGGAGGTCGCTGTGATGCTCGAGGTCGTCGGCGCTCTTAATGCTGATGTCGAGGTAGTCGATGAGCAGGACGACTGCGATCGACACGATGAGGCCGAAGAGGGCGCCCAGGGCCAGGTCTCGCTTCAGGCTGGTCGGAAGGGGCGTACCCGGCAGGCTGGCTTGCTGGAACACCGACACGGACGGGGCCGCGCTCGGGGACGCCCCCGTGGACGCGCTCAGGTTCTGCACCTGAGCGATGAAGCTGGCGGCTACGCCGTTGGCCAAGGACTGGGCCACGGCAGGGTCACTGTCGGTCACGGTCAAGGCGATGAGATTGGTGTTGGGGACCACGACTGAGGTGGTCTCGGCCGCCACCTGTCCGGCCGTGCGAGGAGCGTGCGATGCCTGGATGGCCCCTTGGGCGACCGGTGAGCTTTTCACCATGGCGGCATAGGTGGCGATGATCCGATCGAGCTGGATGATGTCGGTGACAGGATTGTTGGGGGATTGTCGCGAACCAACGTAGATCGAGGTCTGGGCCTGGTAGATCGGGGTGTTGTTGGTGACGAGGTAGCCCCCGGCGATCCCGGCCATCACGGTGAGGATGACCAGCACCAGCCGTTGCCGGAGCAGCAGTAAATAGCGTCGAAGTTCCATCTGCCTGTCAGCTCAGTTCGCCGGCTGGGTGGGCGACAATTGGTCGATGTTACCCGTCAAGGTCTCCGCTTCCGTGCCACCGGAGCCGTTGTCGGTCCGCAGCGCCATTCCGACCGCGGCCCAAAGGATCCACGCGACCGGGAAGCTCAAGAAGACATGGTGGAACATCCCGGCGACGAACATGGCGAGAAACGCCAGGCGGATCCCCCCGGCGAAGGGGTCGGCATGGCGGGCGGCGCGCCCGAGTCCCCTCCAGGCGAGCACCACCATCACCAGCCACGGCACCAAGGTTTGGATTCCGAGCTCATCACCGACCTGCAGGACTGAGTTGTCGACCGTGAACTCGCCCTGGCGGTTGCCGGCCATCACGAACCGGTCGCCCACACCCGCGACGTTGCCGATGCCCAGCCCGAGAGGTTCGCTGGTCAGCGCGCTCAGGCCGGCCGCGATCTCGCTGACATGGCCCCGGCTGGCACTGGCGCCCCCCTCGGCGTTGACGAACCGGGTACCGAGCAGCGAGGGAATGACGATCGCCGCGGCCACCAAGATGGCGCCCAGTAGTCGCAGCCGGGCAGTGGCGGGGCGGTTCGCCATGGGCAGAAGGGCCACCAGCACCACGATGACCGCGGCCAAGGCATCGGCCCGCACCCGGGTGGCAAACAGCGCCGCCAAGATGCCGGCGCACAGTACGTAACTCGCCCGAGACCGGTAGTCGCGTGCGATCCGCTCGACCGCGATCGCCAGTGGGATCAGCAGAAAATCAGCCATGTCGAAGGGGCTGAGGAAGATCGAGCTGACTCGCAACGGGTGGCGGTTGGTCAGGTACCCCAGGTTGCGGGTGACGGTGTCCTTGCTGTTCCCGAGCACCTTGAGCTGGTAATCAACCTGGCGGCCGGTGGACAGGATCAGATGCGACCACGACGCCGGCTGCAACCACTGGAAGAAGCCCATCAGGACCACCATGGCCGCCAGTGCCACGAGCACCTGCAGGAACCGCCGCCGGGCGGAAGGGGGGATGGGAGCATGACGGACGGCGAAGGCCAGCAGGGCATAGCCGCAGTCGGCTCGCCACGCCAGGAGGCGGACACTCCAGCGGCCGCTGACCGGGAACGTCGTGAAGAGGTGGGGGAAGATGAGATAGACGGTGACAACGGCGACATAGGCGAGCAACGCCTTATCGATGGCGTCGAGCTGGGCGCGCTTTCCCAGCCGGGTCCGACCGACGTGGAGGGCATGCAGGGCCGAGACCACAATGCCGAATCCGAGCAGTTCCTTGAGTCCACCGGCTGGTCGCAGGACTTTGACCGGGACGTGAAGTCGCAGCAGGAACCCGAACCCGACGCCCTGCAAGAGCAGGAAGACCATGAGGGCCGTGAGGGCCTTCCCGGGCCGCCGGATCGCCCACGTCAGCACCGCCAGGGCGATCAGCCCGGCCATGATGCGCACGATCCGGTCGGTTGGCCAGTGCGCCGTGGCGTACAGGACCGCCAAGGGGACAAGCCATACCCAGCGTTGTGAACGCAGCCGCGCCGCCACCCAGTGCATGACCTCATCGACCATGTCGCCAGCCAGGAAAGGCTCCGCCCTCACCGCGGGTACTGTAGGACCGCCTCGGGCGACCGCGCCCGGCGGGTGTGTCGTCCCGCTGCTGCAAGGAACCAATGGCCGCCGTCGTCGTGAGGATCGGAATCGTGTCGTGGAATACCGCCGCGCTGCTCGATCGGTGCCTGCGCGCCCTTCCGGCCGCCCTGGCGGGCACCGAGGCGGAAGTGGTGGTCGTCGACAATGCGTCGGTCGACCAAAGCGCAGACCGGGCGGCGGCCCACAGCGGCGTGACGGTCATCCGCAACAACCGCAATGCCGGCTACGGCCGGGCCATGAACCAGGCCCTGGCGGGCACCGACGCGCCGGTCCTGATCGCCTTGAACCCAGACACCGAGCCACCCCCGGGGTCCCTGTCCACGCTGGTCGTTAGATTGTTGGCGGACCCGGGGCTGGGCCTGGTCGCCCCGCAGTTGCTGGACGGGGACGGCTCGCCGCAGTACACGGCCCGGCGCTTTCCTTCGCTCGGGGTTGCCGCGGCCATGTGTTTCCTGCCCGTCCGTGCCCATGGCGGGGCACTGGGCCGGCACCTGCTGCTCGAGGCGGCCGCCCAACCGGCCCGGCCCGTGGATGTGGACTGGGCTATCGGCGCGGTGCACGTGATCCGGGCATCCGCCCTCCGGGGCCGCACACCCTACGACGAGCGGTGGTTCATGTACGTCGAGGACATCGAACTGTGCTGGTGGTTGGCGGCCCGAGGCTGGCGACGGCGCTTCGAGGCAGACATCACCATTCCCCATGTCGGCAACGCCGCCGGCGCCCAGGCGTGGGGCGACGACTACGAGCGGCGGTGCTTCGACGCCATCTACGACTGGTACCGGCGAGATGTCGGCGCCCGCCGGGTTCGGGCCGTGGCGGCGCTGAACGCTGTCAACGCCGCGTCCCGGGCGGCAGTCGGTCAGTTGGCCCGGCGCCCCGCCGCCCATGTGGCCGACCGCCGCCAAGCGGCCCGCTATCACGCCGGGATCGTCCGCCACGGCCCCCCGCCCCCGGGTGGCTCCCCGCCCCCGGGCGATTACCGGCTGGACCGTCCGCCCGACCGCCCGCTGGAGCCCCCGACCGGTTCGCCCCTGGAGGCGGGCTCAGCGATTGTGACGGACTGACCGGCGGCGCCGGACCGGGAGCCTGATCCCGTAGTCCACCACCTGGGCCGCCAGGCCCGAGGCCGGCACCAGACGGTCGAGGATGCGCGCCTGGGGGGTGGGAACAGCCTGGCGCAGCGCCTCGTACCACCCCTGCGCGGTCGCCTGCCAGGTGAACGCCAGACTGCGCTGCAGGCCGGCCTGGCGCAGCGACGCCAGCCGCTCAGGATCGGTCAGAAGCCCATGCAGTGCCTCTTCGAGCGCCTCGGCGTCAGGCTCGCTCACCACCCCGGCATCGCCGACCACCTCGGGCAGCGAACCCCGGTTGGACACCACCACCGGCACCCCGCACGCCATCGCCTCCAGGGCGGTCAGCCCGAAACCCTCCATCAGGCTGGGAAGGCAGAACGCCGCCGCCCCCGCCATGAGCGCGGCCAACTCGACATCGCTGAGATCCCGCAGCAGGACGACCCGGCCCGGCGCGCCGGGCAGGTCGGACCCGGCCTCGTCGAACAGCGCCTTGGCGTCGTCACGGTCGGGCGGCCGGGAGGCGGCCACCACCAGCCCGTGGGGGAGGCCCCGGCGGGCCAACCCGCTCATGGCGGCCCGTAGCGCGGCCAGGTTCTTCCGGGGGTGCACGGTCGACACGAACAGGACGTAGGGCCGGGACGGATCCCCGCCCGCCCGCGAGATGATGTCGCCCGCGCCCGGCCGGGCCGGGCGGAACAAGGCCAGGTCGACCCCCAAGGGCGCGATCACCACATGGGCCGGATCGAGGCCGTACTCCTCGATGATCTGCTGGCGGGAGGATTCCGACGGAGTGATGACCCGCAGGGCCCGCTCGACCGCCAACCGGCTGGCGTTCTCATACTGGGTCAAGAACTTGGCGGCGAGCAGCGGTTCGGTGCTGGGGTGGCGCCAGCTGGCCTCCTGGAGGTGGACCACCGACGGCTCAGGCACCCAGAGGGGGCCCTGATGGCCGTCGTGCAGCCACACGTCGGGCGGCTGGCGGAAGCGGGAGCGGCGAGGATTGTCCCAGAACCCCAACGGGACCAGCTTGGCCAGCTCGGGCAGGACACTGCGCCACATGCGGCCCCACCCCGAGGAGCTGGACAGCTGCCGCAGCGAGTTCGGAACCCCCACCCGCAGCTGGGGCGACCGGCTCACCATGGCAACGGGATGTACATCAACGGGGATGGTACCCGGAAGGCCGTCGGCCACCACCGGCTGGCGCCACCACCGGCTGGCGCCTCACCGGACTACCGTGTCGCCGACGTGGGTTGCCTGCCCGAGACCGGCCCGGAGATCGCCGTCGTGATCCCCACCTTCAACCGGCCGGAACGCTGCGCCGTCCTGCTGGCGTCCCTCTCGCGCCAGACCCTGCCGCCCGCGAGGTTCGAGGTCATCGTGGTCGACGACTGCTCGACCGAGGCCGAGGACCCCGTCGCCACCCTCAAGGCGCTCGCCCCCGACCTGCCCTACCGGCTCCAGGTCCTCCAGACGCGATCCAACCGGGGCCCGGGCCCCGCCCGCAACGTGGGCTGGCGGGCCGCCACCGCCCCGCTCGTCGCCTTCACCGACGATGACTGCCGGCCCGAAGCGGGCTGGCTGGAAGCCGGCCTCACGCACCTGCAGGCCCATCCCGAGGTGGGTGTGGCCCAGGGGCGCACCCGGCCGCCCGACGGAGTCGACGTCCACCAGCTCCAGGGCTGGTACGTGTGGCGGGTCATCCCCGCGCCCAGCCCCTACTTCGACGCCTGCAACGTCTTCTTCCGGCGCCGGGCCCTCGACCGGGCGGGCGGCTTCGACGAGGAGATCGGGTGGTGGCCCAGCTTCGGCTGGCCGGGCGCCGTTCCCGTCGCGTGGGGGGAGGACACAGCCGCGGCCTGGGCGGTGATCGAGGATGGGTGGGACCGGGGGTTTGTTGCCGACGCGGTGGTGATCCACGAGGTCGAATGGCGGGGGCTGTGGTGGCACGTCAAATACGGCTATCTCGACCGGGTCATCGTGGCCCTGGCCGCGGCCCACCCGGGCTACCGCCGCGAGGCGTTCTGGCGTCGGTGGGCCTATCGCCGGGAGGACGCCGCCTTCTCCCTCGCCGTCGCCGGCCTGGTGGCCGCGACCCGGTGGCGGCCGGCTGCGCTGGCCGTTGCCCCCTACCTGTGGTGGCGCCGCCCGTCGCTGCGCAAGCCCAATTTCGTGCCCACTTGCCTGGGGTATGTGGCGGTCGACACGGCCCGGGCCGCGGGCCGTCTGAGCGGCGCCATCAAGTACCGGACGCTGGTGCTGTAACCCGCAGCGCCGCCTGCCGGCCCGACGCCACGCAGGCCGGGATGCCCGAGCCCCGCAGGCTGGCTCCCGCCAGGGCGACGCGGGGAAGGGGCCCCGGCAGCGCCGACTCGATGCGCATGACCCGGGCCCGGTGGCCCACTTCATATTGGGGAAAAGCCTCCCGCCACTGGCTGACCCGCCAGTGGAAGGGTGTGGCCGTCGTGGCCAGGGCCGCGGCCACCTCCCCCTGGAGGTGGTCAATCAGCGCACCCTCGGACAGCTGGAGGGCCCGCTCGTCACCCGCCCGGCCGGCCGAGACCCGCAGCACCATGGTGCCGGGGTCGGACCAATGGGGCCATTTGGCCGAACCGAAGCTGCATGCGGTCATCAGCCGGCCTTCGTTGCGTGCCACCAGCCACCCGCTGGCCCCGTCGGGCACGGCCAGGTCGGACCGGCGGTAGGCGAGGGTCGCCAGCACGACCGACGACGAGCGGATGCCCCGCAGGGCCGAGGCCACGTCCGGGGCGCAATTGTTGACCAGCTTGGCGGTCACCCGGGCCGGGGTGGCGAGCACGGCGGCGTCGAAGGTCCCGAGCGGGTCGACGACGACCGGGTCGCCCTTTCCCCCCCTTACTGCGTCCGCCGCGACCGGCTCGAAGTGCACCCCTCGCTCGGTGAGGGCCTCGACCAGGCGCTCGACCAGGCGGCCCATCCCGGCCCGGGGCGCCAGGAACAGCGGCCCGTCGGGCGGTGGGGGCAGGGCCCGCAGCCCGAGCAGGAGGCTGCGGTGGCCACGGGCGGCCCGGGCCAGCTGCGGGGCGGTGGAGTCGGCCGAGAGGTTTTCGGTGGAGCCGGCGTGGATGCCGCCGACGAGCGGGTCGACCAGGCGCTCGGCCACCTGGCGGCCGAACCGCCCGCCCACCAGCCGGGCCACGGCCACGTCCTCGGGCCATCGCGAGCGGGGCAGGACCAGGTCGAGGCCGGCGCGGAGCACGCCCGCGGGTGAGAGGATGCCCGACGCCAGGAGGGGGCGCAGCCGGGCCGGGGCGCCCAGCACCAGGCCGTCGGGGAGGGGGCGCAGCCGGCCGCCGATCCACAGCAGGGCCTGGCGGGCGGCGGGGGCGACCAGCTCGGACTCCAGCCCGAGTTCCCGGGCCAGCTGGACGCCTTCGGGTACCCGGGCGATGAAGGCGTCGGCCGCGGTGTCGACGGGATGGCCCAGGAACGTCTCGGTTCGGATCCGCCCGCCCAGCGGGCCCGGCTCGAGCACGGTGACCTCAGCCGGTTGCGGTCCTCCGGTCAGCTCCCAGGCCGCGGCCAGGCCGGCGATGCCGCCGCCGACGACCGCGACTCTCAAGGGTGATGGGCCGGCTCGGCGTGGACCAGGTCGACCAGCCGGGCCAGGATGTCGGGGTCGGTGGCGGGTAGGACCCCGTGGCCCAGGTTGAAAATGTGGCCCGGTCCCGGCCCGGCCTGGGCCAGCACCGATTGGGCTGCGTCGGCCACCACCTCCCAGGGAGCCAGGCAGATGACCGGGTCGAGGTTGCCCTGGACGGCCCGACCGGGGCCGACGCGTTGCCGGGCCTGGTCGAGCGGGACCCGCCAGTCGACGCCGACCACGTCGGCGCCCGCGTCGGCCATCATGGCCAGCAGCTCGCCCGTTCCGACGCCGAAGTGGATGCGCGGCACGTCCAGGTCGGCCAGCCCGGCCAGCACCTTGGTGGTGGCGGGCAGCACGTGACGGCGGTAGTCGCCGGGCGACAGGGCGCCGACCCAGCTGTCGAACAGCTGGACCGCGGCCGCCCCGGCCCCGACCTGGGCCCGCAGCGACGCCAGGGCCAGGTCGGCCAGGCGGTCCACCAGGGCGGCCCACGTGCCCGGCTGGCGGTGCATCAGGAGCTTGGTCTGGGCATAGTCGCGCGACGCCCCGCCTTCGATCAGGTAGCTGGCCACGGTGAACGGTGCGCCCGCGAAGCCGATCAGGGGCACGTCGAGCTCTTTCACCACCATCTTGACCGTCTCCAGTACCCACGGGGTGTCCTGTTCGGGGTCGAGGGGCCGCAGGCGCTCGAGGTCGGCTGCGCTCCGGAAGGGGTGCTCGACCACCGGCCCGCGCCCCGCCTTGACGTCGACACCGAAGCCAACCGCGGCCACGGGCACCACGATGTCGGAGTACAGGATGGCCGCGTCGACGCCGTAGCGGCGGACCGGCTGCAGGGTCATCTCGGCCGCCAGCTCGGGCTGGCGCACCGCGTCCAGGATGCTGCCGTCGCCCCGCAGGGCCCGGTACTCCGGCAGCGACCGCCCGGCCTGGCGCATGAACCACACCGGCCGATGCTCGCTCGGGCGGCCCCGGCAGGCGTCGAGGAACGCCGAACGGGCAGGCTGGACCGAGGCGGGCGGGTGCACGGCGCCACGGTACTCGCCGCTCTTGCCCTTCCTTCCCGCCCGGATTCGCCGCGAATCGACGTGGAACAATGGCGCCCGTGCCCGCCACCGTGACAGGCCACCACGACCGGTCGCCGAGGGCGGCGCCATCGGCTCGGCGCATCCGGCGCGTCCGGCGCGTCCGGGGCGTCCGGCGGGCCCGGCGCCAGGCCGTCGGGATACCCATCGCCGTGGCCCTGGTGGTGTTGTTGCTGGCCGAGGGGCTGGTCCGGCTGAGCCACTCGGCGCTGGCCACCCCGATGATCTGGCCCGCCCCGGAGCTGCAGAAGAAGTACGACCAGATCGTTGCCCGGGCCGCCTCCCGGCAACCCACCGACGTGGTCCTGGTGGGCGACTCCATGATGGACGCGGGTGGGGACCCAGGCGGCGTGGGTGGGGCGGGCACCGGCGTCGCCGGTGGCGTCTACAACGCGTCGGTGGCGGGGGAGACGCTGCCGACCATCGCCGATTGGACCACCAGGGTCGTCGTGCCCCGCCTCCATCCCAAGGTGGTGGTCGTGGGCTTCTCGAGCAACGAGCTCAACCCCAGGCTGCTGTTGCCCGCCTCGGGGGTGGCGGCCTACCGCCATTCCCGGGCCGTGCGTTCCGCCGAGGGCATCGGCAGCCCGGTCGACCGGGCCGATGCCTTCCTGCGCCACTGGTCCCTGCTGTACCGGTACCGGACGGTGCTGCGCAATCCCTTCGCCCACGTGGGCCCGCAGGACCCGCTGCAGGCCGGGATATTCGACCCCGCCCTCACCGCCGCGGGCCAGGACCTGGCGTTCGTCAGCCAGCGTTACCTTCAGACCGGGGGAACCGACCGGGCCCGCCTGGTCATCAACGGCGTGATCGCCGCGCTGCGGGGGTTCCGCGTGAGCCCGGACAACCTGGCCATCCTCAAGGGCATGCTCACATCCCTCCGCTCCCAGGGCATCCAGGTCCTGCTGGTGGCCATGCCCGTGACCGCCGACCTGGTGTCGTTCCACCCGGCCGGGACCACGGACTACCAGGCCGCCCTGGCCAGCTTCGTGTCGGTCGCCCAGGCCAGCGACGCCGGTATCGCCGTGCCAGGCGTGTGGCCCACGTCTGAGTTCGCCGACCCGGTGCACCTCAACGGGGCGGGAACGGTGCACTTCTCCAAGTACCTGGCGCCCCTCGTGCGCCACGCCCTCGCCCTTGCCGGAGCGGGCCGCGCCCCGTGACCTTCAACTCGCTCCAGTACGCCGCCTTCCTCCCCCTCGTCCTGATCGTCTACTGGCGGCTGCCCCGCCGGCCCCAGAACCTGTTGTTGCTGATCGCCTCGTACGCGTTCTACGGGGCGTTCGACTGGCGTTTCCTCAGCTTGCTGATGCTGTCGACCGTCACCGACTACACCGTGGGCCAGCTGCTCGAGGACACCGACGACCAACGCCGCCGCAAACGGATCTTCGCCATCAGCCTGGTCGTCAACCTGGGAATCCTGGGGTTCTTCAAGTACTTCAACTTCTTCGCCCATGACGGGACGCAGTTCCTGGGCCACCTGGGGATCCACCTGGCCCCGCCCGTGCTGCGGATCCTGCTGCCCGTCGGCATCTCCTTCTATACGTTTCATGGCATGTCATATACCTTCGATGTCTACCGGCGAGACATCGAGCCGACCGACAGCCTGCTCGACTTCGCCGTGTTCGTGGCCTTCTTCCCCCAGCTGGTGGCCGGGCCCATCGGCCGGGCCCACCTCCAGCTGCCTCAGTTCGAGCGCGACCGGCAGGCACCCGACTGGGCCCAGGCCCGGCGGGCGGTGTTTCTCATCCTGCTGGGGCTGTTCAAGAAGGTGGCCATCGCCGACATGCTGGCGCCCTACGTCAACAACGCCTTCGCCTCACCGGCCCGGACCAGCTCACTGGGCCTGCTGGTCGGGGTGTGGGCGTTCGCCTTCCAGATCTACGGGGACTTCTCCGGCTACACCGACATCGCCCGGGGCTCGGCCTTCCTGCTCGGCATCGAGCTGCCCGAGAACTTCAACCAGCCTTACTTCTCCCGGAGCATCACCGAGTTCTGGCGCCGCTGGCACATCTCGCTGTCGACCTGGCTGCGGGACTACGTCTACATCCCCTTCGGGGGCAACCGCCAGGGCGAGTCCCGGACCTACCGCAACCTCATGCTCACCATGCTCCTGGGGGGGCTGTGGCACGGGGCCGCCGCCACCTTCGTGGTCTGGGGCGGCCTGCACGGCTTGTACTTGATCGGCGAGCGGCGGCTCACCTACATGACCGACGAGGATTACCGGCGCCCGTGGGTGCTGGGCCGCGACCTTGTGCGTACCGTGGTCACGTTCCAGCTGGTCTGCCTGGCGTGGGTGTTCTTCCGCGCTCCATCGATCACCGCGGCCGGGCACTACCTGGCCGACATCGCCCACCTTCAGGGGGGCACGACCGACCACACCGCCATCGTGATGCTGGTCCTGGCGGCGGCTGCCATGCTGTTCATCGACTATGTGCAGCTCCGGGCCAGGGACCACGCCGCCTTCCTCCGCTGGCGGCCCGGGGTCCGGGGTTTGATGTACGGGCTGATGATCGTGCCCATCATCATCTTCAGCGGCGGCACGCCGGTCCCGTTCATTTACTTCCGCTTCTGAGCACGTGCGCCGAGTTCCGGCGCGGGTCCTTCCGCCTGGGCCCGGCGCTCCTGGGGTAGGGGGCGGCGAGGGTTGAACCGGGCCAACCCCAGCAGACGGCGCCCCCGGTCACGCCGGCCCGCGTCGTGAGTGAGCGCCGCCCCCGCCGTCGCCTTGAGGCCGCGGACCAGGAGGAGCAGTCGCCCCCCCAGGGTGATGAGCTCGGCCCGGGCCCGCCCGTGGTGCTTGGCGAAGTACAGATAGCGGCTCCGCCGACCCTGCTTCGGTGTCAACTCCAGCATCCCCGGCTTGAAGACCGAGACGTGGCCCACGTGCACCACCACGGCCTCGGGGCACACCCCGAGCCGCCAGCCGCCGTCGGCCAGCCGGCGGCTCAGATCGGTGTCCTCGTAGAAGAGGAAGAAGCGCTCGTCGAACGGCCCGACCTGGGCGATGGCCGCGACCCGAACCATGAGGCAGCACCCTTGCAAGAATCCGTCGTCCGGGTCGTCCGGCTCGGTCCGGTCGGTCCAGTCGCTCCGCCATGCCCATCGGGCGGTCGGGTAGGCGATGCGGCTGGAGGCCACCCGGCCGTCGGTCGACACGATGCGGGGAACGACCGCCCCCACGTTCGGATCGGCGTCCATCCGCATCGCCATCGTCGTCACGGCACCGGGCTTCAGGGTGGTGTCGTCGTTGAGGATGAGGACGTAGCGCGGGGCGTCGGCCCCGCCCGCGATGAGCGGCTTGAGCACCTGGTTGTGGTTGGCGCCGAAGCCCAACCGGCGCCGGTTGGCGATGACCCGCACGTCGGGAAAGGTCTCGGCCAACATCTCCCGGCTCCCGTCGCCCGACACGTTGTCGATCACCGTGGCCCGCCAGCCGATGCCCTCGCAGGCGGCCGGTAGCGAGAGGAGGCAGGCCCGCACCAACTCGCGGTTCTCGTGGTTGGCTATGGAGATCTCGACGTCGTGGGAAAGGGTCAGCGGGCGCGGCCCCTTAGTTCTGGCGCCGCCAGAACACCCCGTTGGCGTCGATGGGCTCGAGTGGCTCGGTGATGTGATGCTCGGCCCGATAGTCCTCGACCGCCGCCCGGCAACTCGGGATGTCGCCGTAGTCGTCAACGATGGTGAACCCTCCAACCGACACCTTCGGGTAGAGCGCAGTCAGCACGTCGGTCGTAGAGCCGTACATGTCGCAATCGACCCGGAGCACGGCCAAGCGCTCGATCGGGGCGGTGGGCAACGTGTCGCTGAACCAGCCCGGGAGGAATTTCACCCGCTCGTCGAGCAGGCCGTAGCGCGTGAAGTTGCGCTTCACCTCCTCCTCGGAAACAGCGAGGAAGGGCTGGGACCAGTGCACGTCGTCCTTGTCCGCCGGGTGGGCCGCCCTCGGCTTGGGGAGCCCCTGGAACGAATCGGCCACCCAGACCGAGCGGCTGGTCTCGCCCCGGGCCGCCAGTACCGCTCGCATCAAGATGGTTGCCCCACCCCGCCAGACCCCCGCCTCGAGCAGGTCGCCCGCCACGCCGTCGGCGACGACGTCCTCGATGCAGCGCTGCAGGTTGTCAAGTCGTTTCAGGCCGATCATGGTCTCGGCGTGGGCCGGCCAGTCCAGGCCGGATTCACGCAGCCGGGGCTGGAACGCCATCCGGCGGAAGGTCAGGATGTCCCGGCGCTCGAGCAGGCGGCTCAATTCAGCCCACACCCGGCGCCGAACCGGGGTTCCGGGCACCACTGGGGCCAAATCCTGGTCCAGGTCGAACCGGGTCAGGCAGCGCTTCAAGAGGTCGAGGTATAGGGCCGCGGGCGGCGCGTCGGGCCCGGGCCGGACGAGAGGGGCGGTGCCGTTCAGGTGGTCGCCTACAGCGTCGAGCATGGCCATCGCCGCATGATAGGCCCGTCACCTTGACCGGGTCAGGCGGCGGCCCCACCTGGCTTCCTGGCTATCGGGGGCCCTCGGCCTTGCGTAGCCGGGCGGCCGGTTCGACATCTTCGAGCCGGGCCCAGCGGAAGTTGGTCCGGTTGTCGCCGTCGATGAGGATCGTCGCTTCGAAGTCGGCCGGGCCTCCGGCGCCGAACAGCGGGGGCACGTAGAACGACGGCCCGCTGAGGGCGGTGGCGAGGACGTTGGTGACGCTGTCGATGACATCGACACTGATGTGGAAGGTGCCGCCGCCGCCGATCCGGGGGGCGAAGTTGACCTTGATACTCGCCTCGCCGCCCGCCGGGTAGGCCCGCCAACGCTCGCCGAGGGAGGTCTGCATGCTGTAGGCGAGCGTCCCGTCCTCGCCCAACACTCGAAAGTTCAATCCCGGGCCGTCGACCGGCTCTTCGAACCGGACCGTCATGCCGTAGGTGAGTGACTGACCCTGTTCGACGTCCTCGACCGCCGTCCCGTCGGCTTGGAGCAGCTCTTGGTGGAGGATCCGCACCGGGGCGCCGGTGGTGTCGTCGCCTGCTTCCAGAAACCGGTGGAAGTGGGCGATGGCCATCTCGGTGGGGCCGTCGTACTCGATGCGCCCTTTGTTGAGCAGCACCGTCCGGGGACAGAGCAGATGGACCGCATGCATGTTGTGGCTCACGAACACGATCGTCGTGCCCGACCGCTGAAGCTCCCGCATGCGGTTGAGGCACCGAAGCTGATACCCGACGTCGCCCACGGAGAGCACCTCGTCGACCAGCAGGACGTCGGGCTCCACGTAGATGGCGACGGAAAAGCCGAGCCGCATGAACATGCCCGACGAGTAGAACTTGACCGGCGTGTCGATGAAGTCGGCCAGGTCGGCGAAGGCCACGATCTCGTCGAAGCGGGCCCTGATTTGCGGCTTGCTGAGCCCGAGCAGCATGCCGTTGACGAAGACGTTCTCCCGGCCCGTCATCTCCAGGTGGAAGCCGACGCCGACGCTGAGCAGCGGCGCGATCCGGCCCCGGATGGTGACGTTCCCGGCGGTCGGCTGGCTCACGCCCGCCAGCAGGCGCAGGAGTGTGGTCTTGCCCGCCCCGTTGCGGCCGATGATGCCGACCGTTTCGCCCGTGCCGACCGTCAGGTTGATGCTCTGGAGCGCCCACAACGGGGTGCGGTTGGGTGGCCCGAAGGGGACCAGCGAGCGCAGCAGGCTGCGTTCCCTGATCTGCCAGTAGCGCTTGCTGACCTGCTCGAACGCGATGGTGGGGCGGCCCAAGTCGGGTGTCACCGCGTCGGATGTGACGGGGCCCGGTTCCACGCCGTCGGGTGTCGCAGGGTCCCGGGTCACAGCAAGTCGACGAACAGGCGGTCGTGGTGCCGGTGGATGGCCACGGCGGCGACCAGGAGCACCAAAGTGGTGCCCACCGACACCGCCAGGGCCCGGCCCGATGGGCTCGGCGCGCCCACCGCGGCGGTTTGGAACAGCCCGGCCACGCCGCTGAGCGGGTTGAAGTCGAGCCAGCGGGCGGCCCCGCCCAGGACGGCTGGGGGATACACGATCGGCGTCACGTACAACCACACCAGCACGGCCGCCTGGACCACGAACTTCACGTCGCGGAAGTACACGTACAAGGCGCCCAGCACCATGCCCACCGCGGCACTGAACGCCACCGCCAGCGCGATCGACGGGATCAGCAGCAGCAAGCGAAGGGCCGGGTCGGCCCCCACGAGTGGCAGGACGGCCAGCAGAATGAGCGTCGATGTCGCCAGCATCACCAGGTTGGCGCTGGGCGGCACCAACGTCAGAATGGCCCGGGGGAACCACACCTTGTCGGTGAGGCCGGAGGCATCGACGATGGCCGTGGTCGAGGCACTGATGGATGTCGACACGTACACCCACGGCACCATCCCGGCCAGCACGAAGCCGGCGTAGCTGTAACTGCGACCGGCGCCGAATCCGCCGACCCGGGAGAAGACGAAGATCAATACCACCGATTGCAGCAACGGCATGGCGACCGACCACAGCACGCCGAGTGTGGCCCGCTTGTACCGGACCTGGAAGTCCTTGCGGGACAATGCCACCAACACCCCCCGGAAGCGCCACAGGCCACCCAGCCAGTCCCGGAGGGGAACCGGGTGGTCGTCCAGGTGGAGCATGGTGGGGGACCCGGTCACGGCCGCCAGCCTTTCCGAGAGTCCTGCCGAGAGGGCCGGCCCGAGGCGCAGATGTTCATGATCCGTGGTCGACTCTAGTGAAATGCGCTTCCGCACCGTCGCCTGACCCGGGGCCGGTGAGTATGACAAGATCCTGTGCCCATATGCGGGTGTCCACAAATGCGCGGCAGGCGGTGAGCGACGGGCGGTGAGCAACGAACCGTCGTTGCTCGAACTGCAGGACACGCTCTACCGATCGAAGAACCCCACCAGGCGGTGGATCCACACCCGGCGGCGCGAAACGGTCGAGGAGCTGCTCCGGACCGCGGGTGGCGCGGGCGTCGAGCGGGCCCTGGAGGTGGGGCCTGGTTCGGGCCTCTACCTGCCCACGCTGGCGGAACTGGCCACCGAGGTGTTTGCCACCGACATTGAGCCCTCGTTCCTGACGCGGGCCCGAGAGCGCATCGGCGACGGCCCCGGGGTCCGTTTTGTCACCGACGACATCACCCGATCGCGCCTCGAGCCCGCCCGCTTCGACCTCATCTTGTGCACTGAAGTCATCGAGCACATCGGGGCCTGGCGGGCCGCCATCGCTTCCATGGCCCGCCTGCTGCGGCCCGGTGGGACGCTGGTGCTGTCCACGCCGCAGCCCTGGAGCCCGCTCGAGATCATGGGGAAGGTGGCGTTCCGGCCTGGGGTGATCCGGTTGGTGCGAGCGGTCTACCGGGAGCCGATCCTGGAAACCGGGCACATCAGCCTCATCTCGTCCCGGCGATTGGCCCACGAGCTCACCGCCCATGGGCTGGACATCGAGCAGCGGTGCTGGACAGGCGTGTACCTGCCGGTCGTGGCCGAGTTCGGCGGCGGGACGGCTCTGCGGCTCGAGCAGGCGCTCGAGCCTCATATGGAGTCGCGCCCTCGCCTGCGGCCCCTGCTCTGGACTCAGTATGTCGTCGCCCGGCGGTGAATCCCGGGGCGACACCACGGCCGGGGCCTCAGGCGGGGTGCTGCCCGTCGCACTGGTCGTCCCCCTGTACAACGAGCAGGACCGGCTGGGCGCCTTCGTCGCCGCGGTTGAGGCCCTGGTCGGGGGCAGTCTCTGCCCTGGGCTCATGCTGCAGGAGGTCGTGCTGGTCGACGATGGCAGCACCGACAAGACTCCGGCCCTGCTGGCCGAGCTGGCGGCCCGGGCCGACTGGACCGTCGTGCCCGCCTGCCCCGGTACCCATGGCAAGGGCAACGCCATCGCCCGCGGCGCGGCCGCGGCATCGGCCCCGTTCTTGTTGCTCTCCGATGTGGACTTGGCGGCGCCCCTAAGCGAAGCGAGCAAGCTGGCCGATGCCCTGACGGCCGGGGCCGCCATCGCCATCGGATCTCGCGACGTGGCCGGGTCGTCGGTGACGGCGCCGCTGTCGCGGGTGATCACCGGACGGGCGTTCAACGCACTCGTCCGGGCCGTGACCGGCCTTCCGGTGAAAGACACGCAGTGCGGCTTCAAGCTCCTGCCCCTCGATCTGGCCCGGACGCTGCTGTCCTCGCTTCTCGTGAGCGGATTGGCGTTCGACGTCGAATTGTTGCTGCGCGCCCGGGCCGGAGGACATCGGGTGGCCGAGGTGCCGATCCGGTACCACCACGGCGAGCTGTCAACGGTGAGGCCGGTCTTCGATGCCGGCCGCATGGCCAAGGACGTGGTCCGGCTGGCCATCCGCATGCGGCTGCGGCCGTTCCTCTCCCGATCGAGACGAGACGCCGGAGCGAATGGTTGACGCGGGGACCGTGTGACGGCGGCGTCCGTGGCCTGGT
Organism: Actinomycetota bacterium; assembly: GCA_030947025.1. Taxonomy (GTDB): domain Bacteria; phylum Actinomycetota; class Acidimicrobiia; order Acidimicrobiales; family Palsa-688; genus JALYXV01. The sequence goes on along the minus strand of JALYXV010000036.1, from coordinate 27,456 downwards.
CGCTCCTGTTGGCCGCGCTGTTCGTCGGTGCCGGGGGGGCGGTATCGATCACGGTGAAGCGCCTCTGGTTCCCGGAGTGGCGGGGCACGTTGGCCGTCACGACCGTGGTGCTGGTCTGGGTGTGCTGGGCCTTGGCGCTTGGTCAACTGCTGGGCGCAGTCGGCCTGCTCCGTCGCGGGGCCCTGGTGACGGCCGCCCTCGCCACTGGCGCCGCCCTGCTGGTCCTGGCCCGGGCGATGGGGACGCCAGTGGGAGCCCTTGTGCGAAGGCCGGTGGGAGGGCCGGCCCCGGGGACCGACGAACCGACGGCGGGCGGCTGGGAAAATCTGGCCCTGACCGTGGCCACCGTCGTGCTCGTGCTCCTGGTCGCGGCCATCTGGATCGCTCGGACCGTGATCGCCGTGCGCCGGGGCATCAACGACCCCGATTCGCTCGGCTATCACCTGCCCTTCATGGCGGTCTTCGCGCACAGCGGCTATGCCGACCAGCACCGCCTCTTGATCCCGCTCTATCCGGTGCAGTTCTACCCGGCCAATGACGAATTGCTCTCGGCCATGGCGCTGGCCCTTACCCACTCAATGGCCTTCGCGGCCATCAAGAACCTCCTCTTCGGCGGCTTCGTGCTGGTTGCCGCCCATGCCCTCGGCAGGGCGTACCGGGCCAGCCGGCCGGCGCTGGCCGCGACCGCAGTAGTGCTCGGGTTCCCGGTCATGGCGTTCTCGCAGCCGGGGGAAGCGGTCAACGATGCCCTGATGCTGCTGTTGCTGGTCGGAGGCCTGGCGGCGCTGGCGCACGCCCGGGACCGGCCCGCCCCCTACGTGCTCGCCCTGGCGTGTGCCGGGGCGGCGCTCGGGGTGAAGTTCTCGGCCATCGTGCCGGCCGCGGCCCTGGCCGGGTTGGCGGTGGTGTTGCTGGTTGTCCGGGTGCCCAGGCACCGGTGGGGCTGGGCCGGGACCGGGCTGTTGGCCAGCGCCGCCCTGGGAGGCTCGTGGTACCTCCGCAACGCCATCACCTACGGCAACCCCGTGCCCCCGGTCCATGCCGCGCTCGGTCCCCTCCACCTGCGCAGCATTTCAACCGTATCCGACGCCCTCGCCTTTTCGGTGGCCGGCTACCTCGTCCGGGGCCGCTACCTCAGCGTCTTCGCACGGGGCATGGTGAGGAGCCTGGGTCCTCTCTTCGTGGTGATGGGTCCATTGGCCGTGTTCGGAACGATCGCCGGCCTACGGTCGCGCGACGGGTTCCGGCGGGGGCTCAGTGTGTTCGCCGTGGTGGCCGCGGTCGGCTACATCTCCACGCCGGCCAGCGCATGGGGGAGACCCAATCAGATCCCCTATTCGTTCGTGGTCAACCTGCATTACGCCGCCCCGGCGCTGCTGGCCGCCTTGGTCGCTGGTGCCGTGGAGCTGGCCCGGTGGCGCCGGGCGTGGGTCCTTCCCGTCATCGGGAGTGTCGCCGTCCTCACCAGCATCAGTCGCGGTCGGGGGATCGCGGTCTGGTCGACCGAGATGGGGGGCCCGGGGTTCTACCTCCTGGTGGCGGCGGCCGTGGCCGGAGGGGTGGTCGGCCTGGCCTGGCTTCGGCCGTCCCTCCGGGGCTGGGCGACCCCCGTGGCCGGGGGCGCCGCCCTGGTCGCGCTCGTCGGCGTGGCCGTCATTGCCGGGCGCTACCCGACCCGTCGGGCGACCGACCCCGTGGTCCGGTGGGCCGGGGAGGTGCAGGGAGCGTCCATTGGCGCGTGGATCACCAACATTGCCGACCTCTACGGGCCCCACGCGGCCAACCGGGTGGTGGTCATGAACCGGCTGGACCACGGGGCCGCGGGGGCCCTCGATACCTGCCAGGGGTGGAAGCAAGCCGTGCTCGACGGGCATTTTCAATACACGGCGGTCATCGCCAACACGGCTTGGACGCGCTGGTTGAACGCCGATCCGGCGTTCCGGGTCGTCACCGCCGACCGAGGTGCCGTGGTGTTTCAGGTAGTGGGAAGACCAGACGTCAGCTGCCCCGGGCAGGACAACTCGGATGCTGACTTCTGGCTGAAACCGGCCCGAGGCATCTGACCAGCCCGCCGCCGCCGGCCGTCGCCCCACCTTGGACCGCTGGCCGCTGCTAACATGTCCTGCTTGCCCGTCCGGGTCGCACGCTCGTAGTCACGGTGGGCCAAGGGAGCGCAGGATGGCAAAAGTCAAGCTGGTGTCACTAGAGGACGGCATCACCTCTTGTGGGTTCCGGAAGATCGCGGCGTACATCACGCAGCTCAACCGCGATACCGAGGCGTGCTACGTCTCCACCAACCAGTACCGCAGCCTGCTCAACAGCATCAAGGGATCGTTCGGCGGCAAGGGCGATCTGGGTGACGCCGAGGTGGACGAAGTCGCCCGCGGCCTGGTGGGTTGCGACCTGGTGGGGTTCTCGTCCATGACGGGCTACGCCGACCTCACCAAGAAGATCATGCACCGGCTGCGCCAACTCGACCCCAAGACCTACATCGTGTGGGGCGGGATCCACCCGATCATCCATCCCGAGGACGCCATCACGGCGGACGTGGACGCCATCTGCACCGGTGAGGGCGAGTTCGCGTTCGAGCAGTTCTTCCGGTTGTTCCAGGAGGGGCGCAACTTCACCGCCGTCAACAACTTCTGGTTCCGCCAGGGCGACCAGGTCATCCGCAACGACTTCCTGCCCCTTATGACCAGCGAGGAGATGGACAACCTCCCGTTCCCCCAATACGGCAAGGGCGAGTTGATCTATCGGGCCGAAAAGGGCTTCGTGCCCATGGGGCTGTCCGACTACCTGGCCAACGACGGGCTGGGCTACGCCACGCTCTGGTCGATCGGGTGCCCGTTCCACTGCACGTTCTGCGGCAACACCAAGTTCATCGCCAACGACCCCCTGTACAAGAAGATCCGCCACCCCAGCGCCCGGTACATCGTGGACGAGGTGAAGCGGGTTCGCGAGCGCTTCCCCCACGTGAGCCAGGTGAGCTTCCACGACGACAGCTTCATGGCCATCACCTACCGGGAGTTGGAGGCCTTCGCCGAGTTGTGGAAGGCCGAGCTCGGCATCCCGTTCGCGGTGTACGGGGTGATCCCCAATTATGTGAAGCGGGACAAGTTCGAGATCCTGACCTGGGCGGGCATGAACCGGGTCCGGATGGGCATCCAAAGCGGGAGCCAGGCCATCCTGGACTTCTACCGCCGGCCCACACCGCCGCACCGGATCCTCGAGGCGGGCGAAGTGATCGCCTCCTTCGCCCCCAAGTACCACATCCCGCCTGCGTACGACATCATCATGGACAACCCGGTCGAGACCCGCCAGGACGTCATCGACACCCTTGAGCTGCTGTACAAGATGCCCCGGCCGTACACCCTGTACACCTACTCGCTCAAGGTCATCCCCAACACCGAGATGGAGAGGGTGATGAGAGAACGCGGGATCGACCTGGACGAGATCTCGGCCAACTACTCGCTCATCCCCCCGCGCGTGGCCAACCTGTTGCTGTACCTGCTGGCCCTGGGCCGGCCGCCCCGATGGCTGTTCGACCGGATCCTGCGCCGGGTCGAGGCCAGCACCACGCCCCAGCCCGAGTATCCGCGGCTGGGTATGGTTCTGCGGTCCCTGTACATCGCCAAGCGCGGGGCCGAACACCTCCGCTTCATGGATTTCTCCATCATCCCCGGGTGGGGCGGGTACGTGGCCTGGCGACTCGGAATCGTCGGATTTTGGCGGCGCAAGGTCACCGGGCGCTTCCCGCGGCCCGACCGCGAGGCCCGACGCTCACCGGAAAACGCGGCCCGGATCCCGGTTGCCGTGGTCAGCGAGGTCGGCTAGCACCGGCTCGGGCTGGCTTTCCTCCCCTGGACATTCCCGCCCGCATTTCCCCGAACTGGCCGTCCAGGGCGGTTTGCGCGTGGTGCGGGGCGTAGCGCATAGTCACTGTTTCCCTTATGGCCCATCCGGATCTGGCGGCTGAGCAGGCCCACGTCGATCACGCCTACGAGCAGCTGGAGGCGATGAGAGCCAATGCCCTGGCCATGCTGCGGGCGGCCTTCGGCGAGCGGGGCGGGACGTTCCAGGCCATCACCGAGCGGGACATCCGGGTGCGGACCAGCCTCAACCGGTTGGAACAGTTGCAGCTGGGCCGGGAGTCGCTGGTGTTCGGCCGGATCGATCGCCTGGCCGGCGCCGAGCCGGACGAAGCCGAGTCCCGAGCGGGCCAGATGGGAGCGGGCCAGGCCGGCGCGGGCGGGACCGGACCGGGCGGGACCGGGCAGGTGGCCGGACCGGGCGGGTCCGGACCGGGCGGGACCGGGCAGGTGGCCGAGGCGTTCCACATCGGCCGGCTGGCCGTGGCCGACAACGACCAGGAGCCACTGGTGGTCGATTGGCGGGCGCCCGTCGCCGAGCCCTTCTACCGGGCCACGGGCGCGCAACCGATGGGTCTCACCCGGCGGCGCCATTTTCTCACCGAGGGCCGCCGGGTGCTCGACCTGGAGGACGAGCTGTTCGGCGGACCCGTCGACGGCGGCGGGGACGGCGACGAGGGCTTGGGCGTGGTGGGGCTGGGCGCCGGGCTTTCCGGCTCGGCCACCCTGCTGTCGGCTCTGGCCCGCTCCCGGACGGGACGGATGCGCGACATCGTGGCGACCGTCCAGCGGGAACAGGACGAGATCATCCGCAGCCCGCTCAGCGGCATCCTGGTGGTCCAGGGCGGCCCAGGCACGGGCAAGACGGCGGTGGCGCTGCACCGGGCCGCCTACCTGCTCTACACCTACCGGTTCCCCCTCGAGAGCCAGGGCGTGCTGGTCGTCGGGCCCAACCCGTTGTTCCTCCGCTACATCGAACACGTGTTGCCGTCGTTGGGCGAGACGGGGGTCGAGATGGCGACGGTCGGCCGGCTGTTCGGCCAGGCCTCGGCCACCGGCGTCGAGGACCGGGCGACCGCGGCCCTGAAGGGCGACGCCCGGATGGCGGAGTTCCTCGCCCGGGCGGTGGCCAGCCGGGAGCGGCCGCTGCGCCGTCCCATCGAGATCCCCTTCGGGCCCGTAGTGCTGACCCTCACGCCCGCGGTCACGGCCGACGTCGTCCGCGCCGCCAAGCGTCGATCGGGGGCCCACAACGCTCGCCGGCGGGTGGTCGAGCAGCTGCTCTGGCGCCACCTCCACGCCCGTTTGCTGGAGGCTCGCGCCCGCCGGGTGCAAGAGGCGCCCGCCCCCTCGGTGCGCTGGTCGTCGCTGACCGGGACAGACGAGGTCACCGCCGACGTCGAGCCCTACCCGGCGGAGACCGATCTGACCCCCGCCGACCTGGGGAACGACCTGCGCCGCCTCCCCGTGGTGGCCCAGGCCCTCGACCGCATGTGGCCGGTGCTGACTCCTCACGAGTTGTTGCACGACCTCTTCGGCGCCCCGCCCCTGGTCGAGTTGGCCGGGCGGGGCCTGCTCTCCGACGACGAGCAGCAGCGACTGGCCCGGCCCCGCTCGGAGTCGACCGACGCGGTGGCCTGGACCGAGGCCGACCTGGCCCTGCTCGACGAGGCCCGATTCCTGCTGGGCCCGGCCGGGCGGCGCCCGCCGGGCGATCGCGGGCGAGACCAGGAAGGGTCGGCCGACGAGAACGCCCCCCGGGCGTACGGCCACATCGTCGTCGACGAGGCCCAGGACTTGTCTCCGATGCAGTGGCGGATGTTGGGCCGGCGCAGCCTGTCGTCGTCCATGACGATCGTCGGTGACATCGCCCAGGCAACCGGTTCTTGGGCGCCTGGGTCGTGGACCGACGCGCTGGCGCACCTGCCGGTCAAAAGAGGTTCCCGGGTGGTCGAGCTGACGGTCAACTACCGGACGCCGAGCGAGATCATGGACCTGGCCGGCCAGGTCCTCGATGCCGCCGCTCCCGGCATGGTTGCGCCCCAGTCGGTGCGCACCACCGGCGTGCTGCCCCGCATCCTGACCACCGCCGCGCCCTCGTGGCCGGCGGCGGTGGCCGCGGTCGTGACCGACGAGGCGGCCGCGGTGCTGGGCGAATCGGCGCAGGGCGGTACGATCGGCGTGATCTGCGCCCCTTCCATGGTCGACCAGGCCGCCGCCGCGCTGGCGGACGCCGGTCTGGAGTTCGGCAGCCTGGAGTCCGGCGCTCTGGACGACACCGTGACACTGGTGGCGGTGGGGGCGGTGAAAGGGCTCGAGTTCGATTCGGTCATCGTGGTCGAGCCGGCTCGGATCGTGGTCGAGTCGGCCCAGGGCTTGCGCGCCCTCTACGTCGCCCTGACCCGGGCCACCCGGAGGCTGTCGATCGTCCACGGTGAAGCGCTACCCGCGCCGCTCAGGTCCTGAAGCATCCTCGCCCGCGGCCGGTCCGATGTCAGAGGAGGCGGCGGAGGATCCGCTCCTTGAGCTTGGTGTAGGGCGGCGAGGCAAATGTCGGATCGAACCAGGTGGCCCGGTCGAGCACCCCCTTCAGGTGGCTGAAGGTCTCGAATCCGTACTGGCCGTGGTAGGCGCCCATCCCGCTCCCCCCGACGCCCCCGAAGGGCAGGCCCGGCGTGGCGAACTGCAGCACCGTCCCGTTGATGCACACCCCGCCCGACGAGGTTCGTTCCACCACCCGGTCGGCCACACCGGGCCGGGAGGTGAAGATGTAGACCGCCAGGGGCTTCGGGTGGGCGTTGACGGCCTCGATGGCGGCCTCGACATCGGCCACGGCGATCACCGGCAGGATCGGGCCGAAGATCTCGTCGGCCATCACCGGCTCGTCCCAGGAGACGTGGCGCACGATGGTCGGCGCCAGGTACCGGTGGGCGGCATCGACCTGGCCGCCGATCACGATCCGGGCCGGGTCGATGTCGTCGAGCAGGCCCTGCAGCCGGGCCAGGTGGCCGTCGTTGACGATCCGGCCGTAGTCCGGGCTCTGGCGAGGGTCGGGGCCGTAGAAGTCGCCGACCCGCTGGGCCAGTTTGGCCAGCAACTGCTCTTCCGCGTCCTTGTGGACCAGCACGTAGTCGGGGGCCAGGCAGGTCTGGCCGGCGTTCAGGAACTTGCCCCAGGCGATGCGATGGGCCGCCGCGTCGAGGTCGGCTTCGCGGTCCACGATGGCCGGGCTCTTCCCGCCCAACTCCAGCGTGACCGGCGTCAGGTGTTTCGCCGCGGCTTCCATGACGATGCGGCCCACTCGCCCGTTGCCGGTGTAGAAGATGTGGTCCCACCGCTCGGCCAGAAGGCTGGTCGACGTGTCCGGTCCCCCCTCCACGATCGCCACCGCCCGCTCGTCGAGGTAGCGCGGCACCAACCGGGCCAGGAGCTTCGACGTGGCTGGTGCCAACTCCGACGGCTTAGCGACGACGGCGTTGCCCGCGGCCAAGGCGAAGGCGAGCGGGAGCACGAGGAGGTTGATCGGGTAGTTCCATGGCGCGAGCACCAGCACCAGGCCCAGCGGCTCGGGCACGACGTGGGCTTTCCCCACCCCCAGCCGGATGGGCACAGGGACGGCGCGAGGTTCGGTCCAGCGGCCCAGGTTGTGATGCATAGTCTCGATTTCCCGGTCGATGGCGCCGATGTCGGTCATCCACCCCTCGGTCGCCGGTTTGCGCAGGTCCGCGGCAAGGGCGGCCAGCCACTCGGCTTCGTTTTCGTCCAGCATCCTCCGCAGCTGCCGGAGTTGGGTCCGACGCCAAGGCAGCGGCCGGGTCAGCCCGCTGTCGTACCCCTCGCGCACGTGCTTCACCATCTCGGCCGGCAGCATCGTGTCGGTCATCGGCCTCACCCTATGCTCGACCGGTAGGTTGAAGGGCCGATGTCGCCCTCTGCCGGTGCCGCGACGGGCATCGAGCCCGAGATCCGACCGTCGACCGGTACCCCGACGGAAGCGGAGTCGAGGGAAGCTTCCCCGTCAACCGGCCACTCCCCCTGGGTCGGGTGGCTGGCGATTGTGGCGGTGCTTGTCTGGCTCGCGGTGGAGGCGGTCCGGATCATCGCCCAGCCCGCCCACGAAGTCGTGTTCGGCGACTACGCCATGTTCGAGTTGGCCGCCCGGCAGGCCTGGCACTTCCGCCAGTTGCTTGGCCCTTATGCCCACCCCGGGTTCAACAACCCGGGGCCGGCCCTTTTCTACCTGCTGGCCGCGCCGGTCCGGCTGCTCGAACCGGGCCCTGGCCTGTACCTCGGGGCAGTCGTCATCAATGGCGCCGCTTTCGTCGCGACCGTCGTGTTCGTCTGGCGCCGGGCCGGGACCCAGGCGGCGTTATGGTCCGCGGCCGTTCTCGACCTGTTCTGCCTGGCCATTGGCCTCGACACGCTGCGCCAACCATGGAATCCGCTCCTCATCGTCGCGCCCATGGTGCTGTTCGTGGTCCTGTGCGCCGGGGCGGTCACCCGGGTCGGGGGCGCGTGGCTGTGGGCGGCGGTGATTGGCTCGTACGAGCTCCAGACCCACATCACCACGTCGCTGTTCGTGGTCATCATGATGGTCGGCTCCGGGATCTGGGCTCTGGCCGGAAGGGGGCGGCGCGCCTCACCCCGCCCGCCCCCGGGGTGGTGGCGCCAGCCGGCCCGAGTAACCGGGCTTGGTGCGCTGGTGCTCATCTGGTTGCCGAGCACCCTCGAGCTGTTCCTGGACCACCCCAACAATTTCAACCGGGCCTGGCTCTGGGTGGCCCACGGCCGTCATCCGGGTATTGCGCCCCGCACCGCGTTCGGCATCGTGCTGCGGTCGGTCGCCATCTCCCCGTTCAACCATCGCGTCTGGGCCGCCCCGGTGCCCGCCAGCCGAATCGAAGAGGCGGCGGCGGTGCTGATCCTCGGGGCAGGCGGGGTCCTGATCGGCTGGCTGGTGCGCCGGCGGCAGGTGTTCGCGGCCGTGTTGGCCGGTGCTCCCATGGTGGCGTTTCCTCTCGCCACGTTCACCGTGAGCCACGCCGGAGAGGACAACTACGCCTTTCTCACCGCCTGGTTGGGGTTCGTACCCTGCGTGCTGCTCCTGGCCCTGGGGTTCGGACTGCTCACCGCTCCCCCCGTGCTCTTCGACCCGCCCCAGGCGCAGCCAGTGGTGGGGCGGCGCACACCGTTCGCCCTGCATCTGACCGCGCTGCTCGGCGTCGTCGCCGTGGTCTGCGCCAGCGCGACGGTGGTGTCCGACCTACGGCAGACCTCGGTGGCCAGCATCAACACGGCGCTGGCCCGAGTCACCTCATTCGTCCCCGACGCCGAAGCCCAACTCAGGCCGGGAGACCACTGGGTCGGGTTCGTGATCGCCTCGTCCGACGATTGGGGCCTCGTGGCCGGCGTTGTCCTCGAGCTGGAACGGCTGGGCTACCACGTCGTCGTCGACCACCGCTTCGGCCACCTCTTTGGCGAGAGCCGAACGGTCCCGTACCCGCTCCAGGTGGTGTTCTCCTTCTACCTGCTCAACGATCACGCCGGCGCCCGACTCGCCCTGGGCTCCCCCGTCACCACCTCGGCGGGGAGCGTGATGACGGTCTGGCGCCCGCCCGGTTGAGGCCGCGCCCGGCCGCGCCGGCGGCGCGGGACTCAGCGGCGCGGGACTCAGCGGCGCCCGCCCGACGTTCCGTGTCAACTGGAGGGGTCCCTGCACCCAAAATCTGCCACAGTTGGCCGCCGGGGGCGGGGGTATGCAATCGAGGCCGGTGGCGGTTCCGGGGTGGTCCCGGGCACGATGGGGCGGTGACCGATGACCGGGCTCTCGATCTGGCCGATGTCGACGACGACCCGACGGTGCAGTTCCAGCGATGGTTCGACGAAGCGGTGGCGGCCGGCGTGCCCGAACCAGAAGCCATGTGCGTCGCCTCGGTTGGCTCCGACGGGATGCCTTCGGCCCGCATGGTCCTGGTCAAGCAGGTGGACCGGCGGGGCTTCGTCTTCTACACCAACTACCGGAGCCACAAGGGTGAGGAACTGGCCGCCCATCCCGGGGCCGCGCTGGTCTGGCGGTGGTTCCCTCTCGAGCGCCAGGTGCGGGTAGGAGGCGTGGCGGAGCGAGTCAGCGCGGCCGAATCGGACGAATACTTCGCCACCCGGCCGCGCGGGGCGCAGATCGGGGCGTGGGCGTCGCCCCAGAGCCAGGTGCTTCCGGGGCGGGCGGCGCTGGAGGCCCTGGTCGAGGAGGTCACCGGGCGCTTCGAGGGTCAGCCCATCCCCCGGCCCCCGTGGTGGGGCGGGATACGGATCGTGCCGAAGTCCGTCGAGTTCTGGCAGGGCCGGCCCAGCCGGTTGCACGACCGGCTGCGCTACCGCCGGGCCGACCACGGCCGCAGTGGGTGGACTGTCGAGCGGCTAGCCCCTTAAAGAGGGTAAAAAGGGGATATGGCCGCAGAACCCGATTCCCTCGAAGTGGACCTGGATACCTTTGCGGTCGCCCACGCGGCCGGAGCGGCGGTGCTCGACGTTCGCAACCCCGACGAGTACGAGTCGGGCCACGTCCGCGGAGCCATCCTGATCCCCTTGGGTGAGTTGGGGGCCCGGCAGGAGGAGATCCCGGCCGGGGATCCGGTCTACGTGATCTGTGCCTTGGGCGGTCGCAGCCTCCAGGCGACCAAGGCCATGGTGCAGGCGGGCTTTTCGGCCGTTTCGGTCGCGGGCGGGACCAAGGGCTGGATCGAGCAGGGGCGGCCCGTCATCACCGGCATGTCGCCCGAATAACACGGCCCGCTAGGGCACCCGGTACCGGTCCCTTCCGGTGCCATCCGGGAGCATTTGAGTGCAAGAACCGACCACCGGCGACGACCGGCGACCACCGGCGACGACCCGAGACCACCGATTGACCATCGGCGACGACCCGAGACCACCGATTGACCACCGATTGACCACAAATGCCCGTCCGTCCGGCCCGGCCGGAGCGGCGGCCGGACTACCGCTGGTTCGGCCTTTTTGGGGGGATCGGCCTTCTCGGCGGTGTCGGTTTTCCTGCATCGGATGGTGCCCGCGAGTGGTCACTTGGGGCCGCCCGGCTGCTCGACTCCAGGGCAGCACCCATCAAGCGCAGGTTCGAGGTCATCTGGCCCACCTGATCCTGATCGAGCAGGCGGAACACGTAGCGCTTGACCCCGGCGGCATGGGTCGGCGCCGACTCCTCCAAGGCGGCCCAGCCGGCCTCGCTCAGCACCGCAAGGGTGCCCCGGCGGTCCGAGAGGCAGGCTTGGCGCTTGACCAGGCCATCGCGGACCAGACCGTCGAGCCGCCGGGTCAACCCGCTGGGTGAGACGACCAAACGATCAGCCAGGTCGGCCATCCGGAGGGCCGCGCCGTCGGCCTCGGACAGGTGGACCAGCACTTCGTAGTCACGCAGCGAGATGGCGTGGGCCGCCTGGAGCTCGGCGTCGAGGCGGCTGACGAGGCGAGCGTAGACCGAGACCATGGTCCGCCACGCAGTTTGCTCGTTGTCGGACAGCCATTCGGCGCTGGCGCCAGCGTCAGGCAACCCAGGGGGGAACGCCTTCTCGGCGGGCACGTCTCGACCATACCGGCGACCTCAGCCCCGCCCAGGTTCGGATACCAATCTGTATCCGAACGGATGATTCATTTTGTTCGAAAGGAGGTCGAGGCGAACGCGTGCGCGGTTAGGGGATGTGCTCGCCTTCCTCGCTGCGCCCTTGCTCCATGAGATCCTCTTCCAGGGCCTCCCGGGAGGTAACCTTGTCCTCGTCCACCTGAGCTGCCTGCTTCTCGATTTCGGCCTCGGTCTCGGCCTCTCGTTCCTCGTGATCCGGCACGGATCCCCCTCTCGGTCGAAGCCTGTTCGATGCTTTTGTCCTGGTCAGGCCTTTGGTATCTATACAGCAGGCCCGGGTTCGGATAGACTCGCGTTCTTAGGTGCCGGGCGAGCGCGTGTGCGTTCGGCGGCGGAAACACCGCGACGCCGGCGGGCCGGCGCATGGGAAGGACGATACTGCGAAGGTGCCCACCAATCACGCGGCGCAGCCTGAAGAGGATTTGGTTCGCCTCTACCTCAATGACATCGGCAAGCACGCGCTGCTCACCAAGGACGACGAAGCGCGTCTGGCCCAAGCGATAGAAGCTGGACGGGAGGCGCGAGCCGAGTTGGCCGCGGCCAAGACCGTTACCGCGGCGCGCAAGCGAGAGCTGCGTCGGCTGATCAGGGGCGGCGATGACGCGGCCGAGACGTTCGTCAAGGCCAACCTTCGGTTGGTGGTATCCATCGCCAAGAAGTACCAGGCCGCCGAGCTGCCCCTGCTCGACCTGGTGCAGGAGGGCAACCTGGGCCTGATGCACGCGGTCGAGAAGTTCGACTGGCGCAAGGGCTTCAAGTTCTCGACCTACGCCACCTGGTGGATCCGCCAGGCCATCACCCGGGGGATCGCCAACACGGGCCGCACAGTGCGGCTGCCGGTCCATGCTGGGGACCTGCTGACTCGGGTCACCAAGGCCCGGGGCCGTCTCGAGGGCCAACTGGGTCGCCGCCCGACCGTGGGCGAGCTGGCCGCCGACCTCGAGCTGGAGGAGGAGAAGGTCACAGAGATCCTCCGCCATGCGGCCGAACCGCTGTCGCTCTCGGAGCCACTGCGCGAGGACGGCGACGCCGAGTTGGGCGACGTGGTGGAGGATCGCTCCGCCGTTTCACCCTTCGACGCGGCCGCGGCCTCGCTGCTGTCGGGCGAGGTGGCCAAGATGTTGGTCGCCTTGGACGAGCGTGAGCGGGAGATCCTGCGCTTGCGTTTCGGGCTTGACCGGGGCGAGCCCCGCACGCTGGACGAGGTGGGCGAGCACTTCAGCCTGACGCGCGAGCGCATCCGCCAGATCGAGGCCCGGGCCATGTCCAAGCTGCGTCATCCGTCCACCGACCGGGGGGCCAGGGAGCTGCTCACCGGCTGAGGTCGCCCCTAGCGCTCGGTACGGACCGATGGACACAACCGAGATCACTGTTGACACCCGGCGCCGCCAGATCGCCGATCTGACCGACGCGATCGCCCGGTTCTGCCAGGACCGGGGCGACGGGTTGTTGGCGGTGTTCGCGCCCCATGCCACCGCCGGTCTGGCGGTGATGGAGTTGGGATCGGGGTCGGAGCCGGACCTGGTGGAGTTGTTGGACCGGCTGCTGCCCCGGGACGACCGTTACCACCACCGTCATGGATCCCTCGGCCATGGCGCCGACCATCTGCTGCCGGCCGTGGTCAGCCCGTCGCTGGTGGTGCCGGTCGTAGGTGGGCGGCCGCAGCTCGGCACCTGGCAATCGATCGTCCTGGTCGATCTCAACGCCGACAATCCCACCCGCCGGGTCCGCTTGAGCTTCCTGGCCGGCTAACGGAGGTCTGTGCCAGGACGGTTTGACCCGGGCTGCTCGACCAGGCGATTCCTGGTCGAGCGCTGTTCGCCCAGGCCGGTCGGCTGCTCGACCAGGTGGTCGAAGGCGAGGAGGGCGAAGCGATCGACGCGGGTGAGCGAGTCGACAATCCGGGCCCCGGCTCGCCCGGGCCGCGCCCATCTTCCAGCCGCCCATGCTGCCGCCATGCTGCCGCCATGGCGACGAGCGGAAGATTCCCCGGCTCGCAGCTGAGCAGGCCGGTGCCGGGAGACTTCCTCGGTGAGGTCAAGGTCGGGGAGGAGGCAGAGCGAGGTCATCGGTAGTCCTTTCGGTCGAGGTCCTTTCGGTCGAGGTCGGCGCCGGTCGGTTCGCCGGCCGAGAGATGGCCGAGATGTTCGAGCAGGGCAGAGGCGGCAGCACGGATGCCGGTGACGTCGGCCGCGATGAGTGATCGGCCGCTGGCAAGGAGCAAGGTGGCGTCGGCGCCTAGGGGATGGCCAGCATCGGTAGGGCGGTCGTCGCCGCGGGCTGAGCCCAGAAGTGCCCCCGATCGGATGCCGCGGTACCGTCCGGCCCGTCGGCCTGTCGGGCTGTCGGCCCCGGCCCATGGCGATGGCCTCGACCTGGGCCAGGGGCAGGCCGGCCAGTCGGCCCTGGATGGCCGCCAGGGGCAGTCCCGCCGCCTACAGCCGTTTCACCGCCACGGCCTGGGCGACGTGCCGGTCGCCGTAGATGGCCTGCCGGTCGCGGACCGAGTCGGGCCGGTCCATCAACCCAATGGTCGTGTAATACCGCATCGTCGGGTGGTCGGGAAAGGCGCTGACCTGGCCGTTTGACTGGCGGTCCAGCCCGGCGGCCGCCAGCCGCGAGGCGACCGTCCCGACCAGTTCATCCAGGGTGTACTCCACCTGCGTGACAGTGACAGGGACTACTGTCACTGTCCAGTAGGCGGCGCACCACGCTCGGCTCCCCCGCACAGATCAAGTACTCGACATTGCGGGTATGGGAGACCCGGCCCACCTTTTCCCCCTGGAGATTGTGAATCCCGATCTGGGCCCCGATATAGCGCCGCGAGTCGAACGCCAGCACCTCGACGTGGCCCCGCACCGCCGCCATGTCGACCAGGTCGGCCACCCCGACCCAGCCCTCGTTGCTGCCCGAGATCACCACCGTGGCCGCCCGGACCCCGGCGATCAGGTGGGCCAGGGCGTCGGGTGCTCGGCGGCGGTCGTTGAAGACGCTCTTGGTGGATGCTTCCCGGGCGTCGAGCCGCTTGCACGCCACGCCGTAATGGGCCGGCGCGTCCCACGCCACCAGCGTCTCCCACACGTGGTAGTTGGTGAAGTACCGGTGCTGGTTGTAGGGCGGGTCGAGGTACGCCAGGTCGACTTCGGGCAGGCCGGCGGCGACCACGGTGGCGTCGCCCCCCACCGCGTGCCCTGGCCCGGGCAGCAGGACGGGCGCCCGCAGGGTGAGGCGCTGGTATGAGCGGGGGGCCCACTGCTTGAGGTAGGCCATTTGGAGCCCGGTCGTCGAATCGACCCGGTCGGCGGCCTCGAGCAGCGAGGTCAACAGCACCGGCTCCAGCGGATCGCCGGCCCAACGGCGTTGGATCTCGTCCCGGATGGCGTCGATCCGCCGGGCGTTGTGGGGCTGGAAAAACCGGGCGTCGTGGCTGAAGGTGGCGGTCATATACCCATCCACCCCGGGGAGGCCGTCAAGGTGGGAAAGGGCGTCGCCCAGCGTGGTTCGATCGACGCGGTCGCAATCAGTGGCGATGTAGCAGCCCGCCAGCACTTCGGCGTAACGGGCCAGGTCAACCGCCCAGACTTCGGCGCGCCGGCGCTTCCATTCCTGCGCCACCCGGGTGGTGCCGGTGAACAGGTCGAGCGCGGTGCGGGCGTCCACCCGGCCGAGGAGGTCGCCCAGGACCGGAACCAGACGCCGTTTTGACCCCAGGTACTTGATCACGCTGCAGAGAGTGTGACTCCCGGACCGAGTCGGTTGGCGGTTTTGCGCCTCAGCGGGCCTCGGTGGGCCTCGGGTGGGCCTCGGGTGGGCCTCGGTGCCCGCCGGGCCCGAAGGGTGCCCGCGGACGCTTTGTGGGGATTCACGCTTTTGTGGGGATTTGGTCGCGAATACCGACGGCAGATGCACAGAAACCCTTGAAACCCCACAAAAGAAGGCAGAGCCTTCAGCCGCCCGCCGCTTTGAGGAGCAAGTCGGTGGCAAATCCGGCGAACATCCCCGCCAGGATGCCCCACATCAAGATTTCCTTCTGGCGCAGTTTGGCCGCCACGTTGAGCAGCTGAATGACGACATACAGGATCGAGCCCCCGGCCAAGGCAAGGAAGGCGATGAATACGGCGTTGTTGACAAACGACTGCCCGAGCAGGGTGCCGAGGAAAGTTGGGCCGCCGCCTATCAGGCCCAGGACCGTCAGGAACCCCCAGCTGGGCCGAGTGGCGTCGGCCGCCATCGGGGCCACGATGCCGAACCCCTCGGTGGCGTTGTGAAGCCCGAAACCGATGATCAGCATCAGCGCCAGGCTGACTTCGCCCTTGGCCCCGGACTGTCCGATGGCGAGGCCTTCGGCGAAGTTGTGAAACCCGATTCCGAGGGCGATGCAGAAGGCCAGGCGTTGGCCGGCCGACAAGGAGTTGATCCGGCCTCGGGTGAGGCCGCGGGCCCCCACGGGCGGGGCCAACTCGTTGGCTGACGCTGCCCCTGGTCCAAGACGGGGCGCGGCCCCCATCGCCTGCTTGGCCGCGGCCGCCATACGCCGGTCGTAGTAGACCAGGCCGACCAGTCCCAGGGTCAGGCCCAGGCCGAAGAGGGCGGCCAGGGCGCCGAAGTGCAACCACGACTCTTTCCCCTGTTGGGCCAGCAGCATGGCGTCCTCGACCGGCTGCCACCCGTTGGTCAGCACATCCCAAAGGAGGAACAAGAGCACGCCGATGGCACCGGCATTGAGGAACGCCTGCAGGCGCGGGGCAGGCCGGCGGATGCGGCCCAGAGGAAGGCCGAGGAAAATGGTCAATCCGGCGATGGCGCCCAGGATGAGGATGTTCCCAGAGGACATGATCAGATCTTCCGTCGAGCCGGGGAAGGAGCAGTGGCGATCACTACATTGTTAGGTCACCCTAACGCTATCTGTCAACTCTCCTGAAGAAAGGATCGTCAGCGTAGGTGCCGGAACCGGGTCGGGAGCCGGTCGACGACCAATGCTGCCACCACGACCGGGTGTTTCGTGCCCACCGCCACGATGGCGTAGTGGCCCGTTTTGGTGTTCTGGGCGCCCGTGACGCCGCCCGGATTGAACGACCCGCTGAACGCGAACGCACAGACGTCCTGGTCGGGCAGGGTGGAGAGGACTGAGTCATTGGGGAGGCGGGCTCGCAGCAGGTCGGCGCTGACCTTCCGGACGCCGACCAGGCGGCCCTTGTCGCGCAGCGCGTCTCGAGCCGCGGGCAGGTCCCGGAAACATTCGCTCGCTCCCGTGCCCAGCGAGACGCGCCCCCCTGCGCACGCGCCCGTGCCCGTCGCCAGGGCGATGACCAGCCCGAGCGCGGCCCAGCGCTTCGTTCTCATTGCGCCCCCTCGGACTGCCATGCGGCCACGGTGGCCGCGGGCCCCGTCGCCCCGCCAGGGCGGTCCCGTCTTTCGTGGCGACCCGGGCGACCCTCGCCCGCCTCGCGCTTGGCACGGGCATCACGGCGGCGGAGATCCCAATCGGCGTAGGCCCAGGCGATCCAACCCAGCGGGAGGAGCGCCCAAAAGCTCATCAGGCGGTAGAGCAGCACGGCGGCCACGGTGCTTTCCTGGCCCCCACCGTAGGCCACCAGGCCGATGATGAGGCTGCCCTCGACCACTCCCAGGCCGCCTGGGGTGATGGGGAGGTTTGCGGCCAGCTGGGCGGCCGCGTAGGCGAGCAGAAGGGCTCGCCAGGGGATCGACGCCCCGACCGCCATGAAGGCGCCGATCAGGCAGCCGACGTCGAGGGTCCAGTTGGTCAGGGCGAAGGTGATCGCCATGACCCAATCGGTCGGGGTCGGGGAGATGGCGTGTATCCGGGCGTTGAGGTCCTCGACCAGCTCCCGCGGGTCACCCCGGGGACGCTTGAAGCAGCGCTGGGTGAGCCGCAGCGGCGCCTCCAGGTGGCGAACGATCCAGGCACGGCGGGTCCACACCAGGACAAGGAACGCGGCCAGCACCAGCAGTTCCATGATCACGCTGACCAGGTCGAGCGCGCTGCCCGTGCCGCTGGCCCCCGCCAGGCCGATGACGGCCAGGACGACCAGGGCGATCTGGGCCAAGGCGGCGGTGCCGACAAGGGTCCACCCGGCCAGTACGTCGTCTGCCCCCCGCTTGTTGAACTGGCGGAAGGCAAAGATGCTGCTGAACACCGGTCCGGCCGGAAGGGAGTTCTGGATGGCATTGCCGGCAAAGGTGATGGCGATGACCGTCCCCAGCCGCAGGCGGGCATGACCGGCCTGGAGCAACCGTCGCTGGAGGGCCGCGAAGGCCAGGATCGAGCCCAGCTCGGCTACCGCCGCGGCCACCAGCCAGTGCCACCGAATATCTTCCAGGTAGCTGGTGGCGCCGGCCAACTCGTTGCGCTGGCCGTACACGATGTGCAGGGCCACGCCAGCCAGGACGAGGCTGACAATGGACCGAATGATCCGCCACGCCCTCTTGCGTCGCAATGAAGACGGGGATGTGGTGGGCAGCCGGCCAGAGGTGATGCAACGATGATCGCGCTCCTCAGGGCCCGGACGGTGTTAGGGCGTGGTCGCGGCCCTGGGTGCGGTGCAGTTCCTGCGAGGCGGCCAATACTCGCAGCTCCCCCGCCCGGCGGGTGCGGTCGGCTCCGGGCAGGGCGGGTGTCATGGGCGGGGCGGGTGTCATGGGCGGAGCGGTGTGCGACAACTCGAGCGGCCGGTCGGGAAGAGCCCAGCGGTCGCGGTGCACCTCGATGGCCTCGGCGGCCCGGCGCCAGACCGGTCGGCGGGAGGGATCGGTCGGGGGCGGCCCGAGTTGGGACAGCACGGCCACCGTGGGCCGGATCTCCGCGCCCCGGCCCAACGCCGCTTCCCGCCAGGATATGGCGTGTGACAGGTCCGCCCATTGCTCGAGGGGGCCCCGGTTTTGTTCGAGCCAATCGGTGCGGTTTCGGGCCGCGGCGGTGAGGGTTGCGGTCCGTCCGTCGAGTTCGGCCAGCGCCGCCGCCCGGGCCGGATAGCCAGGTCGGTCGGGGACCGAGATGAGCCAGTCGCGTTCCTCGGTCAAACGGCGTAGTTCCGGCCGGGGGTCGGGCGGCATCGTGGCCCGCAGGTGGTCGGCCAGGCGGTCCCGCTCGGCCGCCAGTTCTGCCAGCGGCCGGCTGGCTTCGGGCGTTCCCCCCGAAGGGGTGCGGCTGGTGCGGCTGGTGCGGCCGGGTAGGTCGGTGCGGCCGGGTAGCTCGGCCAGGAGAGGGGCGACGGAGTTGAGCTGGTCGCGGAGACGGTCGACGGTCGGAGTCGGCACCACGTCATAGATCCGGTCGGGACGCAGTCGGGGTGCCACTGCTTCGACGTGGCCCAGGCTGAGGATGACGCCGTCGTGGCCGCGGCGCAGATACGAGGGCGTGGTGGCGTAGGCATGGGTCAGCGGCACCGACCCCTTGGTGCGGATGCCGTCAATGTTGCCGTTGCAGTTGACGCTCAGGCTGATGGCATCCTCTCGACCCTGCCATTGGACGCTCGCCCGGTGGTGCTCGGGGTCCACTTCGGTCACCCGGCCGATCGTGCCGCCCGGAACTGAGCCCAGGCGGGCGTCTCGATGCAGGGCGGCAACCTCATCCCCCACCTGGAACTGGCGGCCGCCGATCGCGATCGACGGTCCGACCAACTCTCCCGCTTCCGCCCGAACGGCCCGGGCCATGGCATTCAGGTGCTCGGCCTCCTCGGGGCCCAGGGCCACCATGCGTGGTCGGTCGCCCGCCACCAAGCGGCGATGCCAGTCATCCACGAGCAGATCCATGGCGGCCGGCCCGCGGGCCGCCAGGATGACCGCGCCGTCCCGTCCGCCGCGTACCACCGCCTGAGGCCCGGCCCGGTCGATCTGTCGCGCCGGGGATGCCGGGCCCGGGTCGATGGTGGGCAAGTTGGCCCGCACGGTGTCCATGGCCGGACTCTCCGCCCGCTCCCGGCGAGGTTGGGTCCCGCCATCCAGCAGGACCACCTTGGCCTGTCGCGCCGCCGCGTCCGCCATCACTCCGTGCAGGTCGGTGGTGGCCCAGCGCTCGGCGTTGTCCACCAGCACCACGGTTGGGTGAGCGGGAGCGGGCGGCGGCGGTTCCAGGGCCGCGAGCGTGCGCCACCGCGCTTGGCCGCGATCGGTCGCGCTCAGCAGAGCCACCTGATGGCCGCTCGCCTCCCACGCACCCCGAGCGGCGTCGAGCACCTCGGCCTGGGCCATCAGGCCGCCGCCCAACAGGTCTACGGCCGCGCCGCCCCGAGTGAGCCGGGCGACCGCGTTGCGGCCCGCCTCGCTCAAGTCCTCGGGTGGCGGGATGGCGGACGCGACCAGCCCGACCGCCGGCCGGTCCGGCACGGTTGCCACCGCCGCGATCCGCTCCTCGAGGCGCCGGAGACCGGTCGTCGTCCACATGTCGCCTCCGGCGGGAAGCGCCGTCTTCATGAAGTCGTCGGCCCGCGCCTCCAGGCCCGCCGCGAGCGCGCCTCTGGGCGAGAGGATGGCGGCTGCCCGGACCACGTCGGAGCGGCGGAAGCGGGAGTGCTGCTCGCTCAACTGGCGCGCCAGTGATGCGTTATCGGGCATGGCCACACGAGGGTCGAGGACAAGCCGTCCCCGGGTCATGGCGGCGGCCAGCAGGTGTTCCGCGGTTGCCTGGTCGAGACCAGCGACCGCCACCCTGCGGCGCCAGCCCTCTTCGGAGCCGGGGGTGGTGCCGGGGTCCGGGGAGCGACCGAGGCGGGACGCGGGTCGGGTCCGGCCCGCCGCCGTCGCCCGCCCGAGCCGACCGGCCAGGCCGCCCTCGATCTCTTCGACCACCTCGCGATGGCGGAGCGACGCAGCCTCTATGGCGGCCCGGGGCACGCCGACGATGTCGCCCAAGCCACGGCGATTGACGGCCCAGTCGAAGCCCAAACCCTGCTCCGCCAGGTGGTGGCGCAATGCGGCCTGAAATACCGCCCCCGCCGCGCCGGCATGGTGGTACAGGGCGCGGCTGTCGAGGCATGACCACCGGCCGTCCTCGCCTCGCACCAAGTTGGCGACGACCACGTGGGTGTGGAGGTGCGGGTCAGACGCAGCACTCAACGAGTGAGGGAAGGCGGCCGCGACCAGCCCGGAGGTGGCCGTCCGGGTCCCGGCCCGGCCTCGGCGGGTCCAGGCCGCTTCTCGCTCCAGATAGCTGAGGGCGGAGCTGACGGACTGCTCGTGGGCCCGCAGGAATCGGGCTCGGTCGGGCTCGCCACCCAGGGCAGCGAGGAGCGAGACCGATTTTGGTGCTGCCCAGATCAGGTCGAACCCGCTGCGCCGGCCGGCCGGAATCCGCCCGAGCAGCACGTCGCCAGCGGGTTGGCGACCGGCCAGCACAGCCGCCAGCGAGGCGTCGTCGACCGGGCCCCGCAGACCCAGGTCCTGGCTGCCGCCCCCGACCCACTGACCGGGCGCCGGACCCTCCAGGTAGTAGCGGGCCTGGCCCCCCGAGATGGGACGGAGCACCAACACGGCCCGTCACTCTCTCGTTCCGCAAACCACAAGAAAGGACTAGCACAACATGAAAAGATATGAAAGACTGAGAAGACAAAGATGACGAAAAGGAGGGTGCATGACAATGTCCTGGCTCCTTGCGCAGGTCTCGGTGAAGCCCGACCCCAACCAACTCCCGGGGTTCAACGTCCTGCAGAATCTCACCAACGGGGTCGCCGCCTGGGCCCTGGTCGCGGCGGTGGTGGGGATGGTGATCGGCGCCGTGGCCTGGGCTTTTGGCCAGCACTCGCAGAACTATCACCAGGCCTACACCGGTCGGAAGGGCGTCCTCATCTCTGGTGCCGCGGCACTCCTCATCGGGGCCGCGCCGCACGTGATCAACTTCTTCAACACCGCAGGCAACGGGATCAGTAAGTGAGCAGGGGGGGCCGATGGGCGTGCGTTGGGCTCCTCGCGGCCGCCTTCGTGCTGGTGCTGGCGCCGCCTGCGTCGGCAGCGCCGCCTGCGTCGGCAGCGCCGTCGGGGCTGGTGGTGCCCGTCCGCCCCGCGCCCGCCCAGACGCCAAGCAACCTGGGCGGCGTTCCCTGCCTGCCGGTCGTGGGTTGCGACCCACTGGGCGGCCTGGGCGAGGATGCGGCCAACCTCATGGCCCGAGCGGTCTTCAAGGCGTTCGGCACCTTCGTCGCCGACGGTGTCCGTTTGGTCCTCGACCAGGTCTCGATTGCCATCACCAAGACCACCGAGGTGAAACTCGACCGCCAATGGTTCCAGCAGCACTTCGACGTCATGCGGAGCCTGGCGCTGCTGGTCTTGCTGCCCATGATGCTGGTCGGCCTTATCAGCGCGGTCATTCACCGCGACGCAGGCCAGTTGCTGCGGGCGGGCGGCGTGTACGTGCCGGTGGCGGTCGTGGGTGGGGTGGCCTCGATCGTGCTGACCGAGCGTGCCCTCCAGGTGACCGACTGGGCCACCACGTTCGTGACCGGCGATCTCCACAGCAGCACGAATCGCGCCTTCTCGTCGCTGGGTGACGCGGTGCGGAGCATCAGTTCTGCCGGGGCGCCCGGGCTCGGGACGATGTTGGCAATTGTCGTCATGCTCGTGCTGATGGCCGGCGCCTTGCTGATCTGGATCGAGCTGCTGCTGCGGACTGCGGCCATCTACGTGGTGGTGCTGTTCCTTCCCCTCGCCATGAGCGGCCTGGTCTGGCGGTCCACGGTCAGCTGGACCAGGCGCATGATCGAGATCCTGGTCGCCCTGCTTCTCAGCAAGTTCGTGATCGTGGTGGTGCTGGACCTGGCCGCGGGCATGATCACGGCCGGGGATGGCGTCGGGACTATCATGCAGGGCGCCACCCTGTTGCTGCTGGCGGCGTGCGCCCCCTTCTCCCTGCTGCGGCTGGTACCGATGGCAGAGGCCGGGCTGATCGGACAACTGGAGCGGATGGAACGCCGCCCCGTTGCCGCGGCCAGCCGAGCGACCGTCGCCGTGGCCCGGCAGGTGATGACCGGAGCCGAGGCGGCGATGGCCGGACGGTCGGTGTCCGGCAACGGTGGCGACGCCTATGCCGAGTTCAGCCAGAGGCGCGAGCCGGGCGGCCAGCTCAATGCCATCCAGCTCCCCGAGGGTTGGGCCAGCTCGGCCGGCACTACCCCGGGCGGGCCGGCCGCGGGTGGATCGCCGCCGGCAGCGGGTGGATCGCCGCCGGCCGGGGGTGGGTCGCCGAACGCACCGCCACCAGGTGCTGCGCCGATGGCTCTCGCCACCAGCGGCTCTTTGCCCGGGCCCAGCCGACCTCCAGAGCCCACGTCGGAGGCGGCGGGTGGCAACTGACGCCGGCCGGTACCGGTTCCCCCCGCTCGAACGCAGAGGCATCATCGCCGGCATCAGCGGTACTCAGCTGGCGGTGGCGGCCGGTGGGTGCGCGACCGCTCTGGCCGTCCTGCGCCTCGTTCCCGGTGCGGCGGGCACGGTGCTGGCACTCACTGTCGTCACCGCGACCGGCGTGGCCGCGTGCTGGCGCATCGCCGGTCGGACTCCCGGTGGCTGGGCTCCCATCGCCGCCTCCTGGCTGCGGCGTCGGGCCGCCCAGCCGGGCCTCTCCGACGCCCCCGAGGTGGGGACGACACTGGCCGGGCCACCTCGGGCCGCGCCACCGGTCGCCCTGGCCGGGGTCCGCATAACGGCCGCTCCAGAATTTCCCGGGTCGCCTCCGATGGGGGTGGTCCGAGACATCAAGGCCGGAACATTGGCCGCCATGCTGGCTGTCCGCGGGAGGTCTTTTTCCCTGCTTGATCCAAGCGAGAAGCACCGGCGGCTCGAGGCCTGGGGCGCGGTGCTGGCCGGCCTGTGCCGCGAGGGGAGCCCGGTTCACCGCATCCAGTGGGTCGAGCGGGCCATGCCCGGCGACCGGGACGGCCTACGGCGCTACCTCGAGGAGTCGGGGCGGCCCGCCTTGGCGAGCGGGGGCGTCGAGGCGTGGAATAGCTACGCCGAGTTGATCAGCGGGGCCGGGCCGGTCGGGGAGACGCACACCTCGGTCGTCGTGCTGGCAATCCATCGTCGCAAGGCGGCGCGGGCGGCCCGGACCTTCGGGCGGGGGCAGGCGGCTGCGTGCGGCGTTCTGCGCCGGGAATTGCGGCTGTTGGAGGGACAGCTGCGCCACGCCGAGTTGGTGGTGGATCGGGTGCTGACCGCGAGCGAGGTGGTGGCGGCACTCCGGGCCGCGGTTGACCCGCCTGGGCCCGCGGCCGCGCCGGCCGCGGGCGGTGACGAGAGCGTCGCCTGGCCCATGGCGACCGACGAAGGCTGGGCGACGTGGCGGAGCGATAGTTGCTGGCACGCCAGCTACTGGATCTCCGAGTGGCCCCGCATGGAGGTGGGCGCCGACTTCCTGAGCCCGTTGCTGCTGGCCGCGTCGGGCTGCCGGACCGCATCGGTGGTGATGGCCCCGATTCCGGCCGGGCGCGCCGCTCGGGAGGTCGAGGCGGCGCGGACCGCTGACCTGGCCGACGAGCAACTGCGCCAGAAGGCGGGGTTCCTCACCACTGCTCGCCGTCAGCGGGAAGCCGAGGGGGTGATCCGCCGAGAGTCCGAGCTGGCTGACGGCCATGCCGAGTTCCGCTTCTCGGGCTACGTGACAGTTTCCGCCGCCAACGTGGCGGACCTTGACCTCGCCTGCGTCGAGATCGAGCAGGCGGCGCGCCAGTCCAATCTGGAATTGCGGCGGCTGTATGGCCAACAGGCCGAGGCGTTCACCTGGACCCTTCCGCTGGCCCGGGGCCTCAAATGAGCCGCACCCGAGCCGGGTGACTGACGAAGGAGCCCGCTTCTGTCTCGGTCGTCGTCAACCAGCCTACCGGTGCCCTCGATCCGTTCGGGCCCACGCGCGGGTGCATCTGTGGCTACCGGGCGGGATCCTGCCTTTGCACCCCATAGAGCTTCTCGGTCCGTCGAGGGCCGGTGACAGCAGGCCGCTGCTAATAGTCCGCTGCCCTGCGCTGTATGGTGCCTGTTTAGCTGAACGAGACGGCCACGCATGAAACTGCCGCAGGACGACGTAGCCAGCATACTTGAGGGGGCGAAGCGGGAGTCATGTCGGTGACGAGGTACCGGCTGGCGATTATTGCTGTTCTGCTGACCGCCTGTTCGAGTACGGGTACCACCGCTTTGGGGGGCGGTCCAGCGACTACGACGTCGACTTCGGCGACGACTTCGCTGTCGGCTGTCACATCGACCACCATGGAACCGGACGATGCGGCGGCACCGGCGGCCGCGTTGGCTCAGCCTCCATCGCAGTTCCCGAGCCCCAACCCGGCGACATGTGGTATCGAGCGCCAACGGGTCAAGACCGGCGAGGACACCAACGCCACCAGCGTCGACCAGACGAAAATCCAAACGACGACTATCGCCGCCCTAGTGGCAATTCCTGCCCCGGTCCAGCCGGTCAGTCGAGTGGCCCCGGTGGAAGACACGGTGTACAAGTTGAGCGCGACTCTGGCCGGGTTCAAAATGGAGACGGACAGCGACTACCACTTGGTGTTGGACGACGGGCAGGGCCGCACGATGATCGCCGAGATCCCCGCTCCAGGGTGCGTGACTGGAGGACCCTTTACAGCGGCCATCGCCGCGTCGCGGGCAGCATTCGACGCTCGCTTCGGCCCCGTCGCGGGCTTCCAGAAGGTCGCAGTGCCCGTCACGCTCACCGGGGTCGGGTTTTTCGACCGTATCCATGGCCAAACCGGCGTCGCTCCCAATGGGATCGAGTTGCACCCGGTGCTGAGCATCGCGTTCGGGTAACCATCCAACCGCCTCGGCGGTTCCTTCGGCTGCTGCTGATTGTGCGACCAACGACCGACCACCCCCTCAGGTCCTGGTCGGTCGTCCGATTGGCCACCGTTGCTTTCCGAGCCGGCGCCGCTGCCGGGGTTGGCAGCTCTGGAGGCGAGGCAGGCGCCTCGCAAAACGACAAATTCAGCTCTCTCTACAATCACCAGGAACGGCGCACGGCTTTCTGACATGGCTCCTCGCTCCCTTGCAAATCCAAGCGTAGAAGCCTCCAGCAAACCCAGGCTGATTCAGTAGTCTCGGAACGACTGTAGCCAGTTAGACAAATCCAACCCTTTCAGGGCCGCTCTAGCCGGCGCAATGCGCACAAGGCTGGCCGGGCGTTCCGTACATGAGCGGGCGCGGCTTGACGTTGGTCATTGTTGTTGTTGTGTCTGGTAGCGGATGCGTGTGGCGTCGACGTTGAGTGATGCGAGAATTCGTGCTGGTAGGGTGGTGGCTTGGGGATGATGCGACCGTTTGCGATAGTGGCGCAATGAGACGGCGGGCGACGGCGGCGAAGATGAGCCGCCCGGTGGGTTTGGTGTCTCGGCCGGCCCACAGGCCGGCGAATTTCACGGCGGGCTGCTCCCCCGAGGACCGGGGCTTATCGAAACAATACAATGCTGGATGATCCTGTCAGCGGTCACGGCCGGCACCCCTAATGAAAGGCCCGGTTGGCGACCGCTCGATTTCCGGCGATCCCAGGTACACGGAACGGCCGATATTTAACACCGTCGTCACGCGTGAAAGCTGGCTGAGGTGGCTCCCTGGCGGGATGAGAATGTCGTTGCCCTTGCGCGCCCGGAATCGACGGTCGACGTTCGCTGGCTATCGCTTCCCGTCCGAAATGACCATGCTGGCCACTCAGGCGACGTCTGGGTTACTAGCCTGAGGAGTCTCCTGCCCGGACGGGGTGCGCGAGTTGACGACGTTGTTGGGTTCGACGTCAGGTTCGCTCCGAAGCATCTCTTCGAACAGCTCGACACATTCGACGCACAGCGCGGTGTCGAGACCCTCGGTGGCCTCGACGGGCCCGCTCCCGCACGCGCAGGAGGTGGCGACGTCGTCGGCGGCACCCTTGGCAGTCGCCGGCGGGATTGCCGCCTCAACGTCGCGGCGCCGGAACCGGCGTTCGCCGTCCAGCATCTCGATGTGGGGGATCCGTCCGTCAGTGGCCCAGCGGTTGATCGTCTTGGCCGACACGTGCAGGAACTCGGCGGCGTCTTGTGAGGTCAGAAGGGTGTTGGCAGCCGTCGCGAGGCTGAGGTTCGGGTCGGCGGTGGCGGACTGTTCCTCCTCGTCGACGATCAGGGCGATGACGTGGCGATGCAACTGGGTCAGGCTGGCACCCAGCCCGACGAGCACCTGGGCGGCCGTGCCGTCACCATCGCGGGCCATGGCCAGCAACATGTGCTCGGCGCCGATATGGCGGTGATGGAGCCGGAAGGCTTCCTGGAACGACAATCCCAGCACCCTCTTGGCGCCCGGCGAGAACCGAGGTCCGCCCGCCGTACACCCCCCGGGTGCCGCGACCATCTCGGTCACCACCTGCCGAATGGCAGCGGGAGAAACGCCCAGCGACACCAGAGCCCGGGCCGCCATGTCGGCGGGGTCATCGATCACGGCCAGCAGGATGTGCTCGTCGCCGATCAGGTCGTGGTGGAGCCGGCCAGCTTCGCGCTGCGCCCGTGCCACGGCGCGCCGGGATCCGTCGGTGAAGCGTTCCAGCAGAGCACCGGCATCGGTGAGCCGGGAGCGATTCGACAGGGCCACCTGGTCGCCGCCCCGGTGGGCCATCTGGCGGGCCGCGACCTCGAGATCGTGCCGACGGAATCGGCGCTGCCCGCCCAGGGTGACAACGCACGGGATTCTCCCATCGCTGGCCCACCGTTGGATCATCTTGGGCGACGCCGAGAGATACCGTGCCGCGTCGCCAGTTGTCACGTACTCGCTGGCGCCAGCGGGCCCGTCGACGTCTGTCGCCCCAATCTCGGCCAACTCCTGATCGAGGACGCTGTTGATCCGAGCCCAGGCCTGGACCGACCGCGAAGCCACGCCGGCCCAGAACTCGGTACCGAACTGATAGATCATCGCTCTTCCATCCCCCGACAGTCGCCCAACGATTCACGGATCTTC
>JALYXV010000183.1 GCA_030947025.1 Actinomycetota bacterium | reverse complement strand
CCCACGACACCACATTGCCCGCCCCGTCAACCGCAACACACAAACTCGACTTGGGACACGAGACGGCGTTAAAGGCCTGGCCCGGATCGGCCGCCACCACCGTCCAACCCGACGCCGGCCCGGTCGGGGCACTCGTCCATGCCGCGTTCCCCGCCCCGTCGACCGCGACGCACAAGCTGGTCTTCGGGCAGGAGATGGCACTCAAACTCTGCCCCGGATCGGCCGCCACCACGACCCACGTCGACGCCGGCCCGGTCGGATCGATCGACGACACCACATTGCCCGCTCCGTCGACGGCGATACACACGACCGTGTTCGGGCACGACACTGCGTTCAGGGATTTACCCGGATCGGCCGCCACCACATGCCACGCCGATGCCGGACCGGTCGGATTGGCCGA
This sequence comes from Actinomycetota bacterium, assembly GCA_030947025.1. Taxonomy (GTDB): domain Bacteria; phylum Actinomycetota; class Acidimicrobiia; order Acidimicrobiales; family Palsa-688; genus JALYXV01. Next base: position 17,455 of record JALYXV010000183.1, on the reverse strand, counting down.
GGACACCACGTTGCCCGCTCCGTCCACCGCTATACACAGATGCGTCGACGGGCACGACACGCCGTTCAGGCCATGACCGGGGTCGGCGGCCACCACCTTCCACGCCGATGCCGGACCCGTCGGGTTGGTCGAGGACACCACATTGCCCGCTCCATCAACCGCCACACACACCGTCGTCGACGGGCACGACAACGGCCGAAGCCCGTTACCGGGGTCCACCGGCGTCGGCAGCGCCCATGACGACGGCGGCCCGGTGGGATCGGTCGAGGACACCACATTCCCCGCCGCGTCGGTCGCCACGCACAGGCTGCCCGAGGCGGGGCACGACACCGCTAAAAGCGAGGTCGTCGACGCGAACGGGGGCACATGATCAACCAAGAGCGGCGCCTGGAACGACAACGACGACGGCGCAGCCACCACCCCGGGCGCAACGCGGGCCGACGACGCCGGGCCGGCCGCGAAACCCGCGGAGCCTGCCACCCCAAAGGCCATCGCGGCCGTGGCCGCCACCACTGCCGAGACCACCATTCGGCGCAACCGGGCCGCTCCCGGCCTGATGGGCATCGGCTGTCCGCTGGTCACGGCCGCCGCGGAACGGAGAGAATCCCAAACCTCGCCCATCAGCCGTCCACCTTCCCCACCTGAAGAACCACCGCAGTTCCCCGACCTGCGAAGCTTATGCGGCCCCGTGGCCAGCAACATCCGTCGGGACCGACGTAGGTGCACTGAAACATTTATACGTGTCACACCTTCGCGGGCATCGACGGGATTCCGGTGGATTGGTGGGGCGACCATGATTCAAACGACGACGATCGGGGTGTCCCAAGCCGCTATGAGGCTCCTGGGAATCCGCGGGAACGCAGGTGGTAACCGTGGTTGGCATCCTCCGATGACATCCTTGACCTCCTTTAGGGCCGCCTCCTTTTCGAGTGTCGTGTACATCGTCCGGTGCAGCTCGGTGTTCACCAGCGCGATCAACTCGGCACGTTCGATCTCATCGGGCGGCCGACGGGCCCATACCGCGACCTCGGACCACCGCCACAGGCTGCCTCGAATAGTTGTCCGGACCACTGGCTGAGGGAAGCTCCGATTGCCCCGCCGCCCGCTGCTCAGGAGACGCACCGACTCGCTTGAGCGGCCCAACCGCTCGGCGATCTCAGCCTGCGTCACGAGGTCGTCCGGCTCGACCCGCCGGACCACCAGACCGGCCGCCCGTACCTCACGGAGAGCGGAGAAGAGCGCTTCCTTGAAAGACGGGGCCTCGCGCTCGAACACCACCGTCGACTGCCCGTCCGGCCCGTGACGCACTCTCAAGTCGTCGGCTTCGAGCACAGGGTCGCTCTGCTCGTTGATCGGCCGCAGGATGGCGAGCATGAAACAGTGCACAGGGCCGCTTCGGTCCGGCTCCGCCTCGGCCGACTCGTACCGGCCGGCGCCCAACTGCTCTCCCATGGTAGAGACCGTACGCTCGGGCCGGCCTCAGAACATCCGTCGGACCGACGTATATTTGGCTGAGAATGTGCCTTCAGGGGAATTCAGATCAGGACCCGCGCCGCGCAAGAGGACTTACGGCGCGATCACGCTGTGGCGGCGCCACGGCGGTCCAGTTGCCATCAGCCGCGGTGATACCGGCCGGTTGTCTGACACCACCGGGAGTGAAGGCGCCGGGGCAAGGCTCATGGCCGGCGCTGGTGGGGGGCTGACCTGATGGCCGTCGACAGTCTCGCACGTTGACGCTGCCGTGCCATAGGTGTTGTTGAGCCACCGGTTGGCGCAGGGCGGGTCGCCATCGGACACGTCGCTGCAGCCCACGGAGCCGAAGCCATTGCCGAGGGCGGTGTTGCCGATGAACACGCTCCCGAAGCCGCCGCCCTGAATGCCGCAGAAGGCGTTGTCGAGGGCGGTGTTTCCCCGCACGAGATCCTGGAAGTGCGGGTCGGCGGCGCGCAGACCGAGGACTCCCAGCCCGACACCGTTGAAAATATCGCCCACGCCGTTGCCGTTCGAGGTGTTGCCGATGATCTGGGCCTTGGTGTTGGCCCGGTTCGACAGGCCGTTGGCGTAGGACCGCAGCACCGAGTTGTTGATGACCTGGTTGCCCACCAGGGAGGCCCCCCGGTCGGGATAGGTGACATCCCCGGAGAAGGGGTTGAAGGTCACGCCGATGCCGAGACTGCCTTGGAGGCCCAAGTCGAAGCCGACGCTGTCAATGATCGTGTTGCCCTGCACCAGATTGCGGTCCGACAGCCGGCCCAGCACCGCCAGATTGTCGAAGATCCCGTTGGCGATGATCTTGTTGTTGAGGATGCGGTTGTTCGACGAGTAGTACAACGCGACACCGTCCCCCCAAGGCCCCTGATCGTAGGTGCCGACGTTGTCGCGGACCACCATGTTGGACACCGTGACCCCGGTGCTGTTCAACAGAACGACGCCCGCGGAAAAGTGCTCGACGCGGCCGCCGGTCACCGTGACCCCGGTCCGCCCCGACACCAGGATCCCGGGGTACTGCCCGTTCTGCGGGGCGGCTCCGAAGACCCGGTGACCGTTGAGGTTCAGCGTGATGCGGTCCGCCCCGACGGCGATGCCGGTCCCCGGGCACGGGCCAATGTCATGGGTAAGGGTGGTCGAGACATTGATCACCGCGCCGCAACCCGAGGTGGGCACGGTTCCCGGTCGGACCTTGCGGACCGTCGGGCCGTCGACGATCAACAGGTCCCCAGCGCTGTCGAGGGCGAGGGGGCCGGGCGAGGCCAACCCGCCGTAGATGGCAGGGCCGCCGTCGCCGCCGGCACCGATCTCGCCGGTGCCGGCAACCAGGTCAAGGGTCCCGGCCGGGTCGACCTTGACCACCCGGTGGTACTGGTCCGAGATGTACAGGTTTCCGGCCGGGTCCAACACCAGGCCTGTAGGGGTGTTCAGGTGGGCGGACGTGGCCGGCCCGCCCACCCCGGCGAGACCGAACGCGCCGCTGCCCGCGATGGTCGTGATTATCCCGCTACGGGCGTCGATCCGGCGGATCCGGCTGTTGAAGTGGTCGGAGATCAACAGGTCACCGGCTGAGTCGACTATCACGTCGGCGCCCCCGAGTCCCGCCCCGGTAGCGGGGCCCCCGTCGCCACCGAACGCCGGGTTCCCATCGCCGGCCACCGTGGTTATCACCCCCCTCGGGTTGACCATGCGGACCCGGGGACCATCGGCAACGAACAGGGTGCCGGCCGGCCAGCGACCATTGCCGGGGCCGACCACAAACAGGCCGTGGGGGTTCACCAATGCCGCCGAGGTGGCGGGTCCGCCGTCACCGAGGCCGTCGGTCGGGCTGCCCCCGCCCGCCACGGTCGTAATGACACCGGTACGGGCATCCACCTCGCGTACTCGACCATTGCCGCTGTCAGTGACGAACACGTCCCCCGCCGAGTCCGTCGCCAGCCACGACGGCTGGCTGAGTGCCGCCGAGCTGGCCGGGCCACCGTCACCCAACCCAGCTGTGGGGTTGCCGCCACCCGCAAAGGTCGTGATGATCCCTGCCGGGTCGACCCGGCGGACCCGGTTGTCGCCCTGGTCGCTGATGTAGGTCATTCCCCCGAAGGTCGCCACCCCCGCAGCTCCCTGGCCAGGCGCGGTCACAGTGGCCGACAGGGCGCCGAACTGGGCCGAGGTGGCCGGGCCGCCGTCGCCGATATTCGGGCCACCGGCGATGGTGCGGATGATCCCGGTCCGAGCGTCAACCTGGCGGATCCGGTCGACTCCGCTGATGTTGGACTGCGAATCCGAGATGTACATGTTCCCTGCCGAGTCGAACGCCACGTCGTCGGGAGGGCTGAACGAAGCGGACGTCGCCGGCCCGCCGTCGCCCACACCGTCGGGCGGACTGCCGCCACCAGCGACCGTGGTGATTATCCCGGTCGTATGGTCCACCCGACGGACCCGGCTGCTGTTGTCGTCGCAGATAACTACGTTGCCCCCCCGGTCGAGGTCCACGCATCCCGGGCGAAACGCAGCCGACGTGGCCAGTCCGCCATCCCCTAGGCCGTCAGACGGGCTTCCGCCACCGGCAACGGTGGTGATGATCCCGGTAGCGGCATCAACGCGCCGGACGCGGCCTCCGATGCTGCCATCGGCGATGTACAAGTTCGCCGAGCCGTCCACCGCGACGTCGATGGGGCCCAGTGCCGCCGAGGTGGCCGGGCCACCATCGCCCAAACCATCGGGAGGGCTCCCGCCGCCGGCGACGGTGTTGATGACCCCGGTGTGGCCGTCGACTCGGCGGACCCGACTGTTGCCTTGATCGGCAATGAACACGTCCCCGGCCTGGTCGACGGCAATCCCATGGGCAGTGTAAAGCCCCCCGAAAAAGACGCCCTGCTCGTTGAAGAGGGCCAGAGTTGCCTTGGTCGCCGGGCCGCCGTCACCACTGAAACCGGGGATGTTGCCGTGCCCGCCGCCCGCCACCGTGGTGATGACCCCCGTGCCCGCCGCCACCTTGCGGACCACCTCGTTGCCGTCATCGAGGACATACATGTTGCCCGCGCCATCGAATCCCACGTCGTATGGGACCGACAGCTGTGCCGAGGTCGACGGGCCTCCGTCACCACTGAAGCCCGCGGTGGCGCTCCCCACCGCCGTGGTCATCACACCGGAAGCGGCGTCGATCCTGCGGACACGATCAAACCCCGAACCGCAACAACCGTCCTGGGTCTGCGGACCTGTGGCGACGAATACATTTCCCGACCGGTCGACCGCCAACCCGTGCGAGTTGAAGATGTCCAGGTACCCGCCCCCCAGTATCGCAGTTTTCGCCGGCTCACCGTCGCCAACCCCGCCGCCGGCAAACGTGGTGATGATCTGATTGGCCGAGCCGACGGTCCGAGGATCGCTTCTCGCTGCCGCACGGGCGGCTGGTACAAACCCCGTTGACCCACTCACGAGTGCCACGGCCAGAACAACGACCGCGCCGGCTATCCGATCAAGAGCTGGACGCACCGTACGGCCGAACTTACACGAAGACGATGGGGACTTCCATGCCGTTGAACGACTCGGTCGGGTACTCAACGCAGAGACCCGAGGCCTGATGGGCGGCATTCGCCACTGCCGAGCCTGACCCCCAGGTCACCGTCCACGTTGCAGCACGATTGGGAGTCGAGGCCGTCTGCAAACCCGCGATGTTGCCGACAACGTTCGGCCCGATGTTATGGCAGTCGCCGGGAAAGTTGCCCGCCGTCAATGCACCCCACACCCGTGACGTCCCGTTAACGGTCAGGTTGTCGGTGGAGAACGCGGCAACCGACGGGACGATGTTGATCTGAGCTCTCACAGGCGCAGGTACGTTGTTGGCTCCGGTGCAGCCATCGCTGGCTGATTCCATAATGGCTGTGAACGTGTTACGTGAGGCCGTATACAGCTTCATGGTGCCCCGCGGCCAACCGGCGCAATAGCTCATGTTGGGGTCGACCGCCGACCCGATGGCCGTTGCCGAGCCTCCGGGCCCCCTGACAATCAACTCACCCGTCCAACTGGATGAGCATGCGAACGCCACACTGGCCAGGCACAGCACCATTCCCGTCACGACCGCGCCGAACAAGGCGCTCCGGCGAGCTCTCAAATGAGCCATGACGATGTCCTCCCCGTGGGTCCTGCCAGCACGTTCACCATCTGCCGCTTGAGGGCAGCATGGCGCTGGACCCACAGTACACCCTGACCGCCCTATGAGTTATTCGAATAACCGTTGTGTTCTTTCAACACACTCGAAGGTGTCGGATCACGAAGCTGGCGTTCAAACGATGACGATCAGGTATTCGGTGCCGGTCACGTCGTAGGGGGAGGCCACACATACCGACGAGCGGTCGCCGGGCGTGGCGTCATGGGGGAGGATCACAGCCGCGGCACCTTTCCCGCCTTGAATGGTCATCGTTCCGATCTGCACGTTGGGACTGTCCGGCATGCACTCGTGATGCCAGGGAAGCGTGGTCGGGTCAAACACCGGCTTTTGGACAAAGTCGAGTTGGTACTCGCCCTCAAGGAGCTGGTTGTATCCGCACGCCACCGGGCTGTCCTCGATACGTCCCGTTGGGCACGCGCCTCCCAGGGGCAGGCCGCTGACCAGCATGGTTACACCTCCACTGCCCTGCGTGAGCCGGGCTGAGCCGACGAGGATCGTGCAGGCGAAGCTGTTGGAGGACCCAACCAGGACGCAAGCCACCAGCGCCGCGAGGAAGCTCAGGCATTGCTGTTTGCCGTTCAAGCCGTAGCCCTCACTGGGACAGAGCGTCGTGGGCGAAGGCGTTGGGAAAGGGAGGCATGTTGAGCAGGTAGAGGGCCGCGGCTACATGCTGCATCTCAACCACCTCGACCGACCCTGCCAGACGAACATTTTCCGAGGAGGAGAATGACGAAGTCACGGTCACGTAGTTGGCGGCTACCAGCTGCTCGAGAGATAGGGCCGCTTGCCCGACGCCGATCGAGATCACCTTTTGGATGATGGGCCCAAGGGTGTTGACCAGGCCGGGATCGGGCTGCGTGATCTGTCCGTGGCCCGCCTTGACGAGCGCCGCGTTCCACGAGTCCAGGTGCGCCTGATGTTGAGCACGGGCGGCATCGATGAGCGCCCCGAAGGCAGGAGCGGGCGGCGGGACCTTGCCGGCGTTGACAAGTTCGACCATCTGCCCGTAGGCGCTCAACGCCAGGACCTCCAACCCCGCCACGTACACGGCTGTCCTGGTGTCGTCAGCGGGTCGGGCTGCGGTGGTGGCGCTTGACGTCGACCTCGGCGGGGCCGCCCGTGGGGTGCTGTGCGAGCACCCCGTTACGGCCGCCGCCGCGCCCGTCGCCACCGCGGCGATCAGTAGCTGGCGCCGGTTGATTATCGACATTGGGTCCCTCGTCGGCGCAGGAGAGGTCATGGGAGCGAACCCTCGTCAGGGGGGCTGGCGTCGGTGGTAGTGGCAAAGGCGACCGGGAAGGCGACTGTGCCCATCGCGGGTGGCAGACGGGCCAGCTGGTCAGACGAGGCCCCATGCAGAAGTTGAGCCATGCCGCCATCGACGAACGCCGCGAACATGCGAAGGACGGCGAGGTGCTGCGCTTCCACACCGACGACTTTGGCCATGACCTTCTTCGCCTGCGGGTCCGACATCATGGCCAGATCGGATACATAGGTGGCGGTGATCACCTCCTCCAACATGGCGACGAGCATGACCACGTCTTTGGCTGTCTTCAGGCTGGGGCGTATCGCCGCGAGAGTGGACGAGTACTTCGGGTTGGCGGCATTCTGAATTGGTGCCTTGAGGGTGTTCGTTGCCACCTGGAATGCCTGCCGGTGCTCGTCGTGCTGGGATCCCGCCAATGTGGAGAACGAGGCCAAGACGGCGTTGTCCTTGGTGACGACAGGAAGCTCCAATGCCGTTCGATAGGCGCTGAGCATCAGAATCTCGAGCGATGAGGCGGTCTGCAGGATGTGGGCATCAACGGTCGTGTCCGCCTCGACCGGCGATGAGAGGGTCATCAGCACCGCGGCCCCGAACCCGCCGGCCAAGACACCGCGACCGCCCACGGTGCCCAAACCCACACCGAGTTGGCGCAGCAGGGAACGGCGACTTTCGCACAGGCACCGGGAGGCGTCGTCGTCCGGCCGCGAGGAAGGCATGTCGTCAGGCGACGCCGACCTGCCCGGTTCGGTCACAGACTGATCGCCCGGAATGGGTACAGCGCCCACAGCCCGTACGCCACGAGCAGGGAGTAGCCGGCGGTGACCAGCGAGGGGACGTAACGCGCTGAAAACATCCTCGCCACGGCCAGGTACACGGCGGGGAGGACAACCAGCATGTAGAACAAATAGCTGGCGTGGTGCTGGAAGCTGAGGGCGACGAACGGGACGTACGTGCCCACGAACCAGGCCACAATGAGGAAGGAGACCTGGTCCCGGCGTTTCCAAGCGGCGCCGGCGGCCAGCAGCAGGGCGGGGGCGGCCATGTAGATGATGAACGGGTTCATGCGGCCCTGAAAATAGACGAGCGTTCGCCCCGGGTGGCTTCCGGTGGTCGTGAAGGACCGGTAGTACGGGTCGGGCACCCGATTCACGAGCCACCGCCACGCCGACGACGTCGGCGCGAACTTGACGCCCGGCACCCCCGGATACCTCGTGTCGTTGCTGCCGTAGCCGACCATGAAGCGGATGTGGTCGAAGGGATTGGTGAAAGTGGTGACGGTCCGGTCGAGCAGGTACAGCACCCCGAGGAGCGAGGTGATCGTTGCCGCGGCGCATGTGGCCAGCGCCGCCAGCCGGTGCTCGGGTTGCCGCTCACGGCCCGGTCCGGTCACGCCGCGTGCCGATGCCAGCCGAAGAACCTCGAAGATGACGATCACGACCAACCCGTAAAGCCCCACCAGCTTGGTGCATGCCCCCACTCCTATGACGAGGCCGGCCAAGAGCGGCCGGTCCCGGAGATACAGCGCCACTCCTGCGATCAAAAAGGCGAGGACGAAGATGTCGAGCATGGCGATGCGGCCTTGAACCAAGAACAGGTTGTCCATCGCCATCAGCGTCGCCGAGCCCAGGGCCAGCCATTGGCTCCCCTTGGCTGCACGCACCAGCCAGTACATGCACAAGATGGCCGCCGTGGCGAAGACAAAGGGAGCGAGCCGCCAGCCGAGCGGGTTGTCGCCGAACACCCGGATGGTGCCGGCAATCATCGCCTTTGCCAGGGGGGGATGCTCGCGGTTGGGATCAACACCGGTCCGCAGGATCGTCCGAGCCGCGCTCACATAGTAGTTCTCGTCGAACACCAAGCCGTTGGGCTTTCCCCAGGGGAGCACCCGGCTGGCCAACGAACCGAGCGACACCACCGTCAGCAAGACCACCGGGGTGCGGTGGCTTGCGGCTAATCGGCGGTAAAGACGGGGACGCTCCGGGTCGTGTTCCTCGACCTCCTCCGCTCCGGGGAGATCACCGATGCTGACGGACGGCGCACATCTTGGGATCTCGGCGGTACCGATGGGCAAATCGATCGTTGTGTTGCCGATGCCGGGATTGGCAGGCGGCTCGGTCGGAACCGTCACGAGCGTGCTATCGATTGCCCCGGGGTACGGAACTCGGAGTTCATCCCCATCATGGCATGCGACTCGCTCGCGGTTGGGCTCTGCAAGAAATCGAGTAGCGCGTACCGCTGGCCAGGCGCCAGGTCAACGGCGAAGGAGTCACGCGAACCCGGGGGCATGGTTGGCGTCGCCGCGAAGGGAACGATACTGACACGCACCGGACCGTGGAGCTGCTGGTTGATGGGTGGGACATCTGCGGGCAACGGAACCATGGTGAGACGATGCGCTTCTTGGCCGGCGTTGGACACTTGGAACACGACCCGGCCTGACGGGATTCGCGGGTCATACTGGAACTGGTTGTCGACCATCGTGACAGTCACGATTCCCGGACCAGGGAAAAGGGGCGGACCCGCGCCCGACCCGCAGGCACTGGCCGCTGCCGGAACCAAGCCGACCGCCAACCACACGCCGGCCAGCCGGAACCACCGAGCTCTGCCCATGTAGCTCATCCTTCCGCAGCTACCCCTTCGGCGACCGTCGCATCCTCCTTCGTGGGAGCCTCGACTGGTTTGGAAGAGTCCGGCTCGTCGGGTGGCCCACTGTCCCGGCGACGACGAGCTGCGATCGAAACGATCAACAACCCTCCTACGAAAAGGATCAATCCGACCGGGACCGAGCTACCGGGACGGAACCCGCCGCCCGGCAACGAGACTGTGCCCGAGAAAAGGTCCTGGCTGGTAGTGAAGCTCGAGGAGTTGCTTGTGTCGGTCCAGACGGCGATCGGTCCCGAGCGCAGCGACAGCAACCCGAGGCGAGAGCCAAACTCGACCAAGCCCTTGGCGGACGGGACGGCGTACTGCTCACCGATCCGAGAATCGAACGATCGCTGGCTGAGCTGGATATTTGCCGCGAAGTGCCTGCCCCCATCGTTGGAGTACGTGTAGCCGACATCGGTCAACACGTTGCTCGGGTCGTTGCGGCGGTCGTAGAACACTGCGTCGATGCGCCCCTGGGGCGACACCGACAGCTGTGGAAGGTACTGGGCCCGCCCGTCGCCCACCGCGTCGTCGTTCAATCGCACCGGGGCCCCCGGCCAACTAGCTCCGCGGTTGTCCGAGCAGCGCAGCAGCACGTCCGGGTCACCGTGGCGAGCGTCGGTCCAGGCCACACATGTACGACTCCCATCGACGACCATCGATACCGGCGGCATCGTGAAAATCAGCATCACCCGTCCCGGTGGGACGACGGACCCGTCCACTACCACTCCCCGACCGAAATGCCGGCCACCATCGACCGAGGTCGTCATCACCACCGACCAGTTCTGGTCCCAGGTGGGCCCGATCAGGCCCTGGTAGTCGATTGCGTCCCGGCCGAGATCGTAGTAGCCAACGTGCACTACATGGTCTGGGCCGAGAGCCAACGCCGGCGCGACCACGCGGGTCCGCTCCGAATCGCTCACCTGCACCGCCCCGGAGAAGGTCCGACCGCCGTCATCGGAGAACGACGACATGACGGGATTTGGGCCCGACCCGAAACCGCCCAGACTCGGTGATGATGATGCTTCCAGCCACACCATGTGCAACCGGCCCAATGGCCCGATACTGGGGTCGAACGCAATTCGCACGCCAAAATTGAGGGGCCCAAGAGCCTTTGTTGGTTTGCTGAAAAAATGGCCATGGTTCGACGATGTCGTCAAGAACGCGCCCATAGGCTGATTGCCGTTGCCGTGGAGGCCGACAAACAGATAGTACAAGGTTCCCGTTCGGTCGAAGGCGACCTCGGGCGCATAGCACTTGTCCGCCCCCGGCGGCAATTCCGGAACCGGCCGCGCTGACAACCACGTCTTGCCGCCGTCGCCTGAGATCTGCAACGTGCAGCCAAAATCGGGCGCGTCGATCCGGTTGGCGATGACCACGAAACGCGAATCCTTCGGGTCGGCCACGATCTTGGGCGAGTTATTCGCCACTCCGGCACTCAGGTTCATCGCAGTCACCGCGCTCACATTCACCACCGGGGATGGCAATCCCGCCGCGAGCAAACCCCTAACCGCGATCACGCCGCCCAGCAACGCCACGACCGCTCCGACACCAGCCATGACGGTCCCCAAAGCCAAATGACCGACCAGCCGACGAAGACGAGTCACTAAGCACCAACCATACCGGATCCGCCACAACCACATAGGAGAACCAAGCCAGAGGCGCGCCCGCGATCTCCATTGCAGGGTTGTCCCAACGACGAGGACTCTTACTCGCCGTCGCCACCCCTTGGTATTCCCCAATCAGCCGGGTATGGTCGCCGTTCCTCAAATATTGCTGAATTGACCCGTCGATCGGCCTGGAGGGCCGTTCTTCAAAGGGTCGTGGCCCTAGGTTACCGTCAGTGCCTCTGGGGGAAAGGCTGCCCACTGGTCGTCGGCGGACGCTTGGCCCGTTGACTCGGCGACACGAGCTTGGGTGACGTCGAAGGGGACGGGATGCCCCTTCCGCCGGACGCGCGTGGCGGGTTGACCTTATGTCCGGCGACGGCGGCGCAGAGGCTGTCGGTGGTGCCATAGGTGTTGGCAAACCACTGGTTGGGACACGATGGCGGGGCAGAACCGCCGTTGTCTGACAGATCTGAGTAGTTGCAGTTGGATTGATTTGGGACGGGGCTGAAGCCGTTGCCCGTGGCGGTGTTGGCGATGATCCGGCTGCCGAAGCCGTACACCAGAATGCCGCAGTCCGAGTTGCCGGTGACGGTGTTCCCCTGGATCAAGCCCTGAAGATGGGGTGTGGATGCCAGCAGCGGTTGCAGTCCCAGGCCCACCCCGTTGACGGAGTCACCGACACCGCTGCCGGTCGAGGTGTTCCCGATGATCTGTTCTTGCACGTTGGCCCGGTCCGAGATCCCGTTGCGATACGCATGCTGCACGGTGTTGTAAATGACCTGGTTGCCGACCTGCGACGCGCCCCGGTCCGGGAGCTCGATGTCGAGGAAGGCGTTCAACTCGATGTTGGCACCGATACCGATCGAGTTGAGACCCACCGAGAAGTTGTCGGTCACAGTGTTGGCCTGGATCAGATTGTGGTCCGACAGCCGGCCAAACACGCCGATGTTGTCAAAGGGGCCGTTACGGGAAAGGCGGTTGTTGACAATCTTGTTGTTCGCCGAATATTCCAGCAGGATCCCGTCGCCGAAGGCGAACTGGTCGTAGGAGCCGACATTGTCGGACACCACCATGTTCGACACGGTGGTGGCGGTGCTGTTGATGATCGCCACCCCGGCCGAGAAGTGGTCGACCCGGCCGCCGGTGACCGTGACCCCGGTGCGACCCGACACCTGGATCCCGGCGTACTGGCCGGTCCCCGCCGTGCCCGACCCGAAGACTCGGTGGCCGTTCAGGTTCAAAGTGACATGATCGGCATCGACCACGATGCCCGTTTCCGGGCACGGCCCCAAGTCGTGCGTGAGAGTGGTCGAGGTCGTGATCACCTGGCCGCAGCCCCCCGCCGGAGCCGCCGGCCCCGGGTGGACCACGCGGACCCGGAGGCTGCCAGAGTCGGTGAGGAACAGGTCGCCCGAGCCGTCCAACGCCAACGACCCACCCCCCGAGGGGAGCTCGGCGTCGACCGCCCGGCCGCCGTCGCCGCCGTAACCGGTGGCGCCCGTGCCGGCCACCAGACGCAACACCCCGCCCCGGTCGACCTTGACGATCCGGGCGTAGCCGTCGTAGACGAACAAGGCGCCGTCGGACCCCAACGCCAGGCCAGTCGGGATGTTCACATGGGCCCGAACGGCCGGGCCGTCCACCCCGGCCAGCCCGAATGCCCCGTCGCCCGCCACAGTGGTGATGATCCCGGTGGTGGCGTCGACCCGGCGGACCCGGCTATGCGGCCGATCGGCGATGAGCAGATTCCCTGCCGGGTCGACCACGACATCGGCCGCCCCTACACTGGCCGCGGTGGCGGGCCCGCCGTCGCCCCCGAACGCACCACCGTGCCCGTCGCCGGCCACGGTGGTGATGACCCCCGACGGAGCGACCATACGCACCCGGGGCCCGTCGGCGACGAACAACGTGCCCGCCGGCCACCTCCGGTTGCCCGCGCCCACCACGAACACGCCGTTGACCGCCTGGAGCGTGGCGGCCGTGGCCGGCCCCCCGTCGCCCACCCCGTCGGGCGGGTGGCCGCCACCGGCCACCGTGGTGATGACCCCGGTGGCGGCGTCGACCCGGCGGACCCGGCCGCTGTCCTGGTCGCCGATGAACAAGTCGCCCACCGCGTCGCCCTTCAACGCCACCGGGTTGAGCAGTTTGGCGGCGGTAGCCGGGCCGCCGTCGCCCACCCCGTCGGCCGGGGCACCGCCGCCCGCCACGGTCGTAATGACCCCCGCCGGGTCGACCTTGCGGACCCTGGCACCGGTGCCCAGACCGTTGTCGCCGATGAAGGTGCTGGCCCCGATGGTGGCCACGGCAAGCGGTCCCATCCGGGCCGCGGTGGCCGGCCCCCCGTCGCCGACATTGTCCGGGCCGCCCGCCACCGTCGAGATGATCCCCGAGCCCGGGGCGACCCTACGGACCCTGGCCCCAGTGGGGCCACCGACGGTGGTGATGTACAAGGCGCCGGCCCGGTCGAACACGATGTCCCTCGGTGCAATGGCAGCCGAAGTGGCCGGCCCGCCGTCGCCCAAGCCGTCGGCGGGGCTGCCGCCCCCGGCGATGGTGGTGATGATCCCGGTGCTGCGGTCCACCCGGCGGACCCGTCCGCTGGAACCGTCGCAAATCACCAGGTTCCCGGCCCGGTCGAAGTCCACGCACTGCGCATTCATGGCGGCCGACGTGGCCGGCCCGCCGTCGCCGAGACCGTCGGGCGGGCTGCCGCCACCGGCGTAGGTGGTGATGATCCCGGTCCGGGCATCGACCCGTCGCACCCGGTCCCCGCCCCAAGCGACGCTGCCGGCGATGAACAAGTTGCCCGCCCCGTCGACCGCGACATCACCAGGCTGGCTGATCGTCGGCGGTTCGCAACCGCAGCCGCCCAGCGTCGGGAACGCCGCCGACGTGGCCGGTCCCCCATCACCCAGACCGTCAGGGGGGATCGGAACGCTCGGCGGGATACCGCCGCCCGCCACCGTCGTGATGATCCCCGTCCGGCCGTCCACCCGCCGGACTCGGGCGTTGCCCGGATCGGAGATGAACAGATCGCCCGCCCGGTCGACCGCGAAGCCGCCCGAATAGTAGTTCTGGAACTGGCTTACCTCAAAGAAGTAACTATCGGTCTTGAAGAGACGAAGGTCGGCCTTGGTGGCCGGACCGCCGTCACCACTGAAGCCGCCGATGTTGTTGGCGTTGCCGCCCCCGGCCAACGTCGTGATCACCCCGGTGCCCGCCGCCACCTTCCGGACCCGCTGATTGCCGCTGTCGAGAACATACATGTTCCCGGCGCCGTCGAAACCGACGTCATTGGGATTGGACAGCTGCGCTCCCGGAGCCGGACCCCCGTCGCCGCTGAAACCCTGGGAGGCGCTCCCCGCCACCGTCGAGATCACACCCGTCGCAGCATCGATCCTACGCACCCGGTCAAATCCAATCCAGCTACCGACTGGGGCGTAATAGAACCCGGTGTTCGAGGTGAACACCACGTTGCCGGACGGGTCAACGGTCAAACCGTACGGACTGACATTTCGCCAGGCGCTGACGCCGAGTGTCGCCTTGGTGGCTGGTCCGCCGTCGCCCACCCCACCCCCGGCAAAAGTCGTGATAATTCCATTGACGGCCGGTTGCGCCGGAACGGGGTTCCGCGGAAGTTGTGCGGTCGCCGATGCCGCCGGCATCATCGCTCCCACCGCAAGAGGGACTGCCAGCACGGCGACGTGCATACGACGGACTCTTCTCCCTCGTCCGCCTAGCTTCACCCTTGGCATCCCCCCTGACCGATTCACCGTCGCCGACTTCGTGCGCGTTACGGCGCGGCAAAGCCACCCCAACCGCGATGCTCGCAGCTCAGATGAATACGATCGGGGCCTCAATCGCATAGGTCTGACTATTGCTGGTCTCGCCAATGCAGATCCCAGCCGCATGGATGGCAGCCGCAGAATTGGCGGTATACGTCACCGTCCACATCTGCTGATGATTCCCTGTTAGCGTCTTCGTCCCGGCCATGTTGGGCCACTGCGTATTGGCTCCTCTCTTGGTAGTTGTGCCCATACAATCACCGTTGACGGTATCAAGGGACCAGGCGCCGTTGGCAAGAGTCGTGGGGAACGCCGGGCTCGGACCGAGATTCATATTGACCTGGTAAATCTGATTGGCACCACCTGCGAGCCCACCGGCTATGGGACAGCCATCCTTAGCTGTCCCTACCGACACCGTAAGTGTGGCGTTGGCGGCATGATCCACGTTGAGCATGCCTTTTGGCCAGCCTGAGCAGTACACCATAGGAGCATTAATATTGTTGGACCCGATCGCGGTCACGGCACCACCGGTACCCGACACGATCAACTCCCCGCTCCAGTGCGAGGAGCATGCGAAGGCAACGCTTGCTAGGCACAGCACAACCGCGGCCACGACACTACCGAAGATAGCGCTTCGTCGAGCCTTGAGATGAACCATGACGATTCCTCCAGTACGTCAGAGCCCGCGCAACCCTGATGAGGCCACCAAAGGCTCTGCCTGAGGGTACACCTGGAGGACGGACCGGTCAACCACGTCCACAAATTTGAAGGACGGTACCTGTTGTGTTATTTCAACAGAACACCGCGTCAAGGCTGGCTTCGGATCAACCCGACGCCGCAGCCAGAAGCGCTGCGCCCGGATACCGGAACACCTCGGGCTAGGCATTAGGTCCCGGACGCGCCGTACCCGTGGTCGAGATCCGACCGCCGGCGGCCCGCGCCTGTCGTAACCGGTGCCTGCCCCGACCGGTCCCATCTGGCGGTGACCAAGGCGAAGCTGGATAAGGCGTGCTCCAAAGGCAGCCCTGCGGGGGCTCCCCTCCCCGACTGATGCATCCACACCTGGCGGTGTTTCAACGCTCCGCACCGAGACAACCGCGTTCGTCGTAGGAATCGATCGCCAGATAGAGCCAAACTCGAGAGACGAATGTGTTGTGTGATTTCAACAGTCCAGTTCGACTGCCCTCGTCGGAAACTTTCGCAGATCTATTGCCCCGCAGGGCGATTTCTGCCAGTCTTCCACCGACGTGCGTCCACAGGAGGAATCGTGCTTATGAAATGTGGTATTCGTCGCCTCATGGCGCTGGGAGCTGGCTTCACGCTCCTGGTCGGACTGCTTCCACAGGTCACCCAGTCGGCCAGCGCTGCTGTCGGGGACATCACCGAGTTCGGGCTGCCACAGTGCACTGTGAGTCCGATGGACCCGTTCGGGCGATGTGTCCCGATCGGCATCTCACACGGGCCTGACGGCAACCTGTGGGTCGTTACCAACTTCTCCAACGACGTCCTCAAGATGAGCACCGCCGGTATCGTACTCAATAAATATCACGATCCCGTCGGGCAGGGACTGTTCCACATCCAACCGGGAAATGACGGCGCCATGTGGTATACGGAGATCCAGGGCGGGCCGGGCATCGGTCGCATACCCACGTCCGGAACCCCAATCACCGAGATCCAGACGCCGACACCCAACTCCGGCCCGCTGACCATCACGGTCGGTCTGAACGCACGGATGATCTGGACCGAAAACGGCGCCGGCAACATCGGACGAAACCAGCTCCTGACTCCACCGTACAACCCGATTGAGAAGGCGATCCCGACACCCAACAGCGCGCCGGGCGACATCGTTATCGGGTCGCTCGGGTTCATGTGGTTCAGCGAGACAGGAGCCGACAAGATCGGCTACCTTCGCTCGACTGGAGGGGCCGGCCTTTGCGGCCAAGATGTCTGCGAGTTCAACGTGCCGGCGGGTTCCGTCCCCGAAGGCATGGTAAAGGGAGCGGACGGCAACATGTGGTTCACCGAACACGGCAACGGCGACGGAGTAGGCGGTGGGAAAATCGGAGTAATGAGCCCTTACGGCGTGTTGCTGGCCGAATATCCCCTTCCGTCAGGCCCGACCGCCGCCGCCGGTAGCATGATCCACGGTCCTTCCGGCGATTCCAACCTGTACTTCACCGAGGAAGGCACGGCAGGGGTAACTCCGGCCGCTATCGGGCGTATCAACCCATCCACCCACGTCATCACGGAGTTCCGTCAAGGAATTCAAACTGATGCCGTCGTGGCGAACCTCACGGTTGGGCCCGACAACAATATATGGTTCAGCGAGCCGAATGCTGACACGATCGGGCGAATGAGCCTCCACTAGTCCCACCTAACTCTCACCGCCGCCCCCCGAGCTGCGACAATGACGACGTCCCATGTCGTCGAGGTCACAGTCTCGGGGGTCCCCTTCGGCCTGTAGGACGCTGGTGTGCCGCTTTGGACGTTTGGG
>JALYXV010000405.1 GCA_030947025.1 Actinomycetota bacterium | reverse complement strand
CCCCAGGCCAGGTGCTCGAGGCGATCAGCGTCTTGCGCTCCTTCAGCACCCGCCGCCGCACCTCGTCGATGCCCATGGTGTCGACCAGCCACTTCATGCGGGCCCGCAGCTTGTTGTCCCGGTTGCCATAGTGGTCGAACGTCCGCAGGCACGCCTCGATGGTCGCCAGCAGCTCCTCCCGGGTGGTGAACGGCTCCAGTGCCAGGGCGGCGTGCGGGTTGGCCCCCAAGCCGCCCGCGATGAAGACCCGGAACCCGGGCTCGACCGTGCCGTCCTCCCGGGGCTGGCCCACCGCCACCACGCCCACGTCGTTGAACATGGCCTGGCCGCAGTCGGTGGCGCAGCCCGAGAAGTTGATCTTGAACTTGCGGGGTAGCCGCTGGCCGTAGGGATGGTGCAGGAAGTGGCGGTACGTCGCCTCGGCCCACGGGCTGATGTCAAGCACCTCGAAGGGGCAGGCCCCGGCCAGGTGGCAACCGGTCACGTTGCGCACTGTGTCGCCGCAAGCCTCCCGGGTGTTCAGTCCCACGCGAGCCAGGTCGCGCAGCACATCGGGGATCCGCTCGAGCGGGACGAAGTGGAACTGGATGTTCTGCCGGGTGGTGATGTGGCCCCAGCCCCGGCTGTACGTGTCGGCGATGTGGCCCAGCATCTCGAGTTGCTCAGGGGCCAATGACCCGTAGGGGACCTTGACGCGCACCATCTGGTGGTGGCCCCCCTGACGCTGGCCGTAGATGCCGTTGTTGAGCCGGAAGATGCGGAACACATCCTCCTCCACCTCCCCGGCCAGGTACTGAGCCAAGATGGTCTCGAACTTGGCGATGTCGGCCGCGATGTCAGCGGCGATGACGGGGTCGATCGGGAGAGTCTCCACACCAACAGTCAACCAAACCTGAGTTAGTTGATCAACTTTTCCGGAGTTTATTTCTGGGGTGAGGGCGGGGAAACTCGCGGCGGGGTGTGCTGACGTCGTGGGCGGGGCGAGGGACGCCTGTGGTGGCTGGGGCCGGACCGCGCCGGTCGAGGACCACCCGAGTCGAGGCGAGTTCGGGCACCTGTGGCAGGTTGATCGTTCCGCGGCGAGTTATCATGAAATATACCGATAAGTCACCACTGAATGCTGAACCTGCCAATGGTTGAGCGTCAGAACCGGGCCGGCGATGCTCTTTCGGCCAGCCTTGGCAGTAGTGGCGCTGGGGCCCCCACCGGTTGGCGCGCAACGCCGGCCGGGGATGGCTCAACCGTCAAACGGGGTCATCCGCCCGTGCCCACTGCCAGTTTGGTGCCCGCCGCCTGGACGATTGAGCGCACGGTTGCGGCTGGTATCGGCCCGGGCGCGCTCAGGGCGATGAACGTGACGATCGGACCGGAGCGGACCGCGGCCACGACCACCACGCCCTCGGCACCAGAGATCTGTAGGCCGGCAACCTCCTCGCCCACGGCGGGCGGCTGGATTGGAGTCACCGTGGTCGCCCCGTCGTGATGACATTCGTGAGCGAGCGCCCGAAGGGCGGCAACGGGGAGGGCGGCCGCCCCGGCCCGGGTGAAGCCTTCCAGTCGCTCGACCATGCGAAGGTGGTCGCGGGGCCGCAGCAACACTTGCGTGACCGCCGCCGTGGCCGTCGCCGCATCGGCGAGCGGGTGACCGCAGGGCTGTGGCGCCAACAGGTCTTCGCCGGTGTCGGTCGGCGCAGCGGGGGCGAAGCCGGGCGGCAGATCAGCGGGGCCCAACAGGATCGAGCGGAGCGTGGCGGTCCCGATAGCTGGTTCGGTGACCAGCGGGCTCGTCGTGGCCGGAATGAGGCTGCCCGTCGTTGTGGTCGAGGCGTACGGAGCGCGGCGGGCGGGCGCGGTGATCGGCCCGTTCGACCGACCCGCCTGGCACCCGGCCAGCACCCCGGTCGCCAGCCCCAAGGTCACGATCAGCGCGGCCGCGCTCAGCGCCGTCGCCCCAGACGCCAGCTTCCTAGGAGGGCGTCGGCGCCGATGACTGGCTTTCGGTCGCCGCGACGGTCACCGGCTCCTGGGTCGCTACCGGCTGGGCCGCGGCCGGCTCAGCCGCCGCCGGTGCCTCAACAGCCGCCCGCAGCCACACCACCAGGTCACGGTCGCCTGGGCCGCGGATGACGACGCTGCCCGCCTCGACCAGCCCCATCGTCGGGTGGGGGGGAAGGATGACCCGGATGGCCACGCGTCGCGATTCGCCTGGAGCGAGCTGGAACTGCTGCGGCGCGGTCACGAGGCCGAAGCCCTCCCGCGGCCGACCTTCGCATGACACCAAGGCGGGCTCGGACCGGCTGTTGTCGATCACCAGGCTCGTGCCCGTGGTGGTCCCGGCCGGGCCTCGCACGTCGACGGCCAGCTCGTCGATGGCCAGCTCGTCGATGGCCAGCTCGTCGATGCCCACCTCTCCGAGGAGCGCATCCGAGAGCCGTTCGATCGAGCTGTCGGCCAGGCTGAGGATGTCGCAGACGAGCTCGGCGTTGAGCTCGGCCATGTCGGCCAAGTAGTCGGGTAGCCGTCGTTGCAGGAAGGCACGCGCCGATGTCTGCACCGTCTCGGCGCTCAGGGCGCCCGACGAGACCTCCTCGATCAGGATTTCGTACAGGCGGGCCGACCAGGCCTGCTGCTGTGTGACCCAGGCGGTGTAGAGGGGATACCAGCTCGCCCACGCGGCCGGGTTGGAGCTGTCCGGGGGCGGGGGAACGGTGGGAGGGGGTCCGGCACCGGTCATCCGATCCCGGGGAATCAGTTCGCTCAGGTACTCGTCGCGGTAGCGCGCCGCCAGACATAGCGACCGGGACAGGAAGCGGGTCGTCAGTTCGGCAATCCGCTGGTAGGCCTCCAAGCCGTGGTCTTGTCCCTGGCGCGTCAATTCCGTCGTCAGAGCCTCGGGGTTGACGCCGGGAATGGCGACCGCGGCGAGGAGGCGCTGCAGGTTGGCGGTCGAAGCGGTGGAACGCTCGACCGTCTCGTTGACCAGATCCTGGAGCCGCTCGATCCAGCCGGGCGACGTGCTGCCGTCGACGCCCATCAGCAGGCGCAGGTCGCGGCAAGCTCCCTCAGCAGCACGAGCATGAGCATCCCACGTGGTAGGCGCCGCAGAAGCTCGGGAGTACCGCGATCGCCACCACGATGGGCCGCACCAGGCAGCCACCGAGGCGGATGGTCACGTACCCCACTTCGCACCGGTCGACATCGCCCGCGCTCGTCCGCAGCGAATCGAGGCGCCCCAGATTCACCGCCAGCGACGGATCGTCCTCTCGCCCGGCCGCAGGGGTTGCTGGCACCGCTGACTTCGCCGCCTTCGTGGGTGGCACCTTCTGGAGGACGTCGACGGTCCCGCCGGCACGGGCGTTCGAGGCCTCGCCGCAGACGATGTGCACAAGCAACTCGATCTTGGTGGTACTGCACGGGTCGAGCGTGAGGGGTCCGCGGGCCTGAGTGAAGACCTTCCAGGGCAGGATGCGGCCGCCCGCGGAGCGGACGTCGGTCACGTCGAGGTCCACGTCCTCCCTCACCTTGCGGGTGTCGTTTTCGATCTCGATTGGGATGACACGCACTTCGCCGCACCGGCCGTAGACAACAACGTCTGCGTCGCCGATGCAGCACTCGCAGCGACAGTCGTCGTCATCGTCGCAGTCGAAGTCGCGGCAAAGGCGTTCTTCCCGCTCGTGGTCGTGGTCGCGATCCTCTCGACACTCGTGGTCGTGGTCCCGGTCGTGATCGTGGTGGTGGCGTCGCTGGGGCTTGCCCTGCCAGGTCGGGGGTGCGGTGGCCGGTCCGCCCCAGCCCTGGGCCACGCCGGGACCGGAACCGGGCGCCACCATGGCTTGGGTCATCGACGCCAGCCGCCCCTGAAGATCCTGGAGGGCCTGCTCGTAGCCTTGGCGGAACGAGTCAAGATAGCCAGGCAGATCCATCATCTCCATGGCCTGGTTCTGGTGGGACCACCCGTAATACATAGGTACGCCCCGGGGCCCACTGGGCGCGCCAGCACCGCCGGTGTACCGGGCCCGGCCCTGCCGGTGCGTCCTTGTTCCGTTCATATGCGTGTCTCCTCTCGGGCAGCGGTCAGGAAGTCAACAGGTCGACGGCGAAACGCTCGGTGGCGATGCGGGGCAGAACCCGAACGTGCAGGTTGGATCCGAGGCCGGCGGGGGCCGTGAGTTGGAAGGTCACGTTCGCCCAGCCACCCACGGGGATGACGGGCGTGGCGTTGGTGAAGGTGGCCTTCCCCGCCAGCGGCACAAGTCCGGCCGCGGGCTGGACCGCCACGACCCCGCCCGCGCCGACACCGAGCACGCGTGCGGTCGTGCCGACCTCGAGCAGCGGTTCGTCGGCAATTGCCCCCACCGTAACCGGCACATTGCCCTTGTTGAGGACGACCACGCTGCCGTTGACCTTTCCGCCCGCGGTCACGCCGGTGAAGACCTGCCGATCAGCCACCAGCCCGACTCGCAGGACGGTGACGACGAAAAACGTGGCAGGGATCGATTGGACCCCCGCCGATGTCGTCAGATCGATGGTGGCGGAATAGCTCCCCCCGGGGGTGAAGGGTTGCATGCCCGTGTTGATGAGCAGCCGCTTCGTGCCCCCCGACGGAATGGAGGTCTCCGGCGCCAGTTGGATGGTGCCCGTCTCTGTGCCGCTGGTGAGCGTCACCGAAAGGCTGGCGGCGGTCAGCACGATTGTGCTGCCGGTCGGGTTGGTCAACCAGATCTCCCCCTCGACCTTTACGCCTTCGCCCACGAGGAGAACGGGAGTGGTTCCCTCCACATTGAGCGGTGGCACAGCAGGCGCTATTCGTCGTCGGGATCGAGAACGCGGACCCGGATCCCCCGGCTACCTGAGACCTCGCGAACCAAACCGCCCCGCCGGTGTTCGCCGTGGCCCAAGCGCTCGACCACTTTGGGGCGGCGCGGGCTTTCGATCAACTGCTTGGATTCGCCGTCGTAGCTCACGCCCATGAACTCGACGCCGAACATCGTGTAGCCGACGTGATGGCGGTACGGCTGGCAGACATGGGTGTCGGGAAAGGGCGCCAGCTTGAGGGTCTGGCAGCTATCGATCGCAACCGGCTTCAGGTCGATGTTCTCGTTGAGCGTGACCGGCTTCAAGTCGATGTTCTCGTTGAGCGTGACCGGCTTCAGGTCGATGTTCTCGTTGAGCGTGATCGGCTTCAGGTCGATGTCCTGCGAGATCTTGGCCCCGCCGGCCAGCGTGATCGTTTCCTTGATGTCGTTGAGCCCGTTGATGTTGAGGTTGACCGCGCTCGTCACGGACGCGCTACTGCCGCCACCACCGGGGTCCAAGAAGCCGAGGCCGATGCTATCCAAGAAACCCATGGGATCCGCCCCTCACGACTCGGAAGGAGTTCCAAAAGCATAGCAGACGCCCTCCGGGCGCCTTGAGAGGCCCATCAGGGCTGGCCGACCATGAGCGGTGGCCATCGACCTCATTTCAGCCTCGATCGCAGGATCCGGTATTCCCAGGCTCCCGACGCCATCTGGGTATAGACCGGCGATCCAGGAATGGCCAGGAAATTGTCGATGACGGCGCTGCGCTCGCCGAACGCCTTGGTCCGGTTGTTGGCCACCTCGTCGCAGGAGGCCAATACGTTGGCGGTTATGTCGCGGTTGTTCTCGACCGTGAACCCCATCGTGGTGAGGAGGGCCTGTACCTCCATCCATCGCTGGCCCGCCAGCAGGTCGGCGTGCAGGAACCAGCCGCCCGCCCGCAGCACGCGCCTGGCCTCGGCCAGGAATGCCCGCATATCCGGGTACGTGTGCGAGGACTCGAGGTTGGTGACGACGTCGAACGAGCGGTCCTCGAATGGCAGGTTCTCAGCGTCGCTGACCTCGAAGCTGACGGCCGGATGGCGGTGGGTCCTGCGGCAGAAGGCGACGGCCTCGGGCGACAGGTCCACCCCTACCGGTTCGGCGCCGAATCGCTCGGCCAGCAGGGAAACGGTTCCACCCCGGCCGCACCCCACATCGAGGACGCGCCGACCGGACAGAGGGGTGGCGCCGACCAACTCGAAGGCCAAGCGGATGGAACTGGGATTGAATACCCCGTCCGGCACCTCGAAGACCGCCTCGTCTTGGTCGCCCAGGCTCAAGTAACCGTAGTTCAGGAAGAAGGACGCTTCACCCATGCCCGTGGTTTCGAGCCGGCGGGTGACATCGTCATAGAACTCGCGGTAGCTGGCCTTGGCCGCTCCGCCCGGGCCCTCGATTGCCAGCCCGTCGTTGTTGGTGCCCGCGATCGCGGCCAACGCCGGGGATATCACGGGCGCATCGCTGACCCCGCCCGATACTTCAGCCTGCTCGACCAGCACGGCAAGTTCAGAGATGGTGGGCGCTTTGAAGAGCATCAAGACCGGCATCTCGATCTGGAACCGGTCCCGGATTTCCGAGGCCACCTGCACGGCCAAGAGAGAGTGGCCCCCAAGATCGAAGAACCGGTCGTGAATTCCCACCTTTTCGAGGCCCAGCTGGGAACCCCAGATCTCGGTCAGCGTGCGCTCGGTCTCAGTACGGGGGGCCGCGAACGGTGTCGAGATATTGGGCCGGGGATGGCGTTGGCCCCCAGCGCCCCCGCCCCCGCCCGAGCCGCCCCCGCCCCCGCCGCCCGAGCCG
>JALYXV010000388.1 GCA_030947025.1 Actinomycetota bacterium | reverse complement strand
GATGGGCCGCGGTTGCGCGGCGGATGGGCCGCGGTTGCGCGGCGGATGGGCCGCGGTTGCGCGGCGGATGGGCCGCGGTTGCCGTCGGCGGGTGCGGGCTGATTGGGCGCGTACCCTGCCGGATGTGATCGACCTACACACCCACTCGACCGTTTCCGACGGGTCTGACCCGCCCGAGCGGATCCCCGAACTGGCCCAGGCGGCGGGATGCCGGGCCGTGGCGTTGACCGACCACGACCGTACCGACGGGTTGGCGGCGGCGGCGGCCCGGGCGGCCAAGCTCGGTATCGAACTGGTCCGGGGGGTCGAGATCTCATGCGAGCACCCAGGCACGATGCACCTGCTGGTGTACTTCCTCCCCGACGAGGGGCCTCTGCAGGACGAACTGGTCCGGCTCCAGGAGGCTCGGGACGACCGTAACCGCCACCTGGCCACGCGCCTGTCGGACCTGGGCCTGCCGGTGACCTACGAGGAGATCATGGAGGAGGCCGGGGGAATGGGGGCGGGCCGACCCCACATCGCCGGCGTCCTCGTTCGCAAGGGGGTGGTGGGCAGCGTCCAGGAGGCGTTCGACGTCTGGCTGGCCAAAGGGAAGCCGGCGTACCTGGACAAGGAGCGGCTGGCGCCGGAGGTGGCGCTGCGCCTGGCGGTGGCGTCAGGGGCGGTGCCGGTGCTGGCCCACCCGCTCAGCCTGGGACTTGCGCCCGCCGCCACCGAAGCGGCGGTGGCTGAGCTGGCGGGTCACGGGCTGGGCGGGTTGGAGGCCTGGTATGGCCGCTACAACCCCGAGGAGCGCACCGCCATGGCCGCCTTGGCGGGCCAGCACGGGCTGGTTGCGACCGGGGGCTCCGACCACCACGGCCGTTACAAGCCCGACCTGCAGGTCGGGATCGGACGGGGCGACTTGGACGTGCCCGACACCGTTCTCGAGGAGCTCCGGGGCCGCATCCCGGCCCGGACGTAAGGTTCGGGGCGCGTCAGGCGGGGGCCGGCCTGGCCGTTCAGTCATTCTGTGCAAATCAGTGACCGTATACGGCACCGAATTGCACAGAACGCGGCCAGCCCGAGCCGCCTGGACCGGCTGGTCATTTGCTGTGCAATCGGTGACGGTACCTACGTACTCAATGGGCCAGCAATGGAGCGAGCCCCACCCCTCAGGCCCGCCCGCGCATACTCATGTGCCGGCAACGACAGCCGCGGCCGCCTCGATCCCGAGGGCACGGGGCAGCGCGCTCCGCCAGGACTCGACCGCGTCGGCCAGATCGACGTCGAGCAAGCCGCCGACGACGAGACGGTCGTCGCCACCCGCCGACCCGAGCTGGCTGACGGGCACATGGGCCGCATCTGCGGCGGCCACCACGGCCGCCACCCGTTGCGGCGCCACACTCACGACCACCCTTGAGGGCCCTTCGCCGAACAGCGCCGAGTGGCCACTCAGCCGCCCGGCGGGCACGATGAATCCCACCCCACTCCGGACGGCCATTTCCGCCAGCGCCACCCCGATGCCCCCGTCGGAGACATCGTGAATCCCACTGAGCACCCCGTCGCCGACCAGGCGGGCGACGAGAGACACCAACCGGGCGTGCAGCGCCAGGTCGAGCGGAGCGAGCCGGCCACCCCGGTGACCCTGGGCCGTCAGAGCCCACAACGAGCCCCCCAGCCCGGGGTTGCCCTGCGCCCCGATCAGGAGGAGCTCGTCGCCTGCCACCAAGCCAACGGGCGGGGGCGGCGCGGCGATGCGGTCGACCAGACCGAGGACGGCCACAACGGGAGTGGGGTCGATGTCGCGGCCCCGACTTTCGTTGTACAGGCTGACGTTTCCGCCAATCACGGGTATCCCGAGGGCTCGGCACGCCTCGGCCATGCCGTCGATGGCTTCCGACAACTGCCACATGACTTCGGGATGCTCCGGGTTGCCGAAGTTGAGGCAGTTGACCAGTGCGGCCGGTCGCCCACCCACGCAGGCCACGTTGAGTGCCGACTCGGCCACCACCAGGGCCGTCCCGGCGCAGGGGTCGAGGGCGCACCACCGCCCGTTGCCGTCGGTTGACAAGGCCATCCCTCGCCGGGCCGCCCCTCCGGGGGCGCCCGCCCCGGCACTAGGCAGTCCGGGCGCCTTCAGCAAGAGGAGGGCGGCGTCGCATCCCGGGCCCACGACGGTGTTCAGGAACAGTTGGTGGTCGAACTGACGGAACACCCACGACGGATCCATCAGCATCGCCAGCAGGTCAGGGCCGCAGTCCTGCGGGGCGGGCAGCACACTCGGGTCACGCCCCGCCGCCTCGTCGACCGACGCGGGCCGAATCATGGGCCGGTCGTAGCGTGGCGCGTCCTCGTGCAGGCTGGCCGCGGGCACGTCGGCCAGGACCTCGCCGTCCCAGCCATCGAGGATGCGCAGCTGGCCCCCGGTCGTGACCCGGCCGACCACGCTCGCCCGCACCTCCCACTTGGAGCAGCAGGCCAGAACCTCGTCGAGGTCGGCGGGCGTGACGATCGCCACCATCCGTTCCTGGCTTTCACTGGTCATGATCTCGAAAGGCGCCATCCCCGGTTCCCGCAACGGCACGGCCGCCACGTTGACGTCCATGCCCACCCCACCCCGCGAGGCCGTCTCGCTGGTACCGCAGACCAGCCCCGCCCCGCCCAGGTCCTGGATGCCAACCACCAGGTGGCGGCCCAGCAGCTCCAGGCAGGCCTCGATCAGGCGCTTCTCCTCGAACGGATCCCCGACCTGGACGTTGGGCCGCTTGGCCGCCTCGGCCTCGGCGTCTTCTCCGAAACCGGCCGAGGCCAGCACGCTCACGCCGCCGATCCCGTCCCGCCCGGTGGTCGATCCGAGCAGGACCGCCAGGTTGCCTGGACCCGACGCCCGGCCAAGGACCAATCGGTCGGTCGGGAGGACGCCGAGGCACAGCACATTGACGAGGGGGTTGTCGGCGTAGCACTCGTCGAAAACGAGCTCCCCGCCCACGGTGGGCACACCGACCGAGTTGCCGTACCCCGAGATCCCACTTACCACCCCGGCTGCAATCCAGCGGCTCCGGGCCTCGTCGAGCGGACCGAAGCGCAACGGGTCCATGACCGCCACCGGCCGGGCTCCCATCGTGAAGATGTCCCGCAGGATCCCGCCCACACCGGTCGCCGCCCCCTGGTAGGGCTCGATGGCCGAGGGATGATTGTGGCTCTCGATTCGGAGGGCGATGGCAATCCCATCGCCGGCGTCGATCACGCCCGCGTTCTCGCCCGGACCGACCAAGACGTGCTCACCTTCGGTCGGCAGCCGGGAGAGGTGAATCCTCGATGATTTATACGAACAATGCTCGCTCCACATCACCGCATACATGGCCAACTCGAGATGGTTGGGCTCGCGCCCGAGGAGGCGGGTGATGGCGGCCGCCTCGTCGTCGGTGAGGCCCAATGCCCGGGGGATGGCCATGTCCACGGGACGCACGCTAGTGCGACCGCCGACCATGTCCACGCGGTCCCGACTGCGTCGAGACTCCTCCCATAACCCCGCCAAATGGGGAAAGAAAGTTCTATCGGACAATGCGGATTGTGGAATACTGAGCATATGCCAGCGAAATCGAGTAGCGGTAAAGCCCCCATGTCGCAGGCGCACAAGGATGCGTTGGCGGTTGGTCGGGAGGAAGGACGGGCCGTTCGGCGATATTTGGAGGCGATGGAGGCCCACAAGCCCAAGCGTGGGCGGAAGCGGAACCCGGATTCGATCGAAAAAAGGCTGCAACAGATCGAGGAGAAGATCGAATCAGCAGACCCCTTGACCAAGGTTCACCTGGTTCAGGAACGACTCAACTTGACCGACGAGCTGGCCCACAAGGACGCCGCGGTCGACTTGGCCGCCCTCGAGGAGGGCTTCGTCAAAGCCGCCAAGAACTACTCCGAGCGCAAGGGAATCACCTACGCCGCCTGGCGGGAGGCGGGTATCGACGCCTCGGTGTTGCGCCGGGCCGGCATTCGCCGGGGCGCTGGGGACCTCTAGCCCGGCTAGCCGGGCTTGAGCGCCCCGAGCGCCGCAGGCCGAGCCGTCACATACAGCCGGGGCCGCCCGACTAGCCAATCCTCGGGCGCCGGACCAAGAATAGGCGTCGGTCGGACCTGCTGGCGGACGAGGCCCGACCTAGAAGGCCGGCGCAGCCCCCGACCACTCTGAGGCGAGGAGGCGAGGAGGCGAGGAGGCGAGGAGGCGAGGAGGCGAGGAGGGCGAGGAGGCGAGCCCGGCCCCAGGACGCCCGTTGGTAAGTTAGGGCCGGCCCCAGGACGCCCGTTGGTAAGTTAGGCCTTCGCGGCCACGCGCGCACCTCCGGCGTCACCAACTCCGCCAAGTTCACCGGAGTTTCCGAGGAGCGACTGCAGCAGCAACGCCCCGTCGGCCGAACCCAGCAGGACGTCGGAAGCGCGCTCGGGATGAGGCATCAGACCGACGACATTTCCGCCCGCATTACAGATCCCCGCGATGCCGTCGACCGAGCCATTGGGATTATCCACGTACCTCAGCACGATCCGATCCTCGGCCTTCAGCTGGTCCAGGGTGGCGGCATCACAGGTGTAGTTGCCCTCAAAGTGGTTGATCGGAATCGTTATTCGCTGATCCGACATGAGATCTCTGGTCAATACCGACTGGGTCGAGCTGACAACCAAGGTGACCGGCATACAGAGAAACGTCAGCCCCCGATTTTTCTGCAGTGCACCGGGAAGCAGCCGGGCCTCGGTGAGTATCTGAAATCCATTGCAAATCCCGATCACGGCCCCGCCGTCCGCCGCGAACGACTCAATGGCCGCCATGACAGGCGAGAATCGAGCGATCGCACCGGGCCGCAGGTAGTCACCATGGGCGAATCCACCCGGTAGCACGACGGCGTCAACTGCGCCCAGCTCCGTCGCCCCATGCCAGATCAAGTCGGCCTCGCCCCCGAGACTTCGTACCGCTTCGACCACGTCGTGCTCGCAGTTGCTGCCCGGGAAGAGCACCACGCCGACCCGGGGGGTCATCCCAGCACCGGCCCGGCACCACCGGCCCCGACGCCACCAGCGGCACCACCGGCCCCGACGCCACCAGCCAGGGTCACATGCGCCTCCTCGATCACCGGGTTGGTCAGGAACCGGCGGCACAGTTCGTCGACCTGGATCCGGGCCGACGGCTCGCCGTCCGCCTCGATAGAGAAGCGGATCGCCTTCCCCGTACGCACGCCGCTCACCTGCTGGAACCCCAGGGCGGGGAGGGCCCGTTCGATCGTCGCCCCCTGCGGATCGGCGATGCCGGGCCGCAGCGCCACTTCGACCAGCACATCGAACCTCACGAAGCGCCCGGCCAGTCGGCGAAGCGGGCGCCGGTCAAGCGTTCGTACGCCTCGACGTAGCGGTTGGTCGTCGCCGTCACCACCTCCTCCGGCAGAGCAGGCGGGGGCGGGGTCTTGTCCCACCCGCTCTCCTCCAGCCAGTCCCGCAACGGCTGCTTGTCGAACGACGGCGGTGTCGTACCCGGCTCCCACCCCTCCGCGGGCCAGAACCGGGACGAGTCCGGCGTCAACACTTCATCGCAGAGCGCCAACTCACCGTCGATGAACCCCAACTCGAACTTGGTGTCCGCCACGATGATCCCTCGCTCGGCCGCCCACGCCGCCCCCCGCCGATACAGCTCGAGGCTGATCTCCTGGGCCCGCTTGGCCGTCTCCGCCCCCACCATCGAAGCCGCCTGGTCGTAGGAGATGTTTTCGTCGTGACCGCGCACCGCCTTGGTCGAGGGTGTGAACACCGGCTCCCCCAGCCGCTCCGACTGCCGCAACCCAGCCGGCATGGGCTGGCCGTGCATGGTGCCCGATCGGCGGTACTCGGCCCAGGCCGACCCGGACAGATACCCCCGCACGACGCACTCGATCGGCAGCATCTCTGCCCGGCGCACGACCATGACCCGGCCTTCGAGGTCTTCGGCATCGGATATCGCCCCGGCGCCGAGGTCGGCGGGCACGTCGAAGCTCAACAGATGATCGGGCGCCACATCGGCCAGCTGGTCCAGCCAGAAAGCGGTCAGGGCGGTGAGGACCCGTCCCTTATTGGGAATGGGCTCGGCCATGACCACGTCGAAGGCAGAGATGCGGTCCGAGGTCACGAGCACCAGCTCGTCACCGCGCTGGTAGATCTCCCGCACCTTCCCCGACGACACGTGCTGCCAGGACATCCCCGCTCCCTTCAACTCTCCATCTCATGGGGCCCGGGCACCGCGTCGAGCGCCTCGAACACCCGGCCGGCATGGCGCAGACTGCGCCGCAGGTCGAACGCCTCGTCCAGGGCCACCTTGCCCAGGGCGACCTCGGGGTCTGCTTCGAGCACTTCCCGGAAGGGTCGCCCCTCCGTCCACGCCGTCACCGCGTCCCGCTGGACGATGCGGTAGGCGGCATCGCGGGGCAGTCCCGACCCGACCAGGGCCAGGAGCACGGGCTGGCTGAACACCAGTCCATAGGACCGGTCGAGGTTGGCCAACATCCGATCGGGGAAAATGACCAGCCCGCGCACAAGGGCCGTCGAGCGGACCAACAGGTAATACGCCAGCACCCCGGCGTCGGGGAGGATCACGCGCTCAACCGAACTGTGGGAGATGTCGCGTTCATGCCACAAGGCCACGTCCTCCAGGCCCGCTCCGAGATAGCCCCGCAGCACCCGGGCCAGGCCGGACAGTTGCTCGCTCTTGATGGGGTTGCGCTTGTGGGGCATGGCCGAGCTTCCCTTCTGCCCGGGCCGGAACGCCTCCTCCACCTCCCTCACCTCGGTCCGCTGCAAGTGGCGGATCTCCGTCGCCATCATCTCGATTGACGAACCGACCGACGCGCACGCCCACAGGAACTCGGCATGGCGGTCACGGGAAATGACCTGGGTCGCGGGCACCGGGGTCAGCCCGAGCGCCCGGCACACGTCGACCTCCACCGTGGGATCGACGTTTGAATAGGTCCCCACCGCGCCCGAGAGCTTGCCCACGGCCACCGCCCGGCGAGCGGCCACCAGGCGCTGGCGGTCACGGTCGGCCTGGAGGGCCCAGAGAGCGAGCTTGCGCCCAAAAGTGGTCGGTTCGGCGTGGATGCCGTGGGTGCGCCCGACCATGGGGGTGTCCCGGTGCTCGACGGCCCGTTCCCGCAGCGCCTCGATCAAGTCACTGGATGCGCCAATCAGCAGGTCGGCGGCCTTGGTCAGGGCCACGCACCACGCCGTGTCGACCACATCGGAAGACGTCAGCCCGTAGTGGACCCACTTGCCCGCGTCACCGCCGATGTGGTCCTGCACCACATCCACGAACGCGGCCACGTCGTGGTCGGTCACCGTTTCCCGGTCGGCCACCTCGGCTGCCAGTTCGTCGTCCACCACCGGCGCCCGTTCTCGAATCGTGACCGCATCCTCGACCGGGATGACCCCGAGACGGGCCCAGGCCTCGACTGCCAGCACCTCGATCTCCAGCCAGTTGGCCAGCTTCGAGGTGTCGGTGAACAGCCCGGCCATGGCCGGCAGCGAGTACCGGGGGATCATGTCGCCGCCCACGCCTCTCGGTAGGCGGCCAGTTGGGCTTCCAGGTCCGGGTCGCTCAGGGCCAGGATCTCGACGGCCAGCAGGGCGGCGTTGGCCGCCCCGTCCACCGCCACGGTGGCCACGGGCACACCCCGGGGCATCTGGACAATGGCGTACAGCGCGTCGATCCCGGAGAGGGCGCTGCCCGACAGAGGCACGCCTATCACCGGCAGGGTGGTCTGGGCCGCCACCACGCCGGGAAGGGCGGCGGCCATGCCCGCCCCGCAGATGAGGATCCCGTAGCCGTTGTCCCGGGCGTTCCGGGCGAAGGTCGCCACCGCGTCGGGTGTGCGGTGGGCCGACATGACATGTTCGGTCGCCTCCACGCCGAAGTTGGCCAGCAGCTCGGTGGCCTGAGACATGCGGGCCTGGTCGCTGGCCGAGCCCATGAGCACCGCCACCCTCATTGCCCGTCCTCCGCTACCCGAAACCCGCCCGCCCCGCCGGTCAACCCACCCCGGGCCACACCGTCAGGTCCGCTCGGGCCGCGGCCCGTTCCAGGGGCGGCGACCGAGACCACCCGTCCTGCCTGGCCGACCCGATAGCCGTCGGCGGCTCGAGCCGCGATGTCACGGCGGTACTGGCGCCCGGGCCAATCGACCACGGCCGCGGCCGAGTAGGCCCGAGTCCGGGCTTGGGCCAACGTGTCACCCAAGGCTGAGACGCAGAGCGACCGGCCCCCGCTGGTGATGAGGCCACTCGGGCTGCCCTCCACGGCGGCGGCGAAGATCTGCACGCCATCCATCTTGGCCGCTGCGTCCAACCCCGCGATGACATCCCCCGTCCGGGGCGGGGCGGGATAACCCTCGGCCGCCAGTACCACGCACACCGCCGACTGGTCGGAGAACGCCGGCGACGTCCCCACGGACCCCAAGGACCCCAAGGACCCCGATGCCGCCGCCGCCAGCACCTCGGTCACATCGCCCTGCCAGCGGGGCAACAGGACCTCGGTTTCGGGGTCACCGAAGCGGACGTTGAACTCCAGCACCTTGGGCCCATCGGGAGTGAGCATGATCCCGGCGTACAGGACGCCTCGGTAATCGATTCCCTGACGGCGCAGCGCCGATAGGGTGGGCAGCACCGCCCGGTCCATGACGATGTCCACCAGCTCGCCGCCCGCGCCCGGCACGGGTGAGAACGAGCCCATCCCCCCAGTGTTGGGCCCGCTGTCACCCTCCCCCAGCCGCTTGAAATCCTGGGCCGGAGCCAGAGCGACGGCTCGACTGCCGTCGCAGATCGCCATGACCGACAGCTCGTCGCCGATCAGCCCTTCCTCGATCACGACCCGCCGCCCGGCCGGGCCGAAGGCGGATCCGGACAACTTGGCCCGAACGTCGTCGATCGCCTCATCGATCGACGACGTCACCAGCACCCCTTTGCCCGCCGCCAATCCGTCGGTCTTGACCACATAAGGACCACCAAGCCGGCCCAAGAAGGCGACCGCCGGCTCGGCCGAGTCGAAGACGCCATAGGCGGCCGTCGGGACCCCGGCCGAGACCAACAACGCCTTCATCCACGCCTTCGAGCCTTCCACCTGGGCCCCGTCGGCCCCGGGGCCGAACACCAGCTTTCCCTGGGTTCGCAAGCAGTCCGCCAGACCGCCCACCAGCGGGCCCTCCGGTCCGATGACGAACAGGTCGGCGTCGATCTCCTCGGGCGGCTGCGGCGTCGCCCAGATCCCGCGGCTCAACGCGGTCATGCCCGGGTTGCCCGGCGCCACCACCACCGAGGCGGTGCGGGCCAGCCCGACCGCCAGGGCGTGTTCCCGTGCCCCCGATCCGACAACGCAAACCCTCGTCAACCGAATCGCACCAACTGATCCCGCCCCGGTCCGACCCCGACCAACCGGATGGGAACGCCGACCTGGTCAGACAGGAAGTGGACGTAATCCTTGGCCTCGGCCGGCAGCTGGCTCAACTCGGTGACCCCTGACAAGTCGGTCTGCCATCCGGGGAGCTCCTGGTAGACCGGCGTCACTTCGTGGAGGACCGATTGGTGGTAGGGCAGGTGCTGCAGGCGCTCGCCTTTATGCTCGTAGGCGACGCACACCTGGAGCGCCGGGAATTCGTCGAGGACGTCGAGCTTGGTCACGGCGATCTCCGACAGCGAGTTGAGCCGCACCGCGTGGCGGACCATGACCGCGTCGAACCACCCCGGCCGGCGCCGGCGGCCCGTTACGGTGCCGTACTCCTGGCCCCGGTCCACCAGCACTTCGCCCACCTTGTCGAACTGCTCGGTCGGGAACGGACCGGCCCCAACCCGGGTGCAATAGGCCTTGGCGATGCCGATCACCCGTCCGATGTGGCGCGGCCCGATCCCGGCGCCGACGCAGGCGCCGCCCGCCACCGGGTTGGACGAGGTGACAAACGGATAAGTCCCGTGGTCCAGGTCGAGGAAGGTGGCCTGGGCCCCCTCGAGCAGCACCTCCTGTCCCGCCGTCAACGCCTCGTGCAGCAGGCCGACACAGTCGGCGATCAAGGGGGCCATCCGGGGCGCGTACTGGTCGAGGTACCGGTCGGCGATGTCGTCGGCTGACAGCGGCAGCTGGTTGTACACCTTGGCCAGGATCTGGTTCTTCTCCTTGAGCACCACGTCCAGCTTCTGGCGGAAGATCTTGGGATCGAGCAGGTCCTGGACCCGCAGCCCCACCCGCGACGCCTTGTCGGCGTAGGCGGGCCCGATACCCCGCCGGGTGGTCCCGAGCTTGTTGCGACCCAAATAGCGCTCGGTGATGGCGTCGAGCTCCTGGTGGTACGGCATGATCAGGTGGGCGTTGCCCGACACTTTGAGCTTTGAGCAGTCGACCTCCTTGGCGGTGAGCAGGTCGATCTCATCCAGCAGGACGCCGGGATCGACCACCACGCCGTTGCCGATCATGGGGGTGATGTGGGGATAGAGGACGCCGCTCGGTACCAGCTGGAGAGCGAAGGACTCATCGTCGACCACGATGGTGTGGCCCGCGTTGTGGCCACCTTGGTAGCGCACCACCATGTGCATTTCCCGGGCCAGCAAGTCGGTCAGCTTGCCCTTGCCCTCGTCGCCCCATTGGGTACCGACGACCACTGTGGCGGGCACGCGTTTGCTCCTCGGGAGATTTTCCGGCGGTCCTGAGCATACCGGGAACCGGGCGGCCCCCGGCTATAAGCCCGCCGGGCTCGCCATTTCGATCGGGTCGACGTTCTCAACCAGCGGCTGGTTTTCCCGGATGAGCCGGAAGTAGTCGCCCGCCTCGGCGGGGGCCGGATCCGAAAGCGCATTCCCCAGTTCAAGGGCGGCCAGCGAAGGCGGGGGCACGTTCGCCTGCGTCGGCTCGGGCGTCGCCACCGCCGCCTCCTCGACGTGTTCGGCCGTTCCCGGCGACAGAGGCTCAGCCAAGCCAGCATCAAGGGGCGGGGGGTCCCCCGCGCCGGCGTCAGCCCACGCCGCGCCAGCCGAAAGGGCGGTGGTCCAGAAGTCGGGCGACATGCCGTCAGGCCACTCGGCGTCAGGCCACTCGGCGTCAGGCCACGCGCCGACCGCCGATACAGGGTCAGCCGAGACGCCGACGGGCCACAGAACTTCAGACAACTCGACGTCAGGCGGCACGACCTCGGGCGACACCGCGAGGGGCCACAAGATTTCAAACGACTCGACGTCAGACGACTCGACGTCAGGCGACACGGCGACGGGCCACAGAACTTCAAACGACTCGGCGTCGTCTGACCCGGCGTCGTCTGACCCGGCGTCGGCTGACCCGGCGTCGGCTGACCCGGCATCAAGCGGCCCGGCGTCGGCTGACCCGGCATCAAGCCACCCGGCGTCGGCTGACCCGGCGTCAAGCGACCCGGCGTCAGGGGTCGCACCTCCATCCGCGCTGCCGAGTGCTTCCAGGGGGACCGAACGGGAGCCTCGGTTGGTGGCTCGGACCACCAGCCCCAGTACGCACAGCAGCAGTCCCCCGGCGATGGAGAACAGCAGGGACCGATGTCGGCGCAACGCGGATGGCCGGCCGGGCAGTGCCACTTTCGGGGCTCCGGCCCCCGCACCCGACCCGCTCGCCCGCCGGGCGGAGGGGTAGGGCAGAGTCGGGGCATAGGTGTCGGGCGGCCCGGCCGGGATCGACCCCGAGGGCGCCGGCCCTTGGGCCTGGGGCGGCAGGGCGGGAATGGCGCCCGTCTTGCTCGCCTGGGCGACGAAGCCCGACACGTCCGGGCTCGTGGAAGTCTGAGGTGCCACGGAGGTGGTCGTGGTCGGCCTCGGGCCCTGCCCGACCACGGGAATTGTCGTGACAGGGACGGGCACCGGCACGCTCGCCGGGGCGGCGGAGGACGCGGTGAACAGAGCGTGGGACGAGGTTCCGTCCGGCCCCGGGCGCAGCGCGGTCACGACGTATCCGAAGTCGCCCCCCGAGCGCGAGCCGGAGTCGGTCCAGCTGACGGTGGACCCGCCGCTCGGCTGCCCCACGGCTGCGGCCACCAATTTCAGACCCGGGCTTCCGACGTCCTGGCGCTGGACCTGGTAGCCGTACAGGTCGGGCTCTCCGTTGCGGGCCCACGACAGGGTGACGGTGCCGTCGCCGTTCACGTGCGCCGTCACATTTCCGGGGACACCCGGCGGTATGCCCACATTGAAGTTCGTGGTCGCGCTCCCGGTACGTGTCGCCGGCCCGAGCGGGCCCCCGAGGATGTACTCGTTGGCGGTCACGGTGGCAGTGACGCTGTACGGGCCATTCCGGCTGAGGGCACCGGGGGTAAAGGCAAAGCTGGTGCTGGCCTGACCGACGGCCGCCCCGCAACCGGTGTTGTCGCAGGAATCGAAGGGCGTCCCTTCGAACGCCACGGCCACGTGGATGGCGGTGATGGCGTTGCGGCCCAGCAGGCCCGGGTCGATGTTGGCGTTCCCCGTGATGGTGACCGAAGTGGACCCCAACAACGAACCTGCCGGCGGACCACTGATGGAGATGTTCGCCGCCAGGGCCGCCAGGTCCGCCAGGGCCGGGCCGGCCGGCGCGGCGTCGGCCCGAGC
>JALYXV010000344.1 GCA_030947025.1 Actinomycetota bacterium | reverse complement strand
GAGCAGCACCACCGCGATCAACACGACGATCAGCACGACAACCAAAATCACTGCCGACTGACCCGTCTCGTCACGCCTGCGGCCTCTGGCCACCAAGCCCCCCTTTCAACAGATGGGAAGTTCTAGGAATGTTCAGGTACGTCTGAGTACATTTTCCGGCCCCTTCGGTGCTCGCTCTTGACCTCAGGTTCCGGAGCCTGTTGCCCGGGCACTGTATTCAATGGCGACATTTCTGGGCAAGTATTACGTCCGGTTCACAAAATCGCCGCCGGCGTCGGCGCACGGCAGACGGTAAGACGTTTCCGCTGGTCCGGCATCCCCCGAAAGGTGGAGCGCACGGGGTATGACTAGTCACTGATGACTAATCAACTTCACTCTCTAGCGGGCGCGCTGAGAGATAAACTGAGGAAGCGAGTCGATTAGTCCAATGGACAGCATAAACATTTCTCCAATCGGACAGCATGAACCGATCCCGACGTGCCAGGGATATTCCAACGGACAGCATCAATCCAACGGACATCGTGATACCGGGGAGTCGTGTTTCGCCCGAATCCTCCCGAGGAATCCTTCATCCGCGTCCGGCATGGGCTCCGAAGAGGACTGCGTGGTCCATCAGCCTCCATCGATGACCTATCCGGGCGAGCGGCCTTGTCTCCGACGGGTCCCTGCCGTACCGCGACACCTTGGAGGGGTGTGTGAAGCGAAGCTCTTGGGAGGGTCAGACCCTGGTCTACCGCTTTGGCTGTCCAGCCAAGGCAGACTTCGACCCGGCGGCTCTGGCCCAGTTGCGGTTGGCCCATGACCTTCGCAACGAGTTGGTCGCCATCTACCGTCGGTACGAGGACGAGGTGGCCCACGTATGGGCCAGCTGCTGCGACGTGACGGAGCTGTCGACCCACGTCTCGCAGCGAGCCGATCATCTCCGGTTGGTGCTTGAGCGCGTCCGCACCGCCAAGGTCCAGGGACGCAGTCAAGCCGTACCCGCCGAGTTGCGCCGGGAGGCAGCCGAAGCTCGCCGCCAGCTTCGGGCGGCCAAGGACGCCCTTCGAGTCGCCAAGAACCGCGTCTTTGCCGACCTGAGGCCCGCCTTCGCCGCCTCGTCGGAGCGGATGTGGGGGGACCGGAAGGCGACCTATGCCGAGTGGGTGCAACGGCGCGGCCTGTATTGGGCCACCTACAGCGACGTGGTCACCCGCTTCGACACAACGGTCGCCGCGGTGGGCCGGCTGCGCCGGGAGGGGCGCCCCGCCGAGGTGCGGTTTCATCGCTATGACGGGACCGGTACCCTCACCGTTCAATTGCAGCGCGAGGCCAAGGACCCTCCGCGCACGCCTCAGGTCCTGGCCAGCGAGACGTCGAAGTGGCGCAACGTGGTCCGTTTTCCCCGGCTCCCCGAAACGTGGGAACAGATGGGGCGAGGCGAACGGCGCCGCGCCGCCCGGGTGACCGCGTTGATCCGCGTGGGCAGGGCCGAGACGGGCGGACCGCAGTGGCTGGCGGTGCCCACGATCCAGCACCGGCCCATCCCCGACGATGCCGATGTGACACGCGTTCAGGTAACCAGGAGACGGATCGCCGGCCAGCACCGACTGGCGCTCACGGTCACGTGCCGCCTGCCTTCGGTGGAGAGAGCGAATCCACTACGGCCGACGGTCGCCATTGATGTCGGTTGGCGCTCGCTCGGAGACGGCCGAATTCGTGTCGCCGCTCTGGAGGCCGACGCCTCGCCCGGACCCATTACGGTGCCCCATCACCTCCGTGAGGTAATTTTGTTCGGACCGGCCGGTCGTCAGGGTGAGGTCATCCTCCCCGCGTCGTGGACGGCCCAGTTCGCCCAGGTCAAGAATCTGGCCGGGGTCCGGGCTCGGAAGCTGGAAGTACTCCGTCGCCGTCTGGCCGAATGGCTGGGCGACCACCGCGAGGTGTGCGAGACACTCGATTTGGACATCTCCGCGATTGTCAAGTGGCGGTCGCCTGCGCAGTTCGCGGCACTTGCCCTCCGCTGGCGGGGCCTCCGGATCAACGGCGATGCCGAGATGTTTGAAGCGATCGAGTCGTGGCGCCGTCGGGACCGCCACCTGTGGGAATGGCAGGATCATCAAAGGCGCCAGATCCTTGACCGCCGGCGCGACGCCTGGCGGGTGCTTGGATCAATTCTGGCCGATTGCTTCAGCACCGTCGTCGTGGAAAACATGGATTTCGCCGCGATGAGCCGTGTTCCCAACGTTGAGACGGGCGACGAGCAGCGCGACATGCTGGCCCGGGCCCAGCGGGTACTGGCCGCCCCCGGGGATTTACGGCAAGCGGTCTTGCGCGCGGCGGAGCGCCGGGGCGTGAAAACCATCGCGGCCGATACCACCGGATTGACCACCGTTCATCACCGCTGCGGACACGACCTGTCCCGACAAGTCGATTTCGCCGCGGGCGTATTGGTGTTCTGCCCCTACTGCGAAGAGACCTTCGACCAGGATCTCAACGCCTGCCGGCGGCTACTGGAAAGGACTTCAGTGGGTGTCGGTTCGCATTGAGCGCGTTTAATATGCCGGCGCGAGGGCTTTGTACTCGCGACATGCTGTCCGTTGGAGCCAGACAAAACCAGGCCGAGTCACCACGCCGCGCCCGCCACCTGGCGGGTGGTGGCGTTGAGGCGGTTGAAGAGGTTGGTGGCGGCGAACCCCCGGGCAACCAGAGGACCGGGGCGGCCAGTGGGTTCGGCCGGCGGGTATGCGTAAGGACGATGGACGAGCCGGTAGGGGGCCGCAGTTCGAAAGCCCGTCGGGCCGCGGTCTACCTCGGACTCGTGGATCCGCCGGGCCCCAATCCCCACTCACGCTTGTCGAGGATGATTGTGCCCAGAGACGACACCAGCCGAGGCGAACTGTACGGCTCATTGGTCGTCGCCATCGTCTACGCGGCCATGTTCGTCTCGGGGGCCGTCATGGTGACTGAGCCATGGCGGGTATTCGCGTTCGTGGCCTTTCTGTTCTTTCCAATCTCGCTTTTCGTCCGCGCTGCTCGCCGGCTCAAACGAATTGGCCGTTGAGCCCGAGCGGGCCATCGCCGGCTGAGCGAAGATCGTCGACCGTGTCGATGTCGGTCGGGTCGGAGACGCAGGGGACCTCCATGACCAGGTCGGGACGCTCCCGGAACACGACCCGGGCGCCCTCGTCGCCCTCGCGGGGCAGGAGGTCCCAACATTCCCGGTCGAGGCGGACCGGGTTGGCCCTCCGCCCGCGGTAGATCGCCACGCCGATGGGTCGTCCGGTCGATGCCGCCACCGCCTGCCACGCCTCGGGCGACACCAGCGGCTGGTCGCCCAGCCCCGCCACGATGCTGTCGATGGCCCCGCCGGCCCCGCCGGCCCCGCCGGCGGCAGAGGCCGCGGCCACCGCCACGTGCAGCGACGTGGCCTGGCCCTCAGCCCACCGATCGTTGACGAGTACCTCGACGCCCGCCGGCACCACCCCGGCCGCCACCAGGTCGACTGCACCGGTGACCACCCAGGTCCGGTCCAGCCCGGCGGCCAGAGCGTGTTCCAGGGCCCACCCGACAACCGGTCGCCCCCGGAACGGCGCCAGCAGCTTGTGGGTGTCCCCCCGGAACCGGCTGCCCGCCCCGGCCGCCAGCACCACGGCCACCACGGCCACCCGTTCGCCCATTCCGCCATTGTGCCCACGACGCGTAGCGTTGGTACGGGCTAGCGAGAGGAGCATTTGTGAGGCTCGGTCTGCACATTTCCGATTTCACCTGGCGCAACGGAGCCCCGGGTTTGCGAAACGACCTGGCTGCGGCGGTGGAAGCGGCCGACCACGCCGGCTTCGACCGGATCAGCGTCATGGATCACGTGTGGCAGATCCACATGATCGGGCCGCCCGAGCACGAGATGCTCGAGGCGTACACCACCTTGGGCTTCATCGCCGGCCACACCGAGCGGGCCAAGCTCATGACCCTGGTCACCGGCGCGGTCTACCGGGCGCCTGGTCTGCTGGCCAAGATCGTGACCACCCTGGACGTGCTGTCGGGCGGCCGGGCCTGGCTCGGCATCGGCGCGGCCTGGAACGACGAGGAGGCCCGGGGCCTGGGCCTCTCCTTCCCCCCGACCGCCGAGCGCTTCGAACGGCTGGAGGAAACCCTGCAGATCTGCCTGCAGATGTGGAGCGACGACGACGGCCCCTACCACGGCAAGCACTACCAGCTGGACCGCACCCTCAACTCGCCCCAGGCCCTGACCAAGCCCCATCCGCCCATCCTCATCGGAGGCTCGGGGGAGAAGAAGACGCTGCGCCTGGTAGCCCGCTACGCCCAAGCGTGCAACCTGTTCCCCGGTCCCGAGATCGGCCACAAGCTCGGCGTGCTGCGCCAGCACTGCGAAACCGAAGGCACCGACTACGACGCCATCGAAAAGACCGCGGTGTGGTCCTTCGACGTGGGCGACAACGGCGAGAAGGTGGGGGAGACCATCGATCGGCTGCGTTGGCTGGCAGGCATGGGCATCCAGCTAGCCCACGGCGGTGTGGCCAATATCTGGGATTTGAAGCAGATCGAGATCATCGGCAAGGAGGTCATCCCCGCGGTTGCCGACCTGTAGCCGCAACCGGCTCGGCGTGATCGCCGCCGACTCCGGTGGCGCCACCGGGCTGGTTCAGCGACCGGCTCCCCTTTCCCCCCGATGACGTCGACCAGGTCGGCGAGCGCCTGGAGGGAGTGGCCGGGCACGAACCGGTCGACATAGGGGAGGGCGGCCGCCATTCCCCGGGCCAACGGGGTGTACCCCGGGGCGGCCTGAAGCGGGTTGACCCAGATCACCCGGTGCGCTACCCGGCGGAGTCGGGCGGATGACCCCATCATGTCGCGCCTGTTGCCGATTTGCTGGCTGGATTGGTCCGGGCGATGCCAAGCGGGCTAAAGGGTGTGGGACGAGACGAATCTCCAGATGGCGGCGGTGGCGTCGAACGCGTCCGACGTCGGTCCGACGATCTTGACCGGCAGGTACTGGTGGCCGCCCGGCCAGGTGTGGCCCGCCCCCTCTATCCGCCAGAACTCCACGTCGCTCGGGGCACCCGCGCCTCGCCAGCGGCGCACGGCGACATCGGGGTGGACTTGTTCGACCTCGGGGCCGGTGGCGCCGTTGTGGTGGGCAAGCAGCTCCGCCCACTGGTCCACGCTGAGGACCCGGCCCGGGTCGGGGCCGGCCCGGCGGCGGGCCTCCACCGCGCCGCCGTCGTAGGGCACGATCGGATCGGCCCCCCCGTGGATCTGGATTAAGGGCACGGGCCGGTCGGGGTGCCACCAGGTCGGGGCACCGGCCGCGACCGTTCCGGCCACCTGGGCGAAGGCGGCGATGCGATCGGGGAGTTGGCTGGCCAGCCGGGCGGTCAGCATGGCCCCGTTGGAGATGCCGACCGCGTACACCCGCCGCCGGTCGATCGGCAGCCATCCGGCCAGGCATTCGATCAGGGCGGCGACAAAGCCGACGTCATCCACGTCGCCTCCGTTGGCGGTGCGGTCGGCGATGCGGCCATCGTTCCAGTGGCGATCGAGGCCGTTGGGCGACGCCACCGCCAAACGCTCCCGGTCAGCCAGGTCGTGGAATCGGGTGAGCCGGTCGAGGCCGGCGCCGTTGCCCCCGCCGCCGTGGAACTGGATGACGAGCGGCGCGCCCATCGGTAGGACGGGGGGAACGTGGACGTGGTAGGTCCGTCGCCGCCCGTGGTGCATCAGCACGTGGCTGGAGGTGCCCGGGCCGCCATCGGGCGGCGTCAGGCGCCGGGTTCTCATTGGGCGGGGGGGCGAAGCAGGGCCCGGGCGGCCTTGTCCCGCCAGCGGTCGGAGACGTGGCGCGAGGCGGCGATCCGCTCGAGCAGCTCGGGTGTCGGGGCACGGTCGACTTCGATCAGGTCGCCGATCGTCAGCCCGCCCGTTGCTGAGCCGGCGGTTCGGCCGAGGGCGGTTGGGCCGAGGGCGGTTGGGTCGATGCGGACGACCTCGCTTCCCGCCGACACCTCTCCTTCGCAGACGATCCGCAGATAGGTGCCAAACCGGGATGCCTCATCGAATCGGTCGACGAAGGCCGCGTCGCCCATCCGTATGCCCAGCTTGAAGCAGGGGAATCGGGGCTCGCTCACCTCCAGGGTGGCCGAGCCGACCAACCATTGTTCGCCCACCACCGCGGCCGCCAGGTCGATGCCCTCCATCGTCAGGTTCTCGCCGAAGGTGGCCGGCGCCAGAGTCTCGCCCAGCTCCGCCGACCACCACCGGTAGTCCTCGACGGCGTAGGCATAGATCGCCTTGTCGTAGCCGCCAT
Source organism: Actinomycetota bacterium (assembly GCA_030947025.1). Taxonomy (GTDB): domain Bacteria; phylum Actinomycetota; class Acidimicrobiia; order Acidimicrobiales; family Palsa-688; genus JALYXV01. Next base: position 20,523 of record JALYXV010000344.1, on the reverse strand, counting down.
GGACACGGAGGTCGGCCTGCGCGTCGCCCGCCACGTTGACCCCCCTGACCGCGACCGGGCCGTCGACGGGCGCTTTCCAGATGGCGGTCGTGACTCGGCGGCCGAACCACTCGACCGTCTGGGGCCGGCCGGCGTTGACCGAGATGACCCGACCGATGACGGACTCGCCCATGGCACCATTGTCCCGCGCGCGCATCAGATGCGGTGCAGGCGGGCGTCGGCCAGGATCCGGTGCGCGCAGTTGCGGCCCACCATGCCATGGACCCCGCCGCCGGGGTGGGCCGAGGCCGAGCACAGGTACAGGCCCCGGATCGGGGTGGCGTAGCGGAACCAGCCGGGTACGGGCCGGAAGATCAGCTGCTGGTCCATGGCGCCCGAGCCCGCGCCGAGGTCACCGCCGACCAGATTGGGATTCTCCCCCTCCAGGTCGGGCGGGGTTCTCACCGCCATCCCCACGATGCGCGAACGCAGGCCCGGAGCGTGGGCTTCAATTCGTTCGAGGACCCGTTCGAGGAATCGGTCGCGCGCCGCACCGGCCCAGCTGCCCCCGTCCCGGGGTACCGGCGGCACGTGGGTCTCGACCCAGAGTGTGTGTCCCCCCTCGGGCGCCCGGCTCGGGTCGGCGACACTCTGCTGGCCCACGATCAGCATGGGTTCCTGGGGGAGTTGGCCCCGCCGGGCTTGGAAGGCCGCCGCGGCCATGTTGTCGAGGTCGCCGGTCAGGTGGACGACTCCGCAGCCGGCCAGTCCGGGCGCCCGCCAGGGAACGGGCCCGTCCAGCGCCAAGTCCAACTTGAACACTCCGGTGCCGTAGCGGAACTGCCGGAGCCCGTCCCGGAAGCTGGGCGGAAGCACGGTCGCATCCACCAGGCGCGTGAACAGGGTTGCCGGCCCGGTGTCGGCGAGCACGGCCCGGCCCGCCGAGGCCATGCCCCCATCCCCGGTCTCGACACCGACGGCGTGGCCTTTCTCCAGGACAATCCGAGTCACCTCGGCGTTGGTGCTGATCCGCCCGCCCGCGTCGGTGACTGCCCCGGCCAGGGCTTCGGCCAGCCGTCCCGCCCCCCCGACCGGCACTGGCATGCCGAGTCTTTGGGCGACCATGGCCAGGATGAGGGCGGCGGGGACGCTGCCGGGCTGATCCACGCCGATGTCGGTGTGGGAGGCCCCGGCCGCCAGCAGCACCTGGCCGGCTGGGCTGGTGAAGCGGTGCCGGGCCAGCGCCTCCATGGGCTCGACCTGCATGCGGGCGACGTCGGGCAAGCTCCGGAGGCCGGTGGCGGCGAGCAAGCGAGCGGTCGGGCGCAGCGATGGAAGGGGCGAGAGCATGACGTCGAGCAGGCGCTGGCCGATCTGATTCCAGTAGCGGCACAGCTCGATCCAGGCATCGGCGTCGGCGGGCGAGCGACGGGCCAGTTCGTCGGCCGTGGCCCGATCATCGAGGAGGCAGCGGGCCACGTCGTCAGGGTTGGCCGCGGCCGCCACCGGTACGGGGAACTGGGCCCACTGGACCCGGCGGTCGAGTTCCAGTTCGTGGAAGACAGGCGAGGCGTGGAGCATGCCGTAGAAGGCCGAGTAGGTGTCGTGGATGTAACCGGGCACGGTCAACTCGCCGCTGTGGACCGCCCCGCCCGGCACCGCTGATCGCTCGAGGACAAGCACCCGCCAGCCGGCCCGGCCGAGCACGGCGGCGGCGACGAGGCCGTTGGGCCCCGAGCCGACGACAATGGCGTCGAACCGATCCACGGGTGGATGATCGCACGCCAGTCCGTCGGGGTGGGGCTCCTGCGGGGTGCGGCCCCTGGGGGCCCCGGCGGGTGCGGGGCTACCATGCCTCGGTGCTGAACCTCCCCCCTGGTGACGGGGTACTGCCCAACCAGTGGCTGGCGGCCGCCATCCGCGAGGGGGTCATCGACGCAGGCCAGTTCACCATCCCGGCCGCCAACGTCCAACCGGCCAGCCTCGACTTGCGGCTCGGGGAGATGGCATACCGGATGCGCTGCAGTTTCCTGCCCGACCGGGTGGCGGTGGAGGACAAGCTCGGGAACCTGGTGCTCGAGGCGCTCAACCTTCACGGGGGCGGAGTGGTGCTCGAGCCGGGCCGGCCCTACCTGATCCCGCTCAAGGAGCGGTTGTTCCTGCCCCCGGCCATCCGGGCCAAGGCCAATCCCAAGAGCTCGACCGGCCGGCTGGATGTGTTCACCCGGGTGATTACCGATGGCAGCTACCGCTTCGACGAGATTGCGCCCGGCTATCGGGGGCGGCTGTACCTCGAAGTGGTCCCGCTGTCGTTCCCGATCCGGGTGCGGGAGGACCTGACGCTGAACCAGCTACGGCTGTCGGTCGGGCGCAGCACGGTGACCGACGCCGAGGTGCGAGACCTCCACGATTCGCAACCGCTGCTGTATGAGTCGGGCCTGCCCGTACCGGCCGAGCAGCTGGCGGTCAGCAACGGTTTGTTCCTGAGCCTCGACCTGCGGGGCGACGATGCGGAAGGGTGGGTCGGCTACCGGGCCCGGGAGAACACGGCCCTGCTCGATCTCACCCGGAGCGGACCCTTCGACCGAGACGAGTACTGGGAACGGGTGCGGCGGGAGGAGGGCGACCGGATCGTCCTGTCGCCCAAGCGGTTCTATCTGCTGCTGTCGAAGGAGGCGGTGACCATCCCGCCCACGCTGGCGGCGGAGATGACGGCCTACGACCCGACCAGCGGTGAGCTGCGAACGCACTACGCCGGGTTCTTCGATCCCGGGTTTGGCTACGACGCGCTCGGTCGGTTTCACGGCTCCCGGGCCGCGCTGGAGGTGCGGGCCCACGACGTCCCGTTCATGGTGGAGCATGGCCAACCGGTGTGCAAGCTCACCTTCGAGCGCATGCTGGAGCCGCCGACCTCGCTGTACGGGCCCGCCATCGGATCGTCCTACCAGCAGCAGGAGGAGACGCTGGGCAAGCATTTCGCCCCGGCCCCGGCCCCGGCCCCGGGGCCGGCCCCGGCCCCCGCCCGGCCGGTTGGGCCGGTTGGGCCGGTTGGGCCGGTTGGCACGGTTGGGAGCACCTGACGGTCCTCGCAGAGGCGAACCGTGGCAGGTTGAGCGTTCTGTGGCGAGTTATCATGAAATACTCCGATAAGACCCCACGCAACGTTGAACCTGCCACGGTTGAGCGCGGGCAGCGGACCGCGGTGCCCATTTACCGGCCGCCAACTTCTCACCAGAAACCGGCACCTGGTCCCGTCATGACCTCTGGGAATGACAGGCTGGGTCAGTGGCGAATCGGTTGGGGAACTGGCGTGGGCGGGGGCCCCTCCGCCCAGCCGAACTGGCCGAGGCTGCGGTCCTGGCCGACGTCTCGGTCGCGCTGATCGTCGTGGGCTGGCTGTTGCCGGCCACCACCATCTTCATCGCCGCCGCGATGGTGCCCATGGCCGCGATCGCCGCCCGCAATCGCCCCCGGGCGGTGCTGGCGGGCGGGGTTGCCGGCACCACCGTGGCGATGCTCATCGCCGGGACCGGGCTGGCCTCCAATGTGGCCGGATGTGCGGTCATCGGCACCCTCCTCGGGGTGGCGTGGCGCCGACGGTGGGGCATGGTTCGAATGATCATCATTGCCGTGGCCCTGCTGTGGCCCGCGGCCGCGATCGGTGCCGACGCCATCCTCAGTATCTTCAGCCAACTTCGGACGCTGACTCTCGATCAGATCAAGAACCTATGGGGTGGGGCCAAGGTCAACCTGCGGACAATCGGGTTGGTCCGCCTGACCCATCTCATCGACCCCGTGGTCCACGCCATGGTGGCGCACTGGGCGGTCGGCGTTCCCGCCGCCCTGCTGTTCGCCATCGTGGGCAGCACGATCACGGGCCGGCTCCTGGCGTGGGCCCCGCTGGCTCGCCTCGAGCGCACCCGCCTCGCCCCGCCGTCCACCGACCAACCGGCGTCATGTGGCCCGAAGGGCGACGGCCGGCCGGGACCGGTGCCAGTGGAGCTGATCGACGTGGGGCACACCTACCCGGGGCTGACGAGCCCGGCCCTGCAGGCTGTCTCGCTCACGGTGGAGCCGGGTGAATTCGTGGCCGTGGTCGGTCCCAATGGGTCGGGCAAGTCGACGCTCGCTCGCATCCTCGGCGGCCGCCCGCCCACCTCGGGAACGGTGCGCCGGCCTGGGTCGGCGGCTCCCGGACGGCCCGGGGGAACGGCGATGATCTTTCAGCGCCCCGAGAGTCAGGTCCTCGGCGTACGGGTGCGCGACGACGTGGTGTGGGGCCTGGCCCGCCAGCACACGGTCGACCTTGAGGGTTTGCTCGAGCGGGTCGGGCTCGGTGGCTTCGCCGACCGCGAGACCTCCACCCTCTCGGGGGGCGAACTCCAACGCCTGGCCGTGGCCTCGGCCCTGGCCCGCCGCCCCAAGCTTCTGATCTCCGACGAGTCGACCGCCATGGTGGACGCCGAGGGCCGCGAACTGCTGGCCGACCTCTTGGCCGGCCTGGCCGGGGACGAGGGCTTGGCAGTGGTGCACGTCACACACCGCCGGGAGGAGGCGAAGCGGGCCGACCGGACGCTGTTCCTCGATCGCGGCCAGCTGGTCGGGGCCCTGCCCCAACCGCTGGAGCCGACCCAGCCCGAGCCGGAACCGGAGCCGGAGGCGGAGGCGGAGGCAGGGTCGGCTGGCTCGGTCCCACCGGTCACCGCCACGGCGGCCGGCGGGACCCTCGATCTGGCGGGCGTGGGCCACATCTACACGGCTGGGTCACCGTGGGCCCACCGCGCTTTGTCCGGGATCGACCTCACCGTGGGTGCAGGCGAAGCAGTCCTGATCGTGGGTCACAACGGATCGGGAAAGTCCACCCTGGCGTGGATTCTCGCCGGCCTCCTGGTTCCGAGCGAGGGCCAAGCACGGCTGGATGGGCAACCACTCGACCGGCGGTTGGGCCAAGTGGCGCTTTCGTTCCAGCACGCCCGGCTGCAGCTTCTCCGCAGCACCGTCCGAGGAGACGTGAAGGCAGCGTCGGGAGGGACTGCGGCCGTGGTTGACGCCGCCCTCGAACTGGTCGGGCTGGACCCGAACGAACTTGGTCCCCGGTCCATCGACCAGCTGAGTGGCGGCCAGCAGCGCCGGGTGGCCCTGGCGGGGATGTTGGCTCGGCTCCCTGGCGTGCTGGTCCTCGACGAGCCGTTCGCGGGCCTCGACGACGCCGCTCGGCGGGGCTTGATCACCGTCCTGCGGCGGCTGCGAACCGACCTGGGATTGACACTCATCCTGGTCTCGCACGACATCGAGGGGGCGGAGTTGTTGGTCGACCGGGTGGTCACTCTGGACCACGGCCGGGTGGTGGCTGACGAACCAGCCCTCTCACTGGCGGGACGTACGCCCGGGGGGCTGCGGTGAGAAACGGCCGGGAAAGGCGGGAGGGACGGTACGGATCCGGCCACGGAGGCAACGCAGGCGGGCCAGGCGGGCCAGCCGAACCGGGCGGGGCGGGCGGGGCGGAGCCCGAGACGTCCCGGCCTCGCCGGCGTGGCGCGGGCGAGTTGACCCTGTTGCGTCCCATACCGGGCACCACCCCGGTACACCGCCTCTGGGCGGGAACCAAGCTGGTTGCGGTCGCCACCATCGCCCTCATGCTCTTCCTCGCCCCGACCTGGCCGGCCATCGCGCTGGCGGCAGGACTGGTGATCGTCGGCGGGGGCGCGGCTCGGATCCCGGGCGGCGCCCTGCCCAGACTGCCGCGCTGGCTGTGGATCGGCTTTGTGTTGGGCGCCTTCCTCACCCTTCGGTCGTCGGCTCACCCGATCGGCCACGTCGCCGGGATCGCGTTCAGCTGGGGTGGCCTGGAGCAATGGGCCCGCATCACCGCCCTCTCCGTGGTCGTATTTGCGGCCGCCGCCCTCATGAGTTGGACCACCCCACTGGCCGAAGTGGCGCCCGCCTTGGCCCGATTGGGGACCCCGCTGCGGTGGTTGCGGCTGCCGGTGGACGAGTGGGCCGCGTCGATCGCCCTGTCGATCCGTTGCCTGCCGTTGCTGATCGAGGAGGTCAGAACCTTGGTCGCGGCCCGCCGTCTCCGACCCAGCAGCCGGATCGCGGGCGAGCCCCGGATGAGCTGGGTGGTCCGCGAGTCCCAGGACCTGTTGTTCACCACGCTGGCGGTGTCGCTGCGGCGAGCGACTGAGCTCGGTGAGGCCATGGAAGCGCGGGGAGGGTTCGGCGCCGTTTCCGATTCGACCTCGCGGTTGACTTGGCGTGATGCCGTGGCGGTGGTGCTGGTGGCCGGGATGGCCGCGGCCGCACTCCTGATATGACAGTCGGGACGACTTGACCGGGCCAGCGCTGAGCGAGGGCGAAGACGGGAGGCTGCGCTGCTCGTGGGGCGTGAGCAATCCCGACTACGTCGAGTACCACGACGTGGAGTGGGGCTTTCCCGTGGCGGCGGACGACGCCTTGTTCGAAAAGCTCTGTCTGGAGGGCTTTCAAACCGGGTTGAGCTGGCTCACCATCCTGCGGAAGCGACCGGCCTTCCGCGCCGCTTTCGCCCAATTCGATATTGGGGCGGTCGCGCGGTTCGGCGACGGCGACGTCGAACGGATGCTGGCCAATCCCCGCATCGTCCGCCACCGGGGCAAGATCCTGTCGACGATCAACAACGCCCGCCGGGCCATCGACCTGCAGTCCGAGTTCGGCTCCCTGGCGACGTACCTGGCGCAGTGGGAGCCAGGGCCGCCGAACGCCCCCGACCCGCAGCCGAACCCGCCGGACCCACGAGAGCCCCGAACCCGGCCGCCACCCCTGCCGTCGACCCCGCTGCCGTCGACCACGGCCGAGTCCGTCGCGTTGAGCCGCGACCTCAAGCGCCGCGGGTGGACCTTCGTCGGGCCCACCACGGTGTACGCCTTCATGCAGGCGATGGGGTTGGTCAACGACCATGTCGTCGGGTGCTGGCGGCGCCCGGCCGCGGAACAGGCCCGGGCCATCTTCATACGTCCGTAATGAACCCCAGGTAAACGACGTTCAGCGCATAGCGTGCGGCCACGATGCAGGTCCGCCGGCCGTTTCCGACCCGGGGCGTGATTCGCCGCCCACCGCCGCGTCCTCTGGACCTGGTGGCCGCGGCCGGCATCATTGGCATCCTCTATTTGGTCGTGCGGCTGGCGGGATCGATGGGCACAGCCTTCCCGGCCCACTCGGTCAACACCATTTCGACCAGCCCCAGCCACCTGCCTTACTACGCCGCCCGGTCCCTGTTGCGAATGTTCATCGCATTGGGCATTTCAACCGCCTTCACCTTTGTCTACGCCATCGCCGCGGCCCGGAGCCGGCGGGCGGAAAAGGTACTCGTCCCACTACTCGACATCCTGCAGTCAGTTCCGATCCTCGGATTTCTCACATTCACCGTCACGTTCTTTGTCAACCTTTTCCACGGGTCGCTGCTCGGCCTCGAATGCGCCTCGATATTCGCCATTTTCACGTCGCAGGCGTGGAATATGACCTTCAGCTTCTACCACTCGCTCGTCACCCAACCCCGCGATCTGGACGAAGCCGCCCGGATGTTCCGGTTGACCAAATGGGAGCGGTTCTGGAAGCTGGACGTGCCGGGCTCGATGATCGGTTTGGTCTGGAACGGGATGATGAGCTTCGGCGGTGGCTGGTTCTTCCTCGCCGCCTCCGAGGCCATCACGGTTTTGCACAAGCAATACACCCTCCCCGGCATTGGCAGCTACGTGGCGCTGGCCGCCAAGGAAGGATCCATCAGTCACATCCTCGTGGCCATCGTGACCATGGTCGTCATGGTCGTCGGGGTGAACTTCATGTTCTGGCGACCCCTGACGGCGTGGTCGGAGAAGTTCCGGATCGAGGAGTCGCAGGCCTCGGAAAAAGCCAGGAGCCTGGTGCTGGACGCCCTGCGCCGTTCCGCAGTCCCCAGGCTGCTGGGGCGGGCGGTGCGCCCGGTCGGGCGGGTGCTGGACCGGATCACCCGGCCGTTCGGGACGGCGGAATACCCACTTCGGGTCGACCCGCGGCGCCGGCGGCTCGGCGACACGGTGTTCTCGGTCGTCGTGACCGCCGTCGTCGCCTGGGGCGTCTTCCTCGGCGCGGCCTATATCAGCGGCCACGTGGGCTTCGGCGAGTTCCCCCGGGCGTTCGGCCTGGGCGCGATCACCCTGGGCCGGGTCCTGGTGCTGGTCGTCGTCGGCACGCTGATCTGGGTGCCGGTCGGCGTCAAGATCGGCATGAGCCCCAAGCTGGCCCGCTACGCCCAGCCCATCGTCCAAGTCCTGGCCAGCTTCCCGGCCAACTTCCTCTTCCCGCTGGCCGCGGCCATCTTTGTAGCCACCGGCCTGAGCTTGAACATCGGGGGGATCGTGCTCATGTCGCTCGGGGCCCAGTGGTACATCTTGTTCAATGTCATCGCCGGGGCCAGCGCCATCCCCTCTGATCTGCGTGACGCCATGGCCGACTTCGGCGTCCGGCGGTCGTTGTTGTGGAAGCGGCTCATCCTTCCCTCTATCTTCGGCGCCTATGTGACCGGTGGGATCACCGCCGCCGGAGGGGCCTGGAATGCCTCGATCGTGGCCGAGGTCCTCGACTTCGGCCACCATCATCTGGTCGCCTCGGGGCTTGGGGCGTACATCGCCAACGCCTCGAACGACGGGCGCATCGACAAGGTTCTGGTGGGCGTGATCGTGATGAGCTTCTACGTCGTGGCCATCAACCGGCTGCTGTGGCGCCGGCTGTACCGCCTGGCCGAGACGAGGTACGCGCTGTGACCGCGTCGCGCCCCACGTCGGGCGCGGCAAGCGCAGGCCCGACCGCGCCCGGGGCTCGCGCCGACCGCCAGGTGATCATCGAGGTCGACCATCTCACCAAGACCTTCACCACTCCTGACGGAGGGGAACTGCCCGTCCTCGACGACGTGTCCCTGCAGCTGCGGGAGGGTGAGATCATGTGCTTGCTGGGGAAATCAGGGTCGGGTAAAAGCACGCTGCTGCGTTGCATCGCAGGGTTGATCGCGCCCACGGCCGGCGAGGTCCGATTCCGGGGCAAGGTCCTCAATGGTGCCAACGAGGGGGTGTCCATGGTCTTCCAGAGCTTTGCCCTGCTGCCCTGGTTGACCGTGTTGCAGAACGTAGAGGTGGGCTTGGAGGCCAGAGGCGTCGCCGCCGACGACCGGAAGACCCGATCGCTGCATGCCATCGACCAGATCGGGCTCGACGGCTTCGAGTCGGCCTACCCCAAGGAGTTGTCGGGTGGGATGCGCCAGCGGGTCGGATTCGCCCGGGCGCTGGTGGTCGAACCGGCCGCCCTGCTGATGGATGAGCCCTTCAGCGCCCTCGACGTGCTCACGGCCGAGAACTTGAGAGGCGAGCTGCTACGGCTCTGGGATACCGACGACTTCCCCACCAAGGCCATGCTCATCGTCACCCACAACATCGAGGAGTCGGTCCTGTTGGCTGACCGGATCTTCGTGCTGTCGTCGAATCCCGGCCGGATCAGGACCGAGATCAACGTCGCCCTTCCTCGGCCTCGACAGCGACGGGATGCGGCGTTCGACGAGTTGGTCGAGGAGATCTACGGGATCATGACGGGCCAGAACGCGGAAGGCCCCAGTTCCCGGGAGGCGGTCGAGGCCGCGGTTGCGTCCGCCTCGGCCACCGAGGTGCCTCTGCCCGCCGCCACCGTCGGGGGGCTGGCCGGCCTGCTCGAGATCCTGGCCGCCCAGGGCGACCGGGCCGACCTGCCCCGGCTGGCCAGCGATCTGGTCTTCGAGATCGACGACCTGCTGCCTATCGTCGACGCGACCCAGCTATTGGGGATGGCCGAAGTCGACAACGCCAGCATCGAGCTGACCCCGGTCGGCCGAGAGTTTGTCGCCGCCGACATCCTGACATCCAAGCAGTTGTTCGCCACCCAGGCGTCGACCCGGGCCCCCTTGGTCCGGGCAATATACAACGCCTTGGGAACGACGAAGGACAACAGCCTGCCCGATCGTTTCTTCCTTGACCTGCTGGGGCGGGGCTTCACCGAAGACGAGGCCCGACGCCAGCTGGACACCGCCATTGGCTGGGGTCGTTATGGGGAGCTGTTCGAGTACGACGCCGACACGAGGCGGCTGCGGCTCGAACATACGGCCCACCACGACGGGTAGCGAGTGCGGGAGCATGGATGCGGTACCGGCGGCCTGTCGTGGCTGGATCCGCTCGTGTCCGTGGCGATCGCCGTTCTGATCGGCGTGCAGTCGTTCCTGCCGGCGTCCAGTCGTTCCTGCTGGTGCGCGACGCCGTCGATGTGCTGCTCGAATCCACGCCGAGCCGACTCGACATGACTGATCTGGTCGCAGCCATCAAGAAGGCGGTTGCCGGCGTGGAAGAGGTCCATGGTGTCCACGCCTGGAGCCTCTCGTCCGAGGTGTACGCCCTCTCAGCCCACGTAGTGCTGCTTGGCCATCCCACCCTGGAGGAGGCCCAACTAGTGAGCGACGCGGTGAAGGTCGCGATCGGGCGCTCGTCGCCGTATCGTGGCCGCATGTGCCGGAGCATTGTCACCCTTAGGGGCGAAGAACCCGCCACGGACGACGAAGTCCAGGCGGCCGCCCTTCAGTTCATCCGCAAGGTGAGCGGGCAGCGTGCCCCTTCCCGTGCCAATCAGGAGGCCTTCGACCGGGCCGTCGACGAAGTGGCGGAGGCCACCCGGCGCCTGCTGGACGAGTTGGTGAGTCCGCCGGGAGCCCGGCCGCCCGCCATGGCCCGCAGCCGTGTGGTAGCCCGGGCCAAAGCCGCCGCCCGGGCCGAGGGCCGCCCCTCGTGACGCGGCGGGCGTGGGCCTTGGTGGCGATCGTGTTGGTGACGGCGTGCGCGAACAACCAACCTGGTGCCCCAACAGGGACGGCTGGGGTGACGATCGCCGTCACAACGACGGCCGCGGCCACCGCGGCCACCGCGGCCACCGCGGCCACCGCGGCTACCACGGCCACCACGGCCACCACGGCCACCACGCTCTCGCCCAGCGTGGCCATCGCTCCGACCCCAATGCCAACCGTCGCGACGACCGCGTCATCCGCGCCCCTGGCCGGCCCGTCCGGCGTCCCCGCGGACATGCTCAACCCCGCGGTCAGTGCCGCCGACGTGATGACCACCATATGCGTCAACGGGTACACCAAGACGATCCGTCCGCCGGTCAGCTTCACCAACCGGCTCAAGGTGCACCAGATCGCGACCTATGGCTACGCCGACACCCGGGTCACTGACTACGAGGAGGACCACGTCATCTCCCTCGAGGTTGGTGGTGCCCCGGCGTCGGCGGTCAACCTCTTTCCCGAGCCCCACACCGTCTCCACCATTGACGACGTCCTGGAGAACAGCCTTCACAGCCAGGTCTGCCATGGCACCCTCAGCCTGGCCGACGCCCAACTGCGCCTGTTCACCACCAAGCTCGCCCACGGCTACTCCCGGACCGCCAGCACGGCGTAGCTTCGGCCCAATGTGCGGCCGGTACACCTCAACGTCGGCACCGGCGGACCTGGCGCGGGTCTTCGCCGTGGACGAGGTCAAAGTCGACGAGCTCCCTCTGCGCTACAACGTGGCCCCCACCCAGGATGTCTACGCGGTGGTCTCCCGGCGACCAAAAGAGGATGGGGAAGGACCCCGCCGCCAGCTCGGAGCGTTTCGCTGGGGGTTGATCCCGTCGTGGGCGAAGGAACCGTCGGTCGGCAACAAGATGATCAATGCGCGAGCCGAGGGGATCGAGAAGAAGAGTGCCTACAAGCGGGCCCTGGTTCGCCGTCGTTGCATCATCCCGGCCGACGCGTTCTACGAGTGGCAGGTGCGGGGGGGTGGAGGAAAGAAGCGCAGCAAGCTGCCCTATGTCATCCGCCACAAGGACGGCAGCCCGTTGGCGTTCGCCGGGTTGTGGGAGTTCTGGCGTCCCCCCGACCAGCCCGACGCCGAGCCCATCCGGAGCTGCGTGATCATCACCACCGACGCCAACGACCTGCTCGCCCCCATCCACGACCGCATGCCCGTGATCCTGTCGCCCGACAGGTGGGACCAGTGGCTGGATCCGGCCAACCAAGACCTCAGAGTCATCACCGGCCTGCTGGTTCCCGCGCCGTCAGCTGACTTTGAGGCCTATGCGGTCAGCACCAAGGTCAACGGCGTGGCCAACGAAGGCCCCGATCTGATCGACCCCCTGCCCCCGCCCCCGGGTGAACCCGAGTTGTGGGCCGAAACCTGAACGCCCCGCGTTCTGTGCAATGAGTGACCGTATACGTGCCCTCACTGCACACAACGGGCAACGGGCAGCGGGCAGCGGGCACCGGGCACCGGCTAGAAGCGCAGCAGGCGCCAGCGCTCGACGATCGCCTGGTCGCCGAAGACCTGCAGGTTGGGGGAGCTGGCGGGGACCCGGTTGAGCATCCACAAGAACAGATCGGAGACCGGGCCCCGCACGGCCGCGCCGGCCTTGCTGTGCTCCCGCCGGTGCTCCAGCCGGTCGGGCGACAAGACGAGCGACCACTCGCCGTCGGTGTCGGTGGCGTGCAGGTGAAGCGACCCGGCCAGCCCGGCGACCGGCTCCCGGGCCAGCCACCGCGCCACGAAGGACAGGAACTCGTCGATCCCGTCCACCGCCAGATCCGCTTCGATGGCGCCCGCGCAGCCGGCCCCGGCCTCACCGTCCCAGCGGTGGACGGCGGTCTCGTTGGCCATGCGCCGGAACCAGAAACGGGCGGGCGCCGGACCCTGGTCCAACCAGTTCCACACCGCCTGATCGGGGTCGGTCCCCCCGAGCGTCGCCAGGAGCTGGGCCAGGCCCTCCTCGTATGAGTCGAGCGCGGCAGGAAAGCTGTCATGGGCCGGAGACTGGCGCCTGACGTACGCCGCCGCCTTGGTCGCCACCAGGTGGTCGACCCAGCGATGGACCCCGCCCGTGTGGTCCAGCAGCCCGGTCATGTCCCACTCGGGGCAGGTAGGGATGGGAGCCGTCGGGGCGGTCCGGGCCGCCGCGGCCAGGGCCTCGCCGTCGGCGCGGAGGTGCTCGAGGTAGGTGGCCGGTTCCACGCCCGGGCTCAGTCGGTGACGACTGCGGGGGCGTCGGCGCCCCGTCGGGCCCGTACCGTGGCGATGGCGCTGGCGATACCGGCCCCGTCGAGGCCTAGTTGGGCGTGGATGGCGGCGGGGCGCCCGTGGGGGATGTAGGCGGTCGGGGTACCGAGGACCAGCACCGGCGGGGCGGTGGCCCCTCGCGCCTGCGCCTGGTCGGCGACCGTCTGGGCCATGAATGCACCGGCGCCGCCTTCGCGCACGCCGTCCTCGATGGTCACCACCAGCTGATGGCGGGCCGCGTCGGCGATCATGGCCGGGTCGAGGGGGCGCACCACCCGTACGTCCCAGACGGTGGGCCGCATCCCGTCGACCGCCAGGAGGGAGGCGGCGTACTCGGCCGCCTCGACCATCTTGCCCACCGCCAGGAGACACACTTCGCCATCGCCCGCCATGATCTGGCGGGCCCGAAGGCCCGAGCCGACCTGGTCGCCGGGCAGCTCGCGTGCCGCCCCCTTGGGGTAGCGGATGGCGGCGGGGCCGTCGAGGTCCAAGGCGGTGCGCAGCATTATGCCGAGCTCGGCGGTCGACGACGGGGCGAAGATGGTCAGCCCCGGGATCTTGAGGGTGAGGGCCAGGTCGAGCACGCCGTGGTGGCTGGGCCCGTCGTCGCCGGTGATCCCGGCCCGGTCGAGGGCGAACACCACCGGCAGGCCGTGCAGGCCCACATCGAGGTTGGCCTGGTCGAAGGCCCGGCAGAAGAAGGTGGAGTACATCGCCACCACCGGCCGCAGCCCACCCATGGCCATGCCCGCGGCCGAGGTGACGGCGTGGGCCTCGGCGATACCGACGTCGAAGAACCGGTCGGGCCAGCGGGCCTGGAAGGGCAGCAGGCCGGTCGGGCCGGGCATGGCCGCGGTGATGGCCACGACCTGGGGGAAATCCTCGCCTATACCGAGCATGGCTTCGTTGAACGCCTGGGTGTAGCCCTTGGGCGTCCGGTCGGCCTCGGTGGGCCCGGTGGCGGGATCGAACACGGGGGCGTCGTGCAGGCACTTCTCGTCGTCGCCCTCGGCCGGGGCGTACCCCCGACCCTTGTGGGTCAGCACGTGGATCACGATCGGACCGTCGAAGTCGGCCGCGTGCCGGAGGGTGTTTTCCAGGCTCAGCACGTCGTGGCCGTCGACCGGGCCGACGTAGCGCACCCCGAGGCTCTCGAAGAAGGCGGGCGGCTCGATCACCTCGCGGATGGCCGAGTACATGCCGTGCAGGCTGGAGTAGGCGAGCGGACCCACGGCGGGCATAGCCCGTAGAGCCTCTTCCAGCCGGGAACGGACCGACTTGAGGCCGGGATGGAGGCGGATGCGGGTGAGGCTCTCGGACAGGCGGGACACCGTCGGGGCGTAGGAACGGCCGTTGTCGTTGAGCACCACCACCACCCGGCTGCCCGAATGGCCCAGGTTGTTGAGCCCCTCGTAGGCCAGACCCCCGGTGAGCGAGCCGTCGCCGATGACGGCCACGACCTTGCGGTCCGGGGCGCTGGAACGCTCGATGGCGGCCGACACGCCGTGGGCGTAGGACAAGATGGTGGAGGCGTGGCTGTTCTCCACCCAGTCATGGGCCGACTCGGAGCGGGAGGGATACCCCGACAGCCCGCCCGGCTGGCGCAAGGTGGCGAACGCGGCCCGCCGCCCGGTCAGGATCTTGTGGGCGTAGGCCTGGTGGCCGGTGTCCCACAAGATGATGTCCCGCGGCGAGTTGAACGCCCGGTGCACCGCCAGGGTCAGTTCGACCGCGCCCAGGTTGGAGCCCAGATGGCCGCCCGTCACCGAAACGGCCTGGACGATGAACTCCCGGATCTCCGCCGCCAGCTGCGCCAGTTGGTTGCCGTCCAGCCCACGCAGGTCCGCCGGACTCTCGATCGTCTCCAGCAGCATCAGGCCACGCTACCTCTGGCCGGAAGAAGGTGGGTAGGCGGCCCGACCGTCGGCATCGAGGGCCGGCAGGTCGGGGCTGGCGGTGCGATGACGCTTCAGCTCGAAGATGGCGGGCTCGGTGATGACCGTGGCCACGGCGTCCCAGAGCGCCACCGCCCGCTCCAGGGTGGGGACCTCGGCCATGATCGGCCCGGACATGGCCCGCAGGCGGCCGCCGCCGCGGATGGCCACGATGGGGACGCCCACCTCGTCGCCGATCTCGCGGCCGACCTCGTCCATATTGTCCCGTATCGCCTCGTCCCAGCGCTCCTCACCGGCGGCCTCGGCCAGCTCGGTGGGCAGTCCGGCGGCCGCCAGCGCCGCGGCCATGACGTCGCCGTCGGGGCCGCCCTCGCCGCGGTCACCCTCGCCGTGGTAGCGCCGGCCCATTTCCGTGTACAGCCGGCCCCGGGACTCGTCACTCTCTTGGGCGCCGGCCGCCTCCAGCACCCGCAGGGCACCGGTCGAGAACGCCCGGCCGGCCAGGATGCGCTCCCGCCACTCGGCCGGCACATTGGGGGGCAGTTCCTTGCCTTCGTTCTTGATAGCCAGGCTCCAGGTGCGCCAGGTCACCGCCAGCTGGCGCTCGGGTGCCACCGTGGCCAGCCACCGGCTGGTTATCCACGTCCATGGGCAACTGGGGTCAAAGAAGAATTCAACGTCGGTCATGGCCTACCTCAGGGTGTCTACCTCAGGGTGTCAGTAATCGCGACCGGCGACGAATCGGGCCAGTCCGATCAACGCCTGGCGGGCCTCCTCGGTGACCGGAAGCCGGTCGTTCGAGGCGGCCACGAGGGACTGGTCGACCAGTTGCGCGATCGCGATTTCTACGAAGTGGCGGGCCCCCGTGGATTCGAAGACCGCCTGGATGGCGACGACCTCGTCGTCGGAGAGGTCGGCTGCGCCGAATCGCTGAGTGAGCAGGGCGGCGTCGTCGCCCGTCGCCCGCTGCCGGGCCAGGGCGTACAGCAGGGTGGGCTTGCCCTCCCGCAGGTCGTCGCCGATCGCCTTGCCCGTCACGTCGGGATCGCCAAACGTCCCGAGGATGTCGTCGCGGAGCTGGAACGCCTCGCCCAGGGGCAGGCCGTAGTCGCTGAACGCGGGTGCCAGCGACCGCAGCCGCTCGGGCGCGCACAGGGCCACACCCAGGTGCAGCGGCCGTTCGATGGTGTACTTGGCCGACTTGTACCGGCAGATGCGGCGGGCCAGGGCCGGGGTGGCGTTGGCCCGGGCCGTCCCCATCAGGTCCAGGTACTGGCCCACGTTGACCTCGAGCCGGAGCTGGTCGAACACCTCCCACGCCTCGGCCGGCGCGCCCCGGAGCAGCATGTCGCTGTACACGAAGGCCAGGTCGCCCACGAGGATGGCGACCCCCTCGCCGAAGCGGCGGTGCTCGCCCCTCCACTGCGCCTGTTGGTGCATGCGGGCGAACTGGGTGTGGATGGTCTCGGCCCCGTGGCGCAGGGCCGACGCGTCCATGACGTCGTCGTGAATGAGGGCGAAGATATGGAGCAGTTCGAGGGCGGCTCCGGCATCGACGACTCGGGGGTCGTCGGGGTCGCCCCCCAGGCCCACGAACGCCCAGTGGCAAAAGACCGGGCGCAGGCGTTTCCCCCCGTTGAGCAGCACCCGGTGGAGCGAATCCAGGGGGGGGACCAGGTCGGGGTCGACCGCCGACCACCGCTCGAGGTCGGCCCCCAGCAGGGCCGACAGGCGGGCGTCGATCCGGGTGCCGATCTCGGCCATGAAAGCGGGGGCGGCGGCGCCGGAGGTCACAGACATGGGTGCCTGAGCGTAAGTCGCCGGCTGGCTAAGTCGCGACCGCGCCGGGTCGACCGGACGGCGAATGGGCGGCGTCGTGGTGGTTGCGGACGGCCGTGGCGATCACCCGGGCGCCTCCGTAGCCCGCCGCCAGGGTCACGGCCCCCCCGAGTGCGTCGACCAGGTAATGGTTGCCGGTCACGACCACGCACAGCAGGGTGAGGGCGGGGTAACACCACACCAGCACCCGAGCGATCGGGCGCTTCATGGCCGGGGCCAGCGCCAGGGCGCACCACATCGACCAGGCGAAGTGCAGGCTGGGCATGGCGGCGTACTGGTTGGACACCGCGTTCATGGGCCCCGAGTCGAACGACCACAACCCCCCGACGGTGCGCAGCGTGTCGACGATGTGATAGCTGGAGGGGAGAAGTCGGGGAGGCATAAGGGGGAAAAAGGCGAAGCCGATGAGGGCCAGGGCCGTCGTTATCGCCAACGTGTTGCGCCACAGGGAGTAGCGCCACGGCTGCCGGTGGAACAAATACATGAGGGCGACGAGGGTGACGGCGAAGTGGGCCGTTCCGTAGAAGTCGTCCAGTCCCCGGAGGACGGCGCGGCTATGAAGGAACCACGACTGGACCCGGCGCTCCTGGAACAGACCGAACCACCGCTCGAGGTCGACGATCTTTTCCGCGTTGGCGAAGGCGTGGGCCCGTGACACCGGGCGGGTGCCGCGGAGGTCACGGACCAGGGTGTAGCCGGCATAGAACACCACGACGTACAGCGCCTCCTGCCACCACCGCAGCTTGGTTTCGGGGTCGGCCGGGGGCGGAGCCGGCTCGAGGGTGCTGGCCGCCGTCACGCTCAAACGGTGACGGCGGCCGCCGCCTGGCGCCGGCCAACTGCGAAGGCGGGAGCCCCGAGCAGGCTCACCGTCAGGTTGATCCCGTACACCATCAGTCCGAGGGCGATGGCGTGGCTCTCGTTGACCCCGAGCGGGGCGAGGAACAGCACCAGCGCCCCTTCTCGAAGTCCGAGGCCGCCGATGGTCGGAAACGGCATGACCTGCACGATCGCGACCACCGGCATGAAGGCCATGAACGCGGTCCAGCCTACGGCCAAACCGAGGGCGTGGCCGGCTGCGAAGGCCGCCGCCACCACCGCCAGCTGGTACCCGAGGCCCGCGGCCAGCACCTGGGCCGCCACCTTGGGCCGCCGCCGGAACCGGTCGACGCCGATGTGAATGGCGCCCGTGAACCGTTTCCACCCGGTATGGCTGGCCAGCCGGCCGCCCAGGTTGGGATGCCCGGCTGCGGCCAGGACCAACAGCAGCAGTCCCAGGGTGACCACCGACACGATGATCGCCAGGCGGATGGACCGGTCACCCCCGGGGAGATGCAGCAGGGTGGGGTTGATGGCCAGGGCCACCAGGGTCAGGAGGGGGAGCACGGCCCAGCCGCTTAACCGTTCCAACACGACCGAGGCGAAGGTCCGGGGCCCCTCCCCGTTGTCCGAGGAGATACGGCTGACTCGCAGGGCGTCGCCCGCGATGGTGGTCGGAAGGAAGTTGCTGACGAACAATCCCGCCAGGTAGGTGGACAGCAGCCGCGACAGGCGTGGGCGCAGCTCGAGGGCGGTCATGACCCGCTGCCACCGCAGCGACGCCAGCAGGATGCCCAGCAGCGTGACGACGAGCGCGGCCACCAACCACCCGACGTGGTCGACATCCCAGTCGGGAAGAATGGTCTTGGCATCGACGCGGCTCACGAGGACCACGAACATCACGATCGTGGCCAGGACTCGAACAATGGACCAAACCCGGCGATGCACCCGCATCTGCCTCCCTCGGCCGATCCGCTTAGGTTATCGGCACTGTGCGTGCAACAGCAGGGCGTTTGCTACTTATCGGGGTGCTCGGCGTCACACTTGTGGGCCTGGTGGGCTGTGGTGGGGACAAAACGGGCGGCCCGATCGGCCCCCCCGGGGACATTGTGGCACGGGCTCCCGATGCCACCTACGGGGCCCGGACGGCCGAGGTCCTGATCACCGCCACCACGGCCAACGCCCGGGGCGTCGTCGACCTGGCCCGTCGGGATGGCCGGCTGGCCGTGCTGGCCCCGGGCCATCCCAAGGCCGCCGACCTCGTCATCACCGGGGGGGCGGGCTACGTGAAAGGGGCGTCGGACCCGGCCTACGTCCCGCTCGGGGGGTCAGTGCCCCCGGTCCTCCGGGGCGGCGATCCCTGGGCCGACATCGACCTGGTCCGGGGAACGGTCCACGTTCGCTCCGACGGGGGAGCGGAAGTCGATGGGGCGTCGACCCTCGGCTACACCCTCACAGTGGATCCTCAGCAGGCCATCGACACCACGCCCTCTCTCCGGCAGGACGCGGTGCGGGCCGCGCTCGCCGGACGCTCCATGATGTTCACCATGGCGGTATGGATCGACAGCCGGTTCCGTCTCCGGCGCATCGAGGTGCCGAGCGATTTCAGCTTCAAGTCGACCACCCCGCCCACCAGGGTCGACGGCAGGACCATCGCCACCGACGTCGACTTCGTCGCCTTCATCGCGCCCGCGCCGCCCGTCACCCGTCCGCCCGGGCTGAACTAGTAGGAAGAGCGGTGGTGACCCGGCGACTCGATGTCCGAGGGGTGCAACTGGCGGTGGCCGAGGCGGGAGCCGGTTTGCCCAAGCACCTGCTGCTGATGCATGGGTTCGCCGGGGCGAAGGAGGACTTTTCCGAATGGCTGGAGCCCCTGGCGGACGCGGGCTGGCACGCCGTCACCTTCGATCAGCGGGGCCACGGCCAGAGTGCCCATCCGAAGGGTGAGGAGCACTACTCCCTCGAAGTCCTGACCGACGATGTGCAGGCGGTGGTGGACGAACTGCAGTGGGATCGCTTCGTCCTACTGGGCCACTCCATGGGCGGCATGGTCGCCCAACGGTACGCCATCGGTTCACCGGAGCGGCTCGCCGCCCTGATCCTGATGGGGACGAGCCACACCCGTCCGGACGGGATCGACGAAGGACTGGTGAGCCTGGGCCACCAGATCGTCCGGGCCGGAGGGATGGCGGCCCTGCTCGAGGCCCAGAAGCACCTGGACCAGGACCCGCTCGACCCCGAGGCCCATCGCCGGCTGCTCGCCACTCGCCCCGACTACGCCGAGTTCTGCGACCGCAAGACCCTTGCTGCCTCGGAGGACATGTGGTTGGCGCTGTCGGCTGAGATAGTGCGCCAACCCGACCGGCTTCCCGCCCTGAAGGCGCTGTCCCTGCCCGCGCTGGTGATCGTCGGCGGGTCGGACGAGATCTTCCTCGAGCAGAGCACCGCGCTGGCCCGGGCCATACCCGATGCCGTCCTGGCGGTCATCGGGCACGCCGGGCACTCCCCCCAGTTCGAGCGGCCCGAGGAGTGGTGGGCGGTACTGTCGGCCTTCCTGGGTGGGCTTTAGTACAGCTCAGTAGCACCCGGCGGCTTGTTACTCTCGATTTAGGGGCCGGCCCCCGGTGGTGGAGTGGCCGGCCGAAGGGAGCGCGGTGATCGACGAGGAACTATTGCAGCGGGTGCTATCCGACGCCCTGCGGACAGGTGGCGATTTCGCCGAGGTCTTCGCCGAGGACCGCCGCAACGCCGTGGCCCGGCTCGACGACGGGCGGGTCGAGGAACTGACGTCCGGTCGGGAGCGAGGTGCCGGCATCCGGGTGGTGGTGGGGGAGACGACCGGTTTCGCCCACACCGCCGACCTGTCCGAGCCGGGCCTG
>JALYXV010000341.1 GCA_030947025.1 Actinomycetota bacterium | reverse complement strand
GCCTTCATGAGCCGCACCAACAGCGCCCACATCGTGGTCTCCTTGACCGGTTCAAGCTCGGCCTCCAAATCCTCGAGGCCTGCCATGTCTTTGTGTTCCTGGGCCAGGAACGCTTCGGTCGCCTCGGCGATGCTGGTCCGCTCAAAGCCCCAGTGGCCGAGCCGGGGGACCGCGAACGGCTCGGGCGCCTGGTCGACCTCGGTCGCCAAGGTCTTCGCCAGCTGCTCGAACAGGGCGTGGTGGCGTCGTTCGTCTTCGGCGATGAGCGATACCAGGTAGCGGAACGCGGCCGACTGCGACTGCTCCGCGGCGCGCTGGTAGCCGTCGAGGAGTTCCGCCTCCTCGTCGACATGAGAGGTCAGGTGGCGGTACAGCGCCTCCTCCCAGCCGTCGCTTCCTATCAGGTCGGTTCGGGTCATGTTCCGATTGTCCTGCCCGGCCGGCGACGCCGGCCAGGGTCGAATGTCACCTTCCGCCCAGACCTTGGTCGCCCTGCCGGGCCCGACTCGGAGGCGCCCGAGGGCACCCGACCATCCTCGGGGTGGCACATGTCGACCGCCAGCCCGATCGTCGGGAGGGCAGTCGTTGGTCGAACGCCGCCGTTGCCCAGGCGGGGGGGCGACATGTCCTGGTGCCCGGTCCGCTGGGCCCTCCCCGGTCGGCGCCTCGACGATCGTCTCGGTCTCAGGCGCCGGCCAGGTCGCGACGGACGAACAGCGCGACGCCGGCCCCAGCCGCCACAACACCAAGGGCGACCAGCGCGGCCGCAGCCGGCCAGTTCGGATCGGCGGCTGGTGCCGGCGTGATGTGACGGAGCACGGAGGTGTCGAGCAGCCAGCGGTCGGATGTGATGACCGAGGCGGCGAACTCGACGAGCAGCGACCATGCAACCAGCGCGTACGTGAACGCCGGTGCCGCCCGCTGAGCCAGCCCGTAGGCCAAGGAGCCGGCACCGAGCACGAACAGTGCCGGCGGGGCCATGTTGAGGCCGGCCCCCAGGAGCTGTCCGAGCCCGACGCCGCTGTCCTGGCTGGCGGCGCCGACCCAGGTGGCGATCCCAGTGATCACGCAGCCCCCGGTCACCACCGCGGCGGAGCCGGCCAGCCGCCCCGCCAGCCACCGCCCGCGGCCGATCGGCTGCACGACCAAGTTGTCGAGGCGACCGGAGGACTCCTCGGCGCGTGTGGCCGCGATCTGGCCGGCCGCGATGAACGCCACCAGCGCCGCGGCTGACAGCAACGCGATCCCGAGGTAGGCGGCGGCGCCGCCGCGATGGCCTCCCAGGCGGCCGACGGCGGCGGTGACGCTCCCCGAACCGCTGATGGCGGCCGACGCCGACCGCTCCACCAAGCCGATCACGACCCCAAGGGCGGCCAGGCCGGCGAACCATCCCGCGGCCACCGGGCGCAGCAGCCGAGCGCCAAGGAGCCCGGGCCCGACAACAGGGCCGTCGAGGAGGTCGGGGTGTCGTGGCCCGCCAGCACGCCGGCGCCGACGTCGCGGCGACCGGCGACGGTCACCGCGGCCAGCGTGGCGGTGACCACGAGCACGACCATGGGCGCCAGGGCCGACGGACTTGACCCGGTCAGCGGGTGGAGCTGCTCGCACCACCCGAGCGGGCTGGCCCAACGCAGCCACGCCAAACCGGAACCGGAATCGGCCACCATGCGGATCAGGAACGACACACCCAGCACGCCCGCCCCGATCCCATTGGCCGACCGCCGGCTTGGCGCCAGCTCGGCGATCAACGCGCCGACCGACATGAAAATGGCCGCCCCGGCGACCAGCGCGGTGGCCAGGAACAGCGACCCGCTGGTCGAGAACCGCACCGAGCTCGTCGACCCCTCGGCGACGGTGATGGCGCCGGTCACCACCCACAACGCCGCCAGCCCCGCCATCAGCCCAACCAGGCCCTGCGTTGCGGCTCGCCCTCGGGTGGTCTGGCCGGCCAGGTAGAACTCCCAGCGCCCGGTGTCCTCCTCGCCACGCAGCAGCCGGGTGGCGCTGAACAGCCCCCACACCGCCCCGACCACCGACAGGACCCCGAGACTGCGCCAAGCGGTGAATCCGGCCACCGTGTCCAACCGGCGGGCCGTGCCCACCAGGGCCGCCAAACCGGCGTTTGCTCCGAACGAGGCAGCCAGCTTGGCCCGGGCCGCGGCGCTCGGGTACAGCGACGCGTAGCCCGACGCCGACACCGCCACGTACCCGCCGAACACAACCCCCCACAGCACCCCCGAACGGGCCGCCCGGCGAGCCGTGCGGGCTACGACGACGGTGGCCGCCGCCCGCTCGTCGAACGAACCGTCAGGCGGCATCGGGCACCGGCGGCGAAGGATCGGCACCGTAGTGGGCCACGAACAGTTCCTCGAGCGACGGCTCCCGGCTCACCAGGCGTCGAACCCCGCGCCCCGCGATCGCCACCAGGAGCGGGTCGATCGGCCCGCTCACCTGGCATCGGACCCGGTTGCCGTCCACTACCACCGCCTTGACCCCTGGCACCGTGGTCAGGTCCGGCGGCGCGGTCTCGAACTCCGCCTCCACGGTCAACGCCGACAGATGACGCATCTCTGACAAGGTGCCCACCTCGACCAGCCGCCCGGCGCGCAGAATGGCTACCCGCTGACACAGCGCCTCGACCTCGCTCAGGATGTGCGAAGACAGAAACACGGTTTGGCCGCGGTTCAGCGCCTCGTGCACGCACTCCCGGAACGCCACCTCCATGAGCGGGTCCAAACCGCTGGTCGGCTCGTCGAGCAACAGCAGGTCGGCGCGGGTCATCAACGCCGCGATCAGCACCAACTTCTGGCGGTTTCCCTTCGAGTAGGCCCTAACCCGCTTCGACGGGTCGAACTGGAACCGCTCGATCAGCGCGTCGCGGTAGCCCGGGTCGAAACGCCCGTGGATGCGACCCAAAAGGTGCAGCGTCTCGGCGCCCGTCAACTGGGGCCACAGGCTGGGCTCGCCGGGCACGTAGGCGACTCTGCGGTGCGCTTCGACCGGCCGGCGCTGGCAGTCCATCCCGAAAATCTCGGCCCGCCCCGAGGTGGCCCGGATCAGGTTCAGCAGCAGCCGGATGGTCGTGGTCTTCCCGGCGCCGTTGGGGCCCAGGTAGCCGATCGCCTCACCAACAGCCACCTCAAGGCAGAGTGGGCGCAGCGCCGCGGTCGTGCCGAACATCTTCGCCAGCCCCTCGGCGCGAACAGCGAACGTCACGTCAACCCTTCTTTCAACCGGTCCCGTTCAAGTCTGACCGGCCGAAACGCGAGCAACGTGGACCCGGCTCGGGATTCGCGGACCATTCGGCGCAGCGCCCGCGCCGGGCCGCCCCACGGCATCGAGCGACTGCAGAGCTGGTCGTCAAGTGCGCATCCGGCGCCGGCGTCGCCGGCCGCTTGGCGCGCGCCGAGGGTGACGCAGCGTCGCAACCCCCGATCCAACCCCTGCCGACCCCTGTGGCAGCGGGCCGAAGGCCCTAAAGCGCGCCAGGAGTGACCTTCGACCCTGGCGCCGACGCGGCTACCGCCTGACCATGGACGGTGTGGCATCGGATCGCAACGGACTGGAGAGACTGACACGCTCTGGGCGCATGGGGGTTCTCGAGTCCGCGACCATCGGACGGATGGGACTCTCCATCGGAGCCCTGCCGGTCATCCTGCCCGTCAACTTCGCGGTCGTCGAAGGAGACATCATCAACCCGACCGCGGCGGGCGCCAAGCTCGACGCAGCGATCAACCCGGTCGTAGCGTTCGAGGTGAACGGGTTCGACCCCTCTGGCACAGCGGCTGGACTGTCCTGGTCCAAGGCCTCGCCGAAGAGCTCACCGACCCAGGCGACCTACCGCGGCTCCGGCGGTTCCGCCTCGGCCCCATTGACCGGCGTCGACGGTCACCTCGTTCGTGCCGCCACCGAGTTCCTCTCCCACCGCCGTCACGAAACCGTGGGTACGCGAAATGTCTCCCGCTGAGGCCGACTCGCCCACGTTCAGACTGAACAGCGGACTGGAGACGATCGGCCGATCGGAATGCCTGCGACTGCTGGCCGGCGAGGACTTCGGGCGCCTGGGAGTGGTAGTTGGAGGGATGCCGGACATCATCCCACTGAACTATGTCCTCGACGCCGACGGCGCGATCGTGTTCCGGACCGGTCCCGGGACCAAGGTGATCGGTGCGCTGGGCGGGCCGGTAGCGTTCGAGGTTGATCGACTGGACCGCGAAGGCGGCTGTGGTTGGAGCGTCGTTGTGCAAGGCAGCATGCAGCGGGTGGCGCCCGCCGAGGCGGTTGGCCTCCAGGGCAGAATGGCGGCATTCGCGGTGCACCCTCGGGGCGCCGATAAGCCCTACCTGTTCCGAGTGGTTCCAGCTGTCGTGAGCGGACGTCGAATCCTTCCGCCTCGGCCGCCGCCTGCCACACCCCCCTGAGACCTTGCCGCGGCGGGACTCCAACGGGCTGACTCCCACCCTCGGGGCGCACCCGTGGCCGGCGGGCGAAGCCGCGGACGGTTCGGGAGAAGATGGCAACTAGAACCCAACAATTCCCTCGCTTCGCGGCACACGAAACCGGCCGAGCGTGACCCAACCATCAACATCAGAAATATGACACCGCAACATAAATGGGTCTTTCTCTACGTTCCGCGGGTCGATTGAGCGGTGAAGGGTGCCGTCCAGGTTTTCGGGACACACGGGTCTCCGACGGAGTGGCCTGACCAGGGTTGGCGACCACGGGTGTGAATGACAGACGCAACCAGCGAAGCGGTGATCGCAGCCCGGTCGCTCTCAGCGTAGGGCCGAAGTCCCCTCGCTGGCGCAGGGCTGATGCCCGCTCGCCAGGAAATGACCTTCGGCTCTGTTGCGCGGCTCCCGCATCACCCACGCTGGAATTGATGCTTCTCTCAACCCTTGGGGAACACGGCGACGAACCCCCTTCGCCCGGCTCGTGGAGTCGACCGCCGCCTTATGCTGGCGTTCAGGGAGTCAACCATGACCCGAGCGACGGGCGGATCGCCAAGGACCGCGCCCCTTCGCCGGCTCAGGCAACGGCGGTGGGGCCCCGCCTGTGGCGCCGCCGCCTTCGGCTTCCTTCGCCCGCCTTCGCTGCGTCATATCCGACAGCGCCGCCCGTTGTGACGACACCGGTGACCGCGAACGGCGGCTGCACCGAACCCCGGCATCGCAACCGAAAAGCCCGTTTCACGAAGGGAACCCGAACATGACCGCAATGCTCGCAGTCGCCGGTGCCGTCCTATTTGTGGCACTCGTTGGCCTTTCGCTGTCGCTTCGCATCGTGAAGCAGTACCAGGAGGGCGTCTTGTTCCGGCTGGGCCGGGTGGTTGGGGTCAGAAAGCCCGGCCTGAACCGCATCGTGCCGGTGATCGACGTGCTGCGGCGGGTGTCGATGCGCATCGTCACCATGCCGATCCAATCCCAGGGAATCATCACCCGGGACAACGTGAGCGTCGACGTCTCCGCTGTCGCCTACTACCGGGTGGTCGACGCCACCAAGTCGGTGGTGGCGATCGAGAACGTCGCCGCAGCCATCAACCAGATCGCCCAGACCACGCTGCGCAAGGTGGTCGGTCAACACACGCTGGATGAGACGTTGGCCGAGACCGACCGCATCAACGTCAACATTCGCGAGATCCTCGACGTGGCCACTGCGGACTGGGGCGTGCTGGTGACCCTGGTCGAGTTGAAGGACATCCAGTTGCCGGAGAGCATGAAGCGGGCCATGGCCCGCCAGGCCGAAGCGGAGCGGGAGAAGCGGGCCAAGATCATCGCCGCCGAAGGCGAATCCCTCGCCGCGGCCGCGTTGGGCGAGGCATCCGACATCATGATGGCCCACCCGCTGGCCCTGCAGCTGCGCAACTTGCAGAGCCTGGTCGAGATCGGCGTCGACAAGAACACCACCGTCGTCTTCCCGGCTCCGCTCATGAGCACCATCGGGGAGTTGGGCGCCTTCATGGCCCGCGAGACCGCCGCCGCCAGTGCCGTCTCAGCGGTGGCTGCCGGCGACACCGGGCCTCGGTTGAAGTCAAACGGGGCCCAAGGCGCTAGACAGCCAGGCTAAGCGCGGCGAATCCGCCCGGTCCCATCCGGTTGGGCGGTGGCCTGGCGGGCAGCGGAGGTTCACGTCCGTTGCCGACCGGCCCCCGCCAGCTGCGCCTTATTGGGTTGGCGCCGGGCGGTCAGACTGCCGGGTGAAGCGGTCGCGGGGCCAGTTGGCCGCGGTCGGCAAGATGTTATCAATTGTGCCATTGGCCTTATAACACACCAATGAACGCTTTGGACACAGCTTTCATCGGGCGCTGGCGGGCACCGGCTACCAGGTCGCCTACTACGGGATCTTCGTGTTCTTCCTCGGCATCCCGGTTTACATCTGGATGAAGGCGCAGCGCGGCGGGTTCGGAGAGTCGCCGGTCACGGCGATCGAGTACCCCGCCGACAGCCCCTACGCCCTCAACGCCAGCAGCCCGACGGGAGCGCCACCGAAGGGGGAACGGAACCGGAACCACGTCGGTGCCCTCGCCACCGCCGCCGCGGGACCAATTGAGGTGAGGTCATGAACAGCCTCGGCGTTCACTCCGAGGTCGGCCGACTCCGCCAGGCCATCGTGCATCGGCCGGGACGCGAGTTGTCCCGCCTCACCCCGGCCAACGTATCTGAGTTGCTCTTCGACGACGTGCTGTGGGCCAAACGCGCCCGCGAGGAGCACGACGCGTTCGCCGACGCGCTGCGCGACAAGGGGGTGCGAGTCCACTCCTTCGGCGAACTGCTGGCCGAAACACTCGAAATCCCTGAGGCCCGGGCCTACATCCTCGCCCGGGTATGCACCCGAAGCCGTCGGTCCCGCCCCTGGTCCGCCCCCCGCGAAGCCTCGCCCAGGCGCCGACGGCCACCACCCTGGCCCAGTATCTGGTCGGGGGGATCATCAAGGCCGACCTTCACCCCGGGCGGGTCCACAGCCTGCGCTGGACCATGTTGCGGCGCGACGACTTCGTTCTGGCCCCGCTCCCCCAACCACCTGTTCCACCCGAGGAGCATGTCAACCGGCGCCGCCAGACAGAGTGGCATTCCAAGTTTGCCCGTTTGCTGTAGGTCGGATAGGGCGGGAGGCTACGACGCTCGGTTAACGATGCGGGACGTCATTGTCCTCTGGGTGTCGGCGCGCCCGGCGAGGGGGTGTTCGAGGGCGAACAGCGTCTCTTCGTTGCTCACAACGGGCGACACGACGGCGTCCGCGCCGAAGCGGGCCCGGATCTCGGCCACCGAGGTTCGACTCGGGCGGTGGCGGGCGTCGAAGAAGGCTTCTTTGTAGATGAGCCTCTCGTCCACTCCGAACTCGGCCAGAACGGTCGAGATAAAAGTGCTTCTCCGCCAGAGGTCCCATCAGAACGCGTGCCGTCTCGCTCACGCGGCCCCGAAGCCCCGGCCAGGCGACGCTCGGAGCTGACAGCGAGATCTGGTAGCTGAAGTTGGAGGAGCGGGCCGCGAGGTCGTCAAGCTGGTCCAAAAGGCAAATGTCCGCCTCCGTTCGCAGACCCCACAGCAGCATCATCTTCCGGTCGCTGCCCGAGGTGAGCATGTGGCAGGCCAGGGAGTACAGAGGGCTGACCCCGACCCCGGTGGCCAGCAGCACCAGGTCAGTATCTTCCTCCTTGGGGACCATCGAACGTCCCGTCGGTCCCCGGAAGTCGACGATGTCGGCGACGCGCAGGGCCGTCAGGTACTGCGACCGGGGACCATCGGGAACGACCCGGACCAACAGACGGAACGTGTTGTCATCGCCGGGAGGCGACAGGATGCAGTAGGGAGCGCGTTGTCGCCTGGAACCCGCCTTATCGGTCTTTATGCCAATGAACTGGCCCGGGCTGAAGACGAACCGGCGTTCGTCGAGGACCCGCAGATCGATCACGACAGTCCCGGTGGTCGTGAGCTGTTCGGTACTCGTCACCTCGGCGCGACGGTCGAAGTTCGTGGCGTTTCGCCAGTACCCGTCGACAGTTTCCCTCGCCGCGTCGACGAGCGGGGCGGGGTCTCCCCGGGGATCGCTGCCCTTGAACGCCCTGTTCTCCACCGGGAGACGCGCGAGTCCGACAACGGCGACGTGGCGGTCGCGGCGTCTGGGGATGAAACGTCTGGGTTCGCTTCTGGTCATGGGCTGGCCCCCTATGGGTCAACGGCTTCGGTTGTCCGATCGAACGCCACCCCGCACCGGCTGATCTGTATGAGCCGGTGGGCGATCAACCTCCGCCCACTCCGTCACCCGAGATCACAACGCGATCAGTCGTCCATTGCCAGCGAACACCAAATCATTTGCTGACCGGCAGGGGCGAAGGTCCTCTGTGCGCCGCCAACGGTCACGAGGTAGCCGTCGCTCTGGGTTCCGGGCCGCGGGCCTGGGGATCCGCTCTCTGTCGGCGCCTCGTACCGGGCCTGCCTGTATTGGCGGCCACGGCGCGGTCCCAGCACCGCCCGAATCATCGGAACCCCAAGCCGACCCAAGCTGCTCACGTTTCAGGAGCCGGCGGGTGTCGCCCGCATCCGACCAAGCCGTCGAGTCGTCGATCTGCTCGGCGAAGTGGACCCAGCCACGATCGCCGACGCGGTCAGAAGCTGTGGGGAAGCGAACGCTGGGCCCTGCTGTGACCGCGGAGACACCCCCTCTGAAGCCGGTCGCCGGCCACCACCTCAGACGCCCGATGGTCCCCGACCGGGCCGCTACCTCGTCATCTACCTCGACCGCTTCCGCCAGCTACCGGTCGTCGACACCGCAGCACCGACGGCTTTCTCGATCGGGTGGTGGAAGGCCCGACCCCTTTCGACGCCCCCGGCATGGGCACCCAGGGGCCTCATCGGCTACTCGCTGCTCCAATCCTCCAACAACATCATCCCCGGCCGCGACGTCGCCACCTCCGTCACCCACACGCCACTGTCCGTCTCACGACCCTACGTTCGCGAACCCCACCAAGTTCGTCGGAACCCCTCCACCGCCAAGGAAGCCGAGCGCCTCGCTGCCGAACCGGGATGGAGCGTCAAACCCGACCGGAACTCCTGGCACCGTCGTGGTCGCCTCACCGGCCCGATACCGCTTCGTTGAGATCCGTCTCATCCGCCAGCTCCTCGCAGCAGGCATCATTGTCGTGTGTGCCGGGCGGCGGCGGGAAGATCGAATTCTCGGAGCCGTAGTCGTTCACCGCCGAGCTCCTCTCGACGCCGACACGTTCCTCCTGGTGATCGACGCCGCCGCCATCGAAGACCACGACGGAATTCCTCACGCCCGGCCGGTCAGCCGATCAACACCTGCAGAACCGCCGAACCGACCGTTCCCCGCCGGCTCCATATGCCCAAAGTCGACGCCGTCTGCCGCTTCGTCGAACTGAGCGGCCGGGTGGCCGCCATCGGAGCCCTCGACGAGCGTCGAAGCAATCCTCGACGGCAAAGCCGGGGCACTGTCGTCACCGCAACCGGGCTGGTACCGGTGACCCGATCCGTGGGATCGTCGCCTTCGAGACCCGGCCCGAAATCTGTCCCCGCGACGGGGCATCACCGGCCGGATTCGGGACTTGTACGGGGGCGGCCGCGCGCCCGGTGGGGCGTCTGACTGTCACGACGATTTGGTGAGGTCGTCGAGGGCGGCTTGGATTCGGCGGCCGGCTTCGGCGGCGATCGGTTCGAGTTCGGGGAGGCCGGGGACGGCCGCGATGACGGTGGCGTCCAACGCTTGGACTACGACGGTGCCGGCGTGTTCGCGGACCACGACGTTGCAGGGCAGGAGCAGGCCGATGTCTCGGGTCACGTCGAGGGCCTGGTAGGCGAGCTGGGGGTTGCAGGCCCCGATGATGAGATAGGGCTCGATGTCGGCGCCCAGTTTCTCTTTGAGGGTGGCCTGGACGTCGATCTCGGTCAGGGTCCCAAAGCCTTGGGTCTTGAAGGCTTCTTTGACGGCGGTGACGGCCTGGCCGTAGGGCAGGTCGACGGTGATGGTCTTGGCGTAATCCACGGGGTCTCCTAGATGTCGGTCGGGTAGTGGGCGTTGTTCCAGGCGGTCATGCCACCCAGCACGTTGACGACGCGCTGGCCGTGAGCGGCGAGGAGGCTGGCGGCGACACTGGAGCGGTAACCGGAGCCGCACACGGTGGCCACGACGGGTGCGTCGGGGACGTCGTCGAGGCGGGCCGGGAGCTCAGCGCCGGTGATGAACCTAGCTCCCGGGATGTGCCCGGCGGCCCACTCGGCCGGCTGGCGCACATCGACGACGGCCAGTTCGCCGCGATCGACGCGGGCTTTGAGGTCCTGCACGGTTATCTGGGGTATGGCCCGGAGTGGTCGGGCGGCGGTCCGCACGCCATCATCCCGCCCGCCAGCCAGCCCTGGGGTAGCGGGTAGCCGATGCGCAGCAGCTGCCAGGCGACTTCCCACAGGTCGCTGCGCCGGTCCAACACGAGCAGGACCGGGATTCCTTCGGGGATGACGGTGCCGGCCCAGGTAGCGAACGACGAGCTGAGGCCGACGTTGACGGCGCCGGGGATGTGGGCGGCGCCGAACGCCTCGACGCTGCGGGTGTCGACCACGACGGCGCCGTCGCCCTGGGCGGCCGCGAAGTCGGCCGGGGGCAGGGCGGGCGCTTCGCCGAGGACGCCGAGCAGGGGCACGCCGGCCAGGTTCTGGCCCCGCATGCGCCTCCAGTACGGGGGGACGGCGGGCAGGTTGTCGAGGCGGATGCATTCCGACACGAACCCCTCGGTGGAGTCGACCTTGGACAGCACGGCGTTGGTCCGTCGTTCGTAGCCGACGGTGGTCGACAGCCGCGACCCGATATTCCCTCCGCACAGGCTGCCGGACACGTGGGTGGGGAACACCTCGACGTGGTCGGGCAGGTCAGGATTTTCTCCTGGATGGTGTGGCAGAACGTTGCCGCGGCGCGGTCCGCGTCTTGTCGGGAGCCGAGCAGGTCGGGCCGGGCCAGGTCGCCCACCAGCAGCGCCCCGCCCGACAGCAGCAGGGCGGGGGTGTCGCCGGCCGAGTGGCATAGACGAGCAGGCTGACATGCTCAGGGGTGTGGCCGGGGTGTGGATGACCTCGAAGGTCATTTCGCCCATCTCGATCGTCTCGCCGTCACGGACAGGCCGGTGGGGGTAGCCGAGGTCGCCTTGGGCCGAGCCCAGCACGGTGACGGGTTGGCGGGCGGCCAGTTCGGCCAGGCCGGACAGGTAGTCGTTGTGGCCGTGGGTATCGATCCCGTAGCGGATCCGCATACCCTGGGCCCGGGCCGCATCGAAATATTCGGACACGTTGCGTTGCGGGTCCAGGACCAGAGCCTCGCCGGTGTCGTCGGAGCCGACCAGGTAGGAGGCGTGGCCCAGGCCTTCGAGATAGAACTGCTTGAAGAAAATGACGGGTTTTCCGATCAGTTGAGGATCAGGCGGGCGGTGAAATAGACGGCGAATCCGATCAGCAAGACCCCGAAGCCTCGACGGAGCCGCTCGGCCGGCAGGTGGGCCGCCAGGCGGGAACCGGCCACCGCGCCGGGGATGGCACCGCCGGCGAACGCGGCCGCCACCGCCCAGTCGATGTGGCCCAGCGCCCAGTGGGTGGCCAGGGTCGGGACGGACAGCACCGCGATCACGACCAGGCTGGTCCCGGCCGACTCGGGCATCGTCAAGCCCAGCACCAGGACGAACAACGGGACCAGCAGGAAGCCGCCGCCGTTGGCCAACAACCCGGTGAAAAACCCGATCCCGGCCGCGGCCGGGACTACGACCGCGGCCCGGCGTCGGGCCCGGCCGGCCAGGCGTGCGGCGGAGGTGACCGGCGCCAGGATCCGCACCCCGACCACCGCCAGCACCACCCCGGAGGCGACCAGCAGCGCCTTGCCGCCCACCGAAGCCGACAGCAGCGCGCCGACAACGGTGGCCGGCACGCCGCCCACGATCGACCATCGGGCCACGCCGCGGTCCAACTCCTTCCGGCGCACATACGCCGCCGCCCCGGCGATAGCGGCAGGGATCGTGGCGGGAAGCGGGGCGGCCACCGCGATCAGCCCCGGCACGCCCAGCAAGCCCAGCACCGGGGTGGCGAAACTCGACCCCCCCACCCCGAACAGCCCGAAGAGCACCCCGATCACCGCACCTGCCGCGGTCACCTCTGGCCAAGGCGGCACCCGCGCTACTTCGCTGCTACTGACGCCGCCGGCGTGGCCACGGCATCGGCACTAGTCGCTGCCAAGTCTCCGCTACCGGCCACGACCAGCCCTGCTGCGATGCTGGCCAGGGCTGCCCGATCAGCCGCCTCGCCTGGCCCACCGGCTTCAGAGGCCAGCGTTACCCTCGCGATCAAAGGGGAGAGTATTCGCACATACGCATGCTACCGGATGGTAGGCTGTCTTGGATGCAAGATGCGGGCGACGTCGGAGAGATCGGAGCCAGGCTTCGCGCCGAGCTCGACGAACTGACTTCCAGCGTGTGCCGGGCACTGAACGATCCAAAGCGCCTCGCCATCCTGTACGCCTTGGCAGGCGGTCCGCACTCGGTCACCGAACTGTGTACCCAGCTCGACATCTCCCAGTCCAACATCTCGCAACACCTGTCGATGCTGCGCGACCGGGGACTGGTCGACACCCACCGCGACCGAAACCGGGTCATCTATAACCTCCGGGACCGACGGGTTGTGGACGCCATCGATCTCCTACGGTCGGTCATGAACGACGATTTGGCCCGCCGCCAGGCACTCCGCCACTGAGAAGACGCCCGCGAGCTGTGACAAGGGCCCCCCAAACCGTGAAAGGGAATTTCCTAAAGCAACGCCTGTTTCTCGAGCTACGCCCGACCCGTCTCCCGGACCTGTCGGCTCGTCAGAAAGTGATCGAAACAATGACTCGAACCCGCAACATGCTGCTCATCGCCGCCGCCCTCACCCTGGTGATATCCGCCTGCGGCAAAAACACGACCGGCAGCTCCTCGACTCCGGCGGACGCGAACGCCTTCGTGCTACGCGAATGGTCCGTCACCGGACCCACCGCCGGTCTTCACGCAGGCAAGATCAGCATTACCGCCACCAACAACGGCCGCGAAACCCACGAGTTGGTGATCGTCCGGGCCAGGGACGCGGCTTCGCTTCCCACCAAATCCGACGGATCGGTCGACGAAGCCAGAATCTCCGAAGCCGACAAGGCAGGAGAGATCACCGACCTCGCGGCCGGCAAGTCCGCCACGAAGACCCTCGACCTCCCCGCCGGGAACTACATCGCCTTCTGCAACCTCGTCGACCAGATGGCATGGGCAACGGCGCCATGGGCAACGGCGGCATGGGACACGGCCACTATCACCTCGGCATGGTCACCCAGTTCATGGTCACCTGAGCGGTCATCCCCGTTCCCGTTCCGAGGGAGATCCAAACCCGCCCAGTTGTCGGCTGAAGTTGTTGACTGGCGACATCGCTTCAGCTCGGGCGGCGCGGGGCCATGGCCTCGAACCGGTACAGCGACGTGACACACGCGACCACGGCGACTGCGATGACAATCAGCCCCGACAGCAGTTCCACCCAAGTGGGGACGGGGTAGAACCCGTCAAGGGTCAGGCGCAGGCCGCCAATCCCCAGGATCACTCCAAGGCCGTGCTTGAGGAAGCTGAGGCGTTCGGCCAGACACTCCCGGACTACCAACATGCTGTGTTCTAGGCTGGGCGTCACAGGCGTCACAAAGGATGAACCGCTCACGTCGCCGCGTCACCCAATGCGGCGAAGTGCTCCCTTCATCGCACCCTACCGATGGTTCGCGGTTTCGCGTGACGTGCCTCCAACTCGCGCCCCCGTCGATCCGCCACCGTCGGCGTCAATGAACTTGAGGACGGCGATGAGCTCGGATCTTTCCTTGGAAGAGAGCTTGGCTTCGGGGTGCAGGCCGAACCAGGTGTAATAACTGGGAAGCATCGAGCCGCCGGCC
Organism: Actinomycetota bacterium; assembly: GCA_030947025.1. Classification (GTDB taxonomy): domain Bacteria; phylum Actinomycetota; class Acidimicrobiia; order Acidimicrobiales; family Palsa-688; genus JALYXV01. The sequence goes on along the minus strand of JALYXV010000341.1, from coordinate 870 downwards.
ACGGCCCCGGCGAGGTCCTCTTCGCCGCCGCGGTTGGCCCAGTCCGAGAAGTTGAGCTGGGCTCTGCCGTCGCGCACGTGGCTGGTCGTCCACCAAGAGATCGGAGCGATCTGCGTATACCAGGGCGAACGGGCCTGGTTGCTGTGGCAGTTGTAGCAGGCTCGGACCACCAGGGCGCGGGCCTGCGGGCTGGGCCACGCCGGTTCCTGACGCACGGCCGGGTTCGAGACCCGGTAGGGCACGAGTTGGGCTAACCCGAACAGCGCCATCCCGGCGAACACGACCAAAGCGGTCGACCGCCACCGGAGCCGCCCTTGCCGGGGCGACTGCGCCGCCGGGTCCGCAGCCGCCCGAGTCTCAGGAACTCCGCTGGATTCGACCGACATGTATTCAGCGTGCACGCGGGAAGGCGGAGTCGCCAGAGGCCAAAGTCCAAAGTCCAGGCACCAACGTCCGGGCGGGACACCCGCGGCTGCCTGACCTACCAAAGATCGGCCAGCACCGGGTGCGCGCCATAAGGGGCTGTGCGGTGGTCGGCGATATGGCGGGTCAATGTCGTTTGGGCGTTGCGAGACGGCCAAGCGGTCGTGACGGCGACGGCGGCCGCGACGACGGCGAAACCCGAAACTCTTCGCGGCGAGACCAAGAATGTCCGCGTCCTACCTGGCCTTATCAACACGCTCACGACACACGGAATGCCAGCTTTTCGGTCATTCCCTGCACTCGGGCGCCAGCTATTTAAGCGGCTCTTGTGACACATCCGTGGGTGGTTTTTGGGACCATCCGCGGTTGCACGCCGCTCCCTTCCTAGGTTTCTGGGCTGTTCGAAGGTCCAGGACCAGTGAGAGGAACGGCGTGCAGAACGCGAAG
>JALYXV010000312.1 GCA_030947025.1 Actinomycetota bacterium | reverse complement strand
GTGCGGAGGGGCGGCATCCGGCCGCCGGCCACCGAGCTGGCGGACGATCAGCGAGGCCCGGGCGCGTTCCGTCTCGTCGAAGAGGGTTTCGGCGTCGACCCGGTCCATCAGGATCTCGACGCGTTCGTTGTAGGTGGCAGCGAGGTTTCGCTGGACGTCCGGCATCTCGGCCGGAAAACGTGCACCGTCGCGCATCCGCTCCCCGACCGCGACCGCCTCTTCCAGGAGTTGCAGCGCCTCGTCTGTGTCCTGCCCGCGCTCAAGTGCGGCAAGGCGCCGAAGTACCGTCCAGTGCCGGTTGGGAACCCTGTTCCGGGTCAACTCGAGCGCATGGCGGAGCCGCTTCCTGGCCTCGTCAGCCTTCCCCTCCGCCTCGCAGATCATCGCAACGCCGACGAGGCAGTATGCCATCCCACCTGGGTCGTTGAGCTCGTTGCTCATGTCATACGCCTGCTCGTAGGCCCTGCGTGCCTCCGACAGCTTTCCGGTCGCCCGCAGCACTTCGGCGAGGGCCGCGCCCGCCTTTGCCGTCAACCGGATGTTGTTCATGTCCAGTGCGACACGCAGCGTTTGCTCGTAGTCGCCGGCGGCGCTGGTGAACTCGCCAGCCGACGCCTTGGAATTACCCAGGTTGAATACGCACGCGGCGAGAGGCCCGTCCAGATGCGCGATCCCTGCCATCGTTGCAGCTTCGTTGAGCAACTGGCGTTCCTCTGTACGGCGTCCGAGATCTCCGAACACCACGCTCAAGTTCATAAGGGCCTCGATCAACGGCAGGCCACCGACCCCGCGCATGAAGAGGACCGCCTCCTCGAGCAGGTCCAACGCGGCGAGCAGGTCCCCCATGTTCCGCAACGCGTTCCCGTAGTGCTCCGTGGTCAAGGCCCGTACCGCCGGCGCGCAATCATGCAGCGACGTCGACAGCTCATGGGCGTGGGTCAACCACTTCGAGCCCGTGACGTTGTCGCCGCTAACGCAGTACGCCGAGCCGATCATGTCGTAACAGAGAACGGTCTCGTCCGTGAAGGCGGACTGCGGAATCCGCTCGACCATCAACTTGAGAGCGGCGATGATCGTCGGCAGCGGGTAATCACCTCGGCACGCCCGCTCGTGCAGGCCTGCGAGCTGTGTTACGGCCTCTTCGAGGTCCGCGGCACCGAGCTCCCATCTGGTGACGGAAGCCTTTGCGACCTCTGTGTCCCCGGACGCTGCTGCGTCGAGGAGCGCTTGCACGTAGGCCTCAGCTTTCCCACTTGGAGGGGGCGGCGTGCCATGGGACGGCTGGGCCTCCGGTCGTGCTCTCCGGCTTGCTCGCGATACTCGGCGGCCACGTCGCTCCCTTCCCGTTCGGCGGCCTGCTTGATCGACAGGCACAGGCTGCCCGGCCTCCAAGCCCATAACGGCGAGGGTGAAGCGATCGCCATGCCCCTGGATCGCCTCTTGCGCGGCGCGGCAGCGCGCCACCCGCTCATCGTCGCCGGCCCGACGCGCCTGCTCGGCCCGGATGTCCAGCGCCTGGATAGCAGCAAAGTTGGGGGTAGGGTCGCTGAAGGGGAGAAACTGGTTGATGAGCTCGTCGAGCGTGTTCCGGTCATCGACCGCCAACAAGGCCTCAACAAGTAGCGCCGTTCGCGCCAGTCCCAGGTCCCGTCCCGGCCCCTCTTCCCAATGCAGGTCATCGTCGGACTCGAGCACTGCCGGCAGCCCACCCGACGAGACAGCGTCCCCCACGCGCCCGAGCGACCACACTCGGACGGCCCCGTCGGCGCACGCCGTCACCAGGCGAGTGCCGTCCGGGCTGAACTTCGCCCAATAAACGGCACCTCGGTGGCCACGAAGCTCAGCTCGCTCGAGACCGCTGAACGGGTCCCAGATAAACACCGCTCCATCGAACCCACTGGATGAGAGAAGTGTTCCGTCGGGTGCGAAGTCGAGCCCCCGGACCCACGAGAGGTGGCCGACCAAAGAGTCACGCCACAAGCTGGCCGAGGCGTCCGCCGGTGGGGTGTCGTCGCGCTCTGGGTCCCAAAGGAGTATCTCATACAGATCCGGATTGCCTCCCGTGCCCAGCGGTCCGTTCTGCCGGACGTGCGCCGAGACGGCAAAGCCGCCGTCGGGTGCCGGCGCGACATCGAGGAGCCGTACGTCATCCGAGAACGATGAGAACGCTGGGGCGCCGGACGGGTCGAACCGCACGAACGAGGCTCCGCCCTCGGACGCCAGCACCGCGCCGGGCACATCGGTTCGCCGGCGCATATTGTACGTGGCTCGGCCGGTCTCCCAACGTTCCTGGAGAGCGGCGCCTTCGTCAAAGTTCGCCCACCAGTACACGGTGCCGTTCAACCCAGCGACGACGAGCGCTCGGTCATCGAGCCACGCGGAACTCACACGGTGGCTCAACTCTCTGGTTGCCACGACCTTATCGCGGGCGGCATCGAACAGGGTCACCCCGCCATGGCCGTCGTCAATATCCCACCCTGCGACGATCAGGCCTGAATCCGTAGCGACCGAGAGACTGCTGATTCTCCCCGGCAACGTCCATGTCTGTGTCGGCATCCGGGAGGTGATGTCCCAGACGTGCACAGCACGGTCCCCTCCCCCGGACACAACAGACCTTCCGTCAGACAACCAGGCGATGTCGTATACCGAGTTCTCGTGCGCCAGGAGGGTGATGCAGTCCGGTTCCAAGAGAGGTCAGCCTCCTGCCCTGCGTCTTTCGAGGATATCAGCACTTGGGCGACCATGGCCACGCGTGACACCAGTGTGAGGCCTGTGACGAGGATGTGGGCAGAATCCTGAACGAGTGAACCCTCATCGCGCCGTCTGAACTGGCCCACGCCGTCTCGCCGGGCGTGGGAGTGAACGCCTCGTACAGCTCGCGGGCGGACACCACCTTCTTGAACCTCGGGTAGGCGGTCCGCTCGATCGAGGCCACCGGCCGGGCTCAGCGCCGGGGCTCGCCTTAGGGGTTGATCTTGCCGTAGCGCTCGTCGGCCTCGGTGAGATCGAACCCCTCCTCCCACTCCGCCGGCTCGGGCCAGTTGACCGGCGGGCCCACTCGGAACCGCTCGTGCTCCCAGCACGGCTCGGCCACGCAGGACGCGTGCGTCTGGGGCTGGTCGTCGCCGTGGCGGCGGACGAAGAGCTCGTCGTAGATCAGGAAGTGGCCCACGGTCGTCGCGGTCCTGGCGGATCTCCTCGGGGAGGGTGACCACCCGTGGGATCTCGTCGTCGTCACAGTCGACCTCGTCCATGATCGGCATCACGAACCGAACCCACCGCTTGGTCATCAGCCGTCCCCGCCGCGGGGGTATCGGCGGGACCGTGAGCTTGCCGGGCGGCTCATCAGCTTGCTGCCGCGGTGATGGCATCCATGTGGGCGTAGAGGGTGCCGCGGCTGACCCCGACCATCCTGGCGATGGCAGAGATGCTGTTGTCGGGCAGCAACGACCGGGCGGCGGCGATCTTCTCCGGTGTCATCACCGGCGGCCGCCCGCCGACCCGGCCCCGGGCCCGGGCCGCATCCAGGCCCTCGCGGGTGCCCTCGACGATCAGTTCCCGGATGAACTCGGCCAGGGCGGCGAAGACGTGGAAGACGAGCCGGCCTCCGGGTGTGGTGGTGTCGAGCTGTTCGTGTAGGGACCGAAAGCCGACGCCGCGCCGGCGCAGCTCGGCGACCATGGCGATGAGGTCGGCCAGCGAGCGGGACAGCCGGTCCAGGCTGGCGACGACCAGGGTGTCCCCCGGTCCCATGAAGTCCAGGGCCTTCGCCAGTTCGGGCCGGGCGCTGGTCTTGCCTGAGCGCTTGTCGGCGAAGATCCGCAGGCAGCCCGCCGAGGTGAGCGCGTCGGTCTGGGGTCGAGGTTCTGGTCGCGGGTGCTGACCCGTATCCGACGAGAGCGCCCGTGAGGACGGCGGGCTCGGCCTCGAGATCGGAGGGGAAGGTCTTCCTCCTGGGCGGCGCACCGTGCAGCGTACAGAAAACGGCTCACGTCGGTTTCCGAACACTCCGGGTTTCAGGCACCGTTTCTTGCACAGCCCCCGGCCCTGTTCGGCTCGGTCACCGGTGTTGTGCGGAAAACGTTCGTTTCCGCGACATGAACTCCACACCTGATCCACTCGCTCGCTCGTGCCCTGGTCACGCTTCTTCGGCCTCAGTAAGGTGCCCAGCGTCGAGGGGGCCAGCACGGTGTGACCCAACACCGCCGCGGTCGCCCCCGAGCGCTGGGCGTCGGCGCCGTCGATCGAGTCGCCGTCAGCCAGTGCGGAATGGATCAACGTCATCGCCTTGTCGCCCACATGGGCATGGCCGACTGCGTCACCCAGGTCGACGTGGGCGTCAACGAGGGGTCCGCAGCAGAGATGCTCGGCCAGCGTGGCCGCAAGGATCAGTCCGGCGTCGGCCACCGCGTGGGTGTCGTCGAAGGTCGCCGCGACCCGATCGAGAGTGTGCGATGCTGACATCAAGAATGTGCCTCCGAACTTGGGCTCACGGCTGGTGTGGTAACCGCCCCAGGTCAGGGGGAATCGGAGCATGGTGGGTGCTCACAGGTTAGCCAAAGGCACCTGACTCGTTATGCCGAGATCGTCCCTATTACCTCACTTGGACGAGCTAACGGGAACGCGATCACAAAACCCGTTGTGCGTGTTCGGGCCAATCGGTTGCGGGTCTGACGATGCCACATTATCGCAATGAAGCCAGGGGCGTAGGGTTGGCTGGGGCCGAGCTGCCCGTCGGGCAACAGATCTTGTAACGTTGTTGCCCATTGTCGCGATGACACATACGCTCCGCGGATGCGACCAAGGGCTCGGCGACTCGCGAGGCCGTATGCTCTCCGCTTCTGGAGAGCGGAGTTCGAAACTTCGGGCCGTGATCCGCAACGTAGCGTGCGGCATCGCAGTCCTCACCGTGACTGCTTCGGCGTGCAACGGCAGCGGGAGCCATGGAGCAACACCGGCTGCTGCGACGACGACGACCGCGTCGCCCCTGGTCACGCCCGACCAGGCCCGGGCGGCCGTCCTTGCCGTCAGCGCAGTCAACCATGAGGTCAACTCAACGCTAGACATCGCAAAGCAAGACACGATTGAAGCTGGGGTAGCACAGTTTCAAGGTGACGCGGTCTTCCGTGGTTGGCGCGCCGAGGGATTTACCTCTTTCCCCCCTGGTTATCCCAATTTTACGGATGTCGTCACCTCGGTCTTTGTGCCTCGGCAGACAACATACCCAGCGATCTTTCTTGCCTATATTGTGCAACAGCCTGACCGACCCGGACCGGCTTACGCGGCGTATGCGCTCTTAAGCCGAGATAGCCCGGCTTCGAATTGGCGCCTTGAGGCCATAGCGGGAGCGGGTCCTCCAGGCACACTCGCCGCGCCAATTCTGGTCGATCCGGACGGCTACACCGAGCGGCGGAGCGCGGATCAGGTGGCGCCAGCCGCCGCAAACTTGCATGACAGAAGCCAGGGTTTTGCCGCATCAGTTATCCAAGGTCAACCCCCGCCGCCAGGCGTCTTGTTGACAGCCGGCGTGGCACAAAATACGGCGAGTGCCGCTTCATCCATTCGCGGGCAGATTGTGACCTCGGCGTGGAAGGTGGCACCTGAGTTCGTCCTGAACATTGCCTTTCCCACAACTGACAATCGGTTCTTGGTGTTCGACATTTTACGAGGCACGGACACCTTCGCCTATCCGACGCCCCAGACGATCGTCCCTAGCTCCAACGATCCGTTCATCCGGCGAGGTCAGTACCACAAGCTTGTACACGACGATATTGCCATCATCATCGGACTCACGGGAGCTGGCATGCCGTTGACTATCGTCGGTTACAACTTCCAAACGGTCGACGGCCATGGTGAATGAAACAATCCCGGCAGGTGCACGGGCAACTCAGACGACGGTCCTGTGGTGATCCCAGTCGAGCTGATCCTCAGAGGACGTCAGTCGTGCTACGCATGCATGAACGGCCGATCCAGGTGGGCGAGACCATGCCGGGTAGCCGCGTCGATGTCCTTAGTCGTTGGCCTCATGGCGGTTGTGCCAACGCTAAGGTCACCCGCTTGGGCCTCAACAGGCGCGGCGTCCGGCGGGTCTAGTCACTTCGGCAAAGGCGTAATAGATGCCTCGGGACGGGTGTTCGACACGGACAAGGTCAGCCGACCGAACAATTTGACGGCCAACAATGAGCCCTCGTTCAGCTTGTCCCCGACCTCGGGGCCGGTTGGGACGGTTATTACTATGTCCAGTGGTTCGGCGAGTTGCCCACCACCGCCAGAGGCCCACAATCCTGTAGCCGCCGAAGACTTCAGCACCCTCGATCTGCAAGCAGGCGAGGGAGGAGGCAGTTCACCGGTCAGCCCCACAGGGACGTGGTCTATCCAGTGGAAGCTCACGAGTTGGCCTGCAGGCCAATACACCATCGGCGTGTGGTGCTATGCGAACGCGAATGACATTCGGGCAGGCATAGCTCCGTATTTTAGTTACGCCCGACAACAGTTCACGGTGACGAGCGCTCCATTTCAGGCTGACTGCTATGACATCGAGGTGGATGGTCTGGATAGTAAACCCGCTGCCCAGTACTGCTACGACGCGCTTCGTACCGTGACAAGCAAGGTTCAGGCGCACACCAACGCGACCGCAGACGACGTTGTGGGCTCGAATGGAAAGGACGCGGTATTCTACGCCACCGGGCACTCGGCGAGCGAATGTCCAGGGGAATGGCGAAATGGCACACTTGTCGATAAAACCAAGCAGACCGGGGCATTTATCTTGATGCCCGGTCCCACTGGCCATAGCACCTACTTGGTGGGCCCACACGATGTCGGCCTCGGTGATGATGACTGCCTCAATTCAAGCCATCCGTTTCCGCCGCGGATTCCGTACTTCTGGGCTGTTCCGGATATTATCGGGCAGGCCAAACTCGTCGTCCTGCAAGTATGTGATTCGTTGACGCCCGCCGTCACGGGGCCCGACGGCCAAAAGTGGGTAAGCATCGGCCAGCAGGTATTCGATGCGGGTGCCGGAATCGTCGTCGGCTTCACACAGGAGATTCTCTTCGCCGATCGGTACGGGGACTTTGGCAAGACTAGTTCTTATCGGCCGACCGGAGATACTTGGGCCCATTCGTTCTGGTCGACGATGCAGGCCGGTGCCACAGTGTCAGAGGCGGTCCGAGCCGCCACCGACGACGTGGAGCGATCATGGCCTACTGCCGCGGGATATGACTCATGGCTCATTCTTGGCAGATCTGGAGCAGATACCCTCGACCGCATTCGTCAAACGGCCCGATGACGTGCTCCCGCCGTCGGGCTGGCTCCGTTTCATTCGTCGCCGTCTTGCTCGTCGCATGCAGTTCAGGCCACGTTCGGTCGCCGAAAGGCTCTTTGCCCTCGGCTCCTGGGGCCAGCACGATGCAACGGGACGCGGCGGTCGAGGCTGCTATCGGGATCCATCTCTCAGGCCCGCTTCCATGGAAAGAACGGCCCGATCCCGTGTTCGGACAAGCGTGGCAGGCAGTTGATCCCAGTGTCGGAATATTTCTGACCGATCCAAGTGGCCGGACAATTCTGAGCGCTGCACTCGCTGACCCCGTGTCGATCGGGCCGCCCCTTGACCAGCCAGGTCTGCTCTCGCAGGCGGAGGCGGTTGCCGCGCGATTCGCGCCCGTTAAGAGTCTCGAACTCTACCAGAGTGGCACAATGGATCGCGGTTACGAGAAGGTGTTCACTGCGGAATGGCGTGAACGCAGGGGACAAGCCTGGCTGCCAATGTCGGTAAGTGTGTCCCTTGTAAATGATGGGCAGTTGAGCGATCTGTTCTATAATCCAATCACGGTCGGTCAGGTTGAGACGACACCGAGTATCGATGCCCATCGTGCCGCCGATATAGCGACAAAAAGCGTAGGCTCCGCCTCTTCGTTGGCAAGAGCCCCCGAGCTAGACGTAATCGGACCTCCGTCACGCCCACCGGCCCTAGTTTGGGTAGTCAGCCTATTGGTCGGCGCACAACCGGAGGTCCCAACGCTCGAAGATATTCCTGTGAATGCTCTCTCGGGACTACTCTATCATTGAACGTTAGCGATCGAGTCTGAATCGCTCGCTCGACGTGTCCCGCGTCGATCCAAGGGTTTTTGGCGTTGGTGGTCGTCGGCGACGCGGGCGGTGATGGGTCGGCGTTGCCTGGTGCCGGTCGGTTTAGGTGACGAGCACGACGGCACGGAGGTTGGTCAGGGCGGAGGTGAATGCCTCGGCCCACGGCCAGTGCTGGGGCAGGTGCAGGCCATCCTGTACGCGGTGAAGACGTCGCCGCCCTTTCGCCCTACGGCACCAGGCACATTCTCCGCTTCGGCGACTACGTCCTCGAGCTGACTCCGCCCGCCTCAGCGGTGAGCACCCATTTGGAGTTGGATGCCGGAGACGGCCCCAGTCGAACCCCATCACGCCGTGAGTTCGCCCGCCAGACGATCGCGCCGGGCCAGCTCGCCCACAAGACGTTCTCTGTGGCGGGTTTCTGCCGTATTCCGGTCGTCCCCGAGGTCGAGGCGTTGCCCGCCCAGGCCCTGGACTTCTTCCAGGCGGGTGAGGGCGGCGCAGAGTCCCTCGATGGTCGGGTTGCGGGGCTGGCGGCGCAGCCGTTCCAGGTCCGAGACCGTTGCCGTCGGGTCGACCACCACGAGGCGTTCCAGGCGCCGCTGCTGATCGGGCGAGAGCTGGGCGGCCACCGTCCGCCATCCCCGGCGGGTGGCCCGGTCCCGGGCCCGGGCGCAGAGGCGCTGCAAGACGCTGAAGCCGGGGAGCAGCACCCGGTGGTCGACCAGCCAGCCGGTGGCGAGGTCTACCAGCACCGAGGGCGGGTCGTTGCCGCTCCAGGCCCGGCCCCACAGCCAGCGCAGGAACGCCACATGGGTGACGCCGGCGCCGAAGAGGTGGTAGCCGCCGTCCTCACGGATCTCTTGCTGGTGGACGAGACGTCCCCGGGCCGTCGTGTACTCGGCCCAGGCGGCCGGGTCGACGTCAAGGTCGGCGGCGACGTGGCGGACCACCGATGCCGGGACCCCGTTGAGGTCGGTGAAGGTCCCAAGGAACCGGACCGTTCCGAGTTGCACCGCGTAGCCGAGCCGCATGGCGGGG
>JALYXV010000306.1 GCA_030947025.1 Actinomycetota bacterium | reverse complement strand
GACGCCCAGCTGGCCGCGGTCAACCTGCAACTCGACGGGTTCCATGGTGAATGGAATTACACGGTTCGGGGCTTACAACCATCCCTGGACCTATAAACTACGACCACGTTATTTGTGCACGGGCCCTAAGCCCCTCGTCGGAGTAATGAACTCAGCACGACTGGGTAGAACGCCTACATGGCGATTCGAAGTCCGATTAGGGAGGTGAGCATTCGCTCGGTTGGCTCTCAGGCGGCTCCTGCCGGGTGAGCTTCGAATGAGCCTTCTGTCCTTGCTGGTCGGTGCGCCTGCTGGCGCAACGACTAGTTCTGGCCCGATTTGGTTCATTCTGGGAGCCATTCTTATGATACTCATTGTCATGGGAATCTTCCTTTCCAAGAGGTAGGCTGACTCCAAGGGCTCGGCTCAAACTGTTCGCGCGACGATGCGACCAATGTGGCCAGTCGCCGGCCGCGTCAGCGCACTCGGTGAGTGCCACGGTTCATGGCTGGGCTATGGCGCTTCTCGTGTGCGGTTTGGCGAATCGAAGGCGCCGTCCGGAGTCGGCCACCCAATGGCGCATGCCGCAAGGACATCAGTCGCTACTTGCTCTGGACGAACTGTAGCACCAGAAAGACAATGGTACATACGAAGACGATGGTCCCCAAGTTAGCCGCAATCGGTCCGCTGTTTCCCTCTTCCCCGTTGCGATTCCGATGACTAGAGAAACGCAATCCATGGTCGACCCCTTTGGCTGCCGTCGCGTTCGTGGTAGCCAAGTTCGCTATCGGCGCATTCGGCACCACGCCGCAGTCGAGGCATACCCCAACAGCCGCGTCTCGAACCGCGACCTCGTCGGGAGTGACTCCCATCGATCCGGTGGCCTGCTACACAGCGGTGATGAGTAGACACATGGAGACCAGTGCCCGAGCGCACATAATCGCGCTCCATCTACCGCATATCACGTCGCGAACCTATTCCGAATCGGCGGTCGGCGTCAACATGCCAACCATCCGAAACTCGTCGAGAGCGCGCCAGAGCGGCGCCGCGGTCGCCGCCGCGTAGCCGGCGGTATGGGCGCCCCGCGTCCGTTTTGCCGATTCGGGATTATGGGCGGCTCAGCGATGGGTCTGGACCTGAACGCCAGGGAGGTCCTTGAAGGCTGCGTCGTCGGCGCTGACGACCGTGCGGGAGGCTGCCCTCGCAGTTGCGGCGATGATCAGGTCGTGCGCCCCGCGGGGTTTTCCCTTGTGTCGGACATGAACGAGCAACTCGGCGTGGACATCCGCGACGACACGGTCGTAGTCCAGCACAGGGATGACCGCCAGCACGTCCTCAAGGAAGGCGAGGCGGGCCGCTCGCTTCTTTCCAGTGGACAGGAGCACACCGACTCGCAGCTCCGCTGCGGTGATGGCGGCGATCGCCACCTCGTCGTCGTCGCCGACCGCATCGTCGAGGTCGGTTGCGGACCGTTCCGCGTCGATCAAAAATGTCGTGTCAAAGAGGAGTCTCGTCAGTGGCGCTCCTCGATGTCGACGCCGGACCGGGTGGCGGCCAGGTCTTCGGACCACTGCGAATCGGGTCGGTGGCGGCGGAGCAACGCCTTGACGTCGGCGCCGTGGCCCTCATTCATCGGCTCCAGGCTCGCGATCGCCTTACCTCGTCGTACGATCGTGAAGCGCTCACCACGGTGTTCCACGGCGTCAAGAAGGTCGGCGAAGCTGCGTGCCGCTTCGGTGGCTGTGATCTCGGACATCCAGATCAGATTATCAGATGACCGGACAGAAGGCGCCCGACCGGCAATCCCGGGCGCCCGCCGCTCCCGCGGCCGACGTTCGGGGGCACGGGCCCTCGTCAGTAAGAGGACCGCAAGCGGAGCGTCGTCCCGCGCGGGCCCGAGGGCGGCTCCGATGTCATCGGCGGCTGCCCTGGGGACGAGCGGCGTCACGTCTGGATGGTTCAGCGCGCTCGCCGCCTACGCCGCCGTGTGCATCGCGTGATCGCTGCGGTGTTGGCCAGCCGAGACGTGACGACCTGACACGGCCATCCCCCGACGCTTACATCTGACCGTGGCGAACCGGACCGGCTGGTTCGTAGGTGCCGAGGACGATGCCGAGATCGGTAACGGTGACCTCGATAGGGCGCATCGTCGCCGGGAGGATGCCGTCGTTGAACAGGCGGCGACCGGAGCCGAGCACCAGCGGAAACGTCATCAGGCGGAAGCGGTCAACGAGCTCGTGGGCCAACAGCGTCTGGAGCAGTTTGCTGCTTCCCCAGATCTGCAGCTCGTCGCCGGGTTCGTCCTTCAGCGCCTGCAGCGCCGCAACGACGTCGCCGGCCACGAGGCGAGCGGTGTCGGGGTGCTCGCCGCGCCAGGTGGCCCCGGCCTCGCGGAGCGAGTTGGACACGACGTACTTGGGCAGCGAGTTGATCGCCGTGGCGATTGGGTTGGCGGGGTCGGTCTGATCAGGCCAGTAGCTGCGGAAGATGTCGAACGTATTTTCTGCGACCGAACAGGAACGCGCTGGCGTGGCTGTTGAGCTCGGTGACGAACTCGCCGACGGCGGGGTCGGGGAACGGGGCCTGCCAGCCGCCGTGGGTGAAGGTGTCGCTGGGATCTTCCTCAGGTCCGCCAGGCGCCTGCATCACGCCGTCGAGGGTCAGGAACGTCTGAACGGTGAGCTTCATGTCAATGCAGACGGAGCGACGCACTGATTCTAAGCCCGTCTCGCGTCGAATCACCGACGACCGGGTCGGACCGCATCTCCCTCCCTGTCGGTGACGGCGACGTGTCGACCTGCCCCGAAGCTGCCTCCCCAACTGCGCACGGAACGTTCGTGGACCCACCCTGGGGATCGGAGGTGTACCGGCGTGCGGGACGTTCGACAGCACTTCCCGGCGGCGCCGGCCGTCGCAAGCGCAATCTGCTCGTCACACACGACACAATGTCGAGGCTCACAGACGCCAGTCAGCGGCGCACCGGGTAACGGAGGTGGAGCGCCCGGGTGCCTTGGACCACGACGGGGTCCTCGAGAATGACGTGGCCGCCGACGAGTTCGCCGAAATAGCGGATGCCGGCACCGAACAGCACAGGCACCTGGCTGATGCAGAGCTCGTCGACGAGGCCGAGGTTCAGCGCCTGTTGGATGATGTCGGCACTGGCGATCGTGACGAACTTGTCGCCGGCGATCTCCTTCGCCGTCGCGACCGCCTCCTCGACGCTGCCGGTGAAGGTCGTCCGCGGGAACCGCTCGGCGGCGTCTTCCGGCGGCGGACGGTGGGTCACGACGACCACTGGGGCGCCGGCGGGATGGTTGTCGCCCCAGCCGTCGGTCTGGTCGAACAGGCGACGGCCGGCGATCAACGCGCCGCAGCCCGACGTGAGCTCCCGCAGCATCGGGGCGCTTGCGGCGTCAACCGAGAAACTCATGTTCTCCTGCGCGCTTGGCACGACGACGTCGCCGCTCCAGTACCAGTCGAACAACTCCGCCGGGTTGTCGTCGGGCTGGGCGACGAACCCGTCCAGCGACATGCACATGTGAGTCAGCACATTGGCCATGCCCCTACGACTCGGCTGGCGCCGCCGACTCATCGGTCGACGACGGACATCTCCGGGGAGCCGCCCATGCGGACGCCTGTGCCGTCCGGGCGTCGAGGCCGTCGCTCGCCACGTCTGTCGGCCCCCGTTCTGCTGAACCGGCCTTGGAGGGCACCTCTGGTCGGCGCCGCGGCCGATCTAGTATTCGGGCGGTGCCTCGAACGGACCGCGCCTCTCGTGTCATCGCCGCTCCGGCAGCCCGCGTCTTCGGCGCCCTGGTGGACCGTGACGCCCTGCGGGCCTGGCTCCCGCCTCGTGGCATGACGGCGACCTTCGAGCGATTCGACCCGAGACCGGGCGGCTCCTACCGACTGATGTTGGCCTACGCCGATCCAGCCGACGCCCGGGGAAAGAGCTCAGCCGGCTCTGACATCATCGAGGCGCGCTACATCGACATCATCCCCCACGTTCAAGTCGTCCAGGCGGTCGACTTCGTATCCGACAATCCGGAGTTCGCGGGCACGATGACGATGACGTGGGCGGTGACGGCGGCCGACGGCGGTACTCGCGTCGACATCACCGCTGACGATGTACCCGACGGCATCTCAGCCGACGACCACGCAACAGGGCTCGCATCATCGCTCGAAAACCTCGCCAACTACGTCGAGTCGTAGCGACCTCGCGCCCGCCTGCGTGGTCCCGGTCCCGGCGTTCTGGGCGTCCCCTTTCGGGCAAAAGACCTGAGCGATATTGGGGCATAGCTATACGCCACCGTCGATGAGTTCGACTCGGTTACCGAAAGGGTCGTCCACGTACAGACGGCGCCTTCCGGGCTGGTCCTCGTTCCACCGCCAGGTTGCCCGTAAGGCGTCGAGTTTCGCGATGAGGTCGTCAAAGTCCTCGACGATGAGCGCTGGATGGGCCTTGCGAGCTGGTCGGAAGTCGTCTTCGACGCCGAGATGTATCTGCACGTCGCCCGAGGCGAACCAGCGCCCGCCTCGAGACGCGAGCGGCTCTGGTTTCTGCTGCACAATGAAGCCCAGGACATCGCAGTAGAAGGCTTCTGCCTCAGTCTCGCGTCCCGCTGGCATGGCGAGCTGGACGTGATCTAAGGCGATGATTCGCAGTGGCACCGTGTCATTCTGCCGCCGGACCGCCAGCCTTGAGATTGGTCATCAACATCCGTCCGAGGTTCCCACGCCACACGGGCCCGGGACACCACCGCCGAAACGAGATCACTCCCGCGGCCGGCGTTGAGGGGTATACATGGGCGCTTGGTGGGCTGAACATTGTGGGGCAGGATCGGCACCCCGATCGGCCCGGCGAGTACCGCGAATATCGATCGATCGGTGCGGCCGAGGACATGGTTCAATCAATGGCGGAGATCACTCAGATTGTTCCTTCTGGCGCGTAGCTCGTGCATCCTCAGGTCATCGACATTTACTCGAGGAGATCGTCCGGACCGCTTGTCAGTGGATCGTCCCACTCAAACTGGATGCGTCGAGACCACGTTGGACCGGTCCAGAAGCCCCCGAGATAGGCAGTCCCGGTGACCGGAACGCCGTCGCGCACCAGTGTCACCTTGAGCTGGACCTGTCGGAGTAAGTTTGGGAACACCCAATGCGCTCGGATCACGACATAGCCATGAGCGGCCGAGTACCGCTTCAGGCGGTGGCGACCGACGACTGCGTCAAGCCACTGCCCGCCTACGAGGGCGATCACGGGGAAGATCAGGGGCCACACACCCGACGTCGTCAGACTTCTGCCTTGTCGCTCCGCGTGGATGATCCCCCCACCACAAATATCATTGTCGTGCGGCCATGCCCACATGATGTCACTCCAGTCATCCGTCTCTGAACACCGCCAGTGGCGGTCACACAGCCGGCGATCAGGGGCGTGGCGCGCATGTTCGGAGGGCGTCGTGGGTCGCTGTCCCACTTCGCGGCGATACAGCGGGCGGCGTGTCGAGCCGGGTCGCACGGTCAGACAGCGAGGGTCCTACCCGTGGGTGGTCCACCACCGGCGCGCGTCGAGGGACAAGACTGGTGGGATGACGACTGTGTCCTGCTCGGCGGGCTCCGATCTTGGCGGGCTTCGAGTTCCCAGCCATCGCCGCGACGACGTCGCCCAGATCGTGGCGCTGACCGACGGGTTCTGCGCCGAGCATCTTGATGCCGAGTACGCCAGGCTGTGCCGCCAGTTGGTGGCCCGGCTGGCTCGTAGGCGCCCCTCGCCGCTCGAACGTGGCGAGCTGCGGAACTGGGCGGCGGCGGCCATCTACACCGTGGGGGGAGCCAATTTCCTGTTCGATCCCTCCGAGCAGCCGTATCTGAGCGGCGATCAGATAGCCGTCCTGTCGGGGGTGGCCAAGTCGACGCTGACGAACAAGGCGGCTGCTATCCGTCGCAGTTTGCGCCTCGATCCCCATGACCCGTCGTTGTGCCGTGAGGATGTCCTGGCCCGGCACCCCTACGCCTGGTATATCGAGATCGACGGGATCATCGTGGACGCTCGCTTGCTGCCAGCCGACCTGCAGGCCGAAGCGGCTCGCCGCGGGCTGATCCCGACGTTGAGGGTCTCTTCTCCGTAGCGGCCAGCGCGGCGATGACCGGGCCGGTGGTGTGGGTGTGCAACCCACGCCGCTCGCATGCGTAAGTCGCGGCGCACGGACATTCCCTCAGCCGCGGTTCCGGGGTGGTTGAATACCGGTGACGCCAGCGAACACCGAAGGAGGGAGTGGTGGGTAGGAACGCGAGCCAGGGGCGTTCAGTCGAGCGGCGGCAGCTGCGCCGGCGACGGGGGGAGCGGGCGTTTCTTTTTGACATGAGTCTTTCGCGCTGTGTCGCACAGTTCGAGCGCGAGGAGTGGGAGTCGGCCCTCTCGTCGTGTGGCGGCGATGCCGTGCGGGCTGCACGACAGTGCGGCTTGGATGACGTAGCTCCGGGGACGAGAGCGCTGTGGGGGCGATCGGCTGAGGAGGCTTTCGATACCTATCGGCGATGGCAGAAACGTCGAGGCCGGTCGTGACGAGATCCATGATCGCCGGGACGTGTCCCCGGTCACGGATTGGAACTGTCGGACCAGGAGTCGTTCGATCTGGTCTCCGCTTTTGTCGAGTTCGGCCGCGAGGGAGCGGGCCGGTTGCGGTTCTTGCCGGCGGCGGCACAGACGGACTGCCATACGGTCGTCGCGCCAGCCGACCGGCGGTGGAGTTCAGCTGGGTGGGACACGACGACCATCCCGACGACGGCCATCGGGCCGACGGCCTGGGCGGTGGCGTCGCGGAGTACGAAAGGACGCGCGACAGCTGGTGGTGATCGGTGGATAGGGCCCGGCGGTGAGCTCCGCCGGTGGGAACGCTGAGGCCTTCCGCTGGGAGTTCAGGGCGCGGTTCCGACGCCACGCGTTCGGCTGGAAGTCGCAGCCCGCCATCCAGCGCGTGAAGCAGGCCGTCGGCGAGATCAAGAAGGTCGGCCGCCGTGACCCGGTGCTCGGAGCAGACGGCGCGGTGACGCTGCTCGAGCGCCTCTCCCCCGCGCTCGAACACGTCGACAGCTCATCGGGGGCGATCGGGACAGCGGTCAACAATGCGATCTCACAGCTGATCCCGATCATCGGCGGCGCGCCCGCCGATGAAAGGACCCGTGGAGGGTGGCTGGAGCGGCTGTGGGCGGCCCACGAAGCCGACCGGATGCCATACATCGAAAGCCTCGCCGAGTCCTGGGGCGAGCTGTGCGCTTCGAAGGAGGTGGCGTCGGCGTGGGCGGATCGCCTGGTGGGCGTCACCCGGATGGCACTCAGCCCCGACCAGGGCATCGGCGGGCATTTCCACGGAACCTCGGCATGCCTGAGCGCGCTGTACCGGGCGGGCCGCCACCAGGAAATCGTCGACATCCTCCGGGTCGACACCATCTGGCCCTACAAGCGCTGGGCGGTTAAGGCTCTCGCGGCCATGGGCGAAAAATCCGAAGCAATCCGCTACGCCGAGTCGTGCCGCGGGCCGTGGACGGCGACCGTCGAGGTCGACGCGATGTGCGAGGAGATGCTCCTCTCATCGGGCCTGGCCGAGGAGGCGTACCAGCGCTACGGCCTGCGGGTGCACCCTGGGAGCACCTATCTTTCGACCTTCCGGGCTGTGGCCAAGCAGTACCCGCACAAGCGCCCCTCTGAGCTCTTGGCCGACCTGGTGAAGACCACTCCGGGCGATGAGGCCAAGTGGTTCGCCGCCGCCAAGGAGGCCGGCCTCTACCAAGAGGCACTCGAGCTCGCCCGCCTCTCTCCCTGCGATCCGAAGACCCTCACCCGCGCGGCGCGTGATCTCGTCGAAGACCAACCGGCCTTTGCGCTCGGCGCCGGGCTCCTCGCCCTCCATTGGCTCGTTGAGGGGTACGGCTACGAGATCACCGGCGCCGATGTCTGGGCTGCGTACACGAACACGATGAAGGCCGCCGCCAACGGCGGCCGTGTCGACGAGACGCGCGAGCGCGTGAAGCAGCTTGTCGCCAGTGAGGGACCGGTGGGCTTCGTCGCCCGGCTTCTGGGCGCAGAGCTCGGGCTGTGATACCGCTGAGGAGAGGTGGCGCTCCGATTGCGATCGCGGGCAGGTACCTTGACGAGGTCCAGATCCGGCAGGTCCGATGTGACGGGCGCGGATCGGTCTCCTCGCTCTCGTTCCCGGCCCACCGCCACGTGGCCCGAGTCGACGAAGGTCGTGAGACGGTGTCGACAGCGGCTCCGACGGTCGTGACGCTCTTCGCCGACCGAGTACTGGCACCGATCGGAGATGCCGTGACAGTGGCGATCGGCAGCCTGGAACTCCGACGCTGCGTCCTCGAAACCGTCGAGACGGGCGATATCGGTCCCCTCGACAACACGGCCGTCCTGACTTTCCGCCGCACAGATGAAGGCGGCGCATGATAGATCGTGGGATCATCCACGTCGCCGGGCCTCCGGGCTCGGGGAAGACGGCCCTCATCGAGGCGACGCTGGCCGGATGCGACGCGGTGATCTTGGCGGCGCGCTGCGTCCGCGACGATACGCTCCGCCAGGCGCGGGAGACCACCGCTCGTACGCATCCCGAGCTTCGGCGCTACTTGCAGGCCGGGTCGAGCGGCGCCGCCCTGTTCACCTTCCCGGGAGGTGACATCGGCTGCGACGACTTCTTCATGACGGATCTGATGACGAACTACTCGCAGGCCGTTATTGTCGAGGGAGACAACCCGCTCGCGTTCGTGGACCTCCGGGTGTTCGTTGCGCCCGCACCGAAAGGGACCGACCAACTCGTCGTACGCCGCGCTCGCGACCAAACAGGCGGGGAGCGAGCGAACGAGGCTGTCCTGGAGCGGTTACTCCGCGAGCCGTCCGGCGTCGCCGAGCTACTCGAGAAGATTGGCGGCGCCCCTATGGCCGAGTTGGCACGAAAGAGCCCTGAGCTCCTCGAGAAGCTGCGCGCCGTCATAGGCGAAGCGACAAGTGGTCCGGCGCCGAAACCCGAAAAGCATTGGGCGATCGCAGATCGCTACCGCGGCATCGAACACGCGCAACTCGCGGTCGTCAACATCAGCCGCGACAGCGACCGACAAGCCGCCGAGCGGCTCGTCGCCGAGGTGGTCCGACTACGCAAGGACAAGGAGCTGTTCGACGATATCCTCGGCTTCCGCGGTAACCGAATACCGATCACGGCCGTAGTGGCGAACCTGTCCGATCCGGACGACCTGGGCTGGAAGAAGGCGCTGGCACGACTTCGACGCGTGGTGCGTTCGAGATCGACATAGCTCCGGCATAGAGGCTCGAGAGTCACCGAGCCACTGCATTCAAGCGGCGCCTGGGCGACACCGTTCCCCAGTCCGACGCAGCATGTCACAGTGACCGCCGCGGAATGACAAACGAACGCAAACCGAACTCGGCCCCACACGATCCGAACCGGCGATGTGGCCCCTGGGGGCGTGTCTCATAAAACTCGCGGCTAGTTCGCCTCGGGTATCACCTATGTGCCGGTCGAGGTCGATCGCGACTGCTCTCGTGATGGCAAGCTCGGCGAACCGGTGTCGCCCCATCCAGGGGACCGGAGCAGGCGACCCCGACGGGAAGGAGGCGGCCCCGACGATCGTCGTGGAAGGGGTCTTCTTTTGCCGCCAGCTCGAGGGATCAGGGTTCGATGACGGCGAGGTCGAGCCCGAGTTCGACGGCGGCGCGATTGAGCTCGGCGGTGACGGTGGATTCGTCTCCAACGCGGATAGGCCAGTCATAGGTGACGGCCGCGGCAAGTGTTTCCGCCTGGAGGAGGGACAAGGCGTAGGTGTTCTGGATCGCTGCTGTGGCGCGGATCAGCGGACGCGGATCGACGATCTGGACGAGGGCGCGATCGGGGTCGATGATCCGGGCAAAGAGCACTTCCCGGTCGTTCTCGCTCAGCGCGTCAGCGAGTCTCGTGAACCGGCCGCGCAGCTGGAGGCGTCCCGGGCCGGTGTGAAGGAGGGCTCGGATCAAGCGGTGTGCCCGGCTGTACGTCAGCCCCATCGATTGCATTGCCAATGCCGGTGGCGGGCGTTCGGCCATGACGGGCAGGGCCAGGTATTCATCCAGCAGGATCATTGATCATCGTCAGCCTGCCAGTTCGGCGTCTGCCGCACCGAGCTCTGTCAAGATCGACTTCAATGTGCCGTCCCGCGAGATCGCTACGAGATACTCGGCACCTTCTGCGCTGAGCGTTTGACCATCAGGATTCCCGGGGCCTACCGACGGCGCGGTAGCCAAAGCTCGCAGCCAGTCGCGAAGCTCGGTGTCCATGGCCACCATTGTGCCTGACACACCGGCCCTCTGGTGACCCAAGCCGGATCATCGGCCGCCGCCGCCCGAACCGACATGCGGTCGTCGCGATCACATGTGGATCACCTCAGGCTTCGACTGCGAAACCCAGTACGGCTGTGCAGGTGGCTGAGCGTCGTGCCGACATCGACGAGCTGGATGTCGTCCGACCTTGCCGAGGAAGACCGCAGGCGGGCCGCGCTGCAAGGCGCACGCGCATCCGGGTCGGGTGTTCTCGGGCAACCCCAGAGACGTGATGGACGACCGACCACTTGCGGGGAACTCAAGCAGTCGTACGGCCGCAACGTGGCTCAACAGGACGCTCATCGTGGCTCGGTGGCGAGATTGTCGGGCTGCGTGTCGCAGACGAAGCTGCGGTTTGAGCTGACGGGGCATGACACAACGGACGAGATGGACGATCGACCGCTTGTGGAGCAATCAAGCGCTTCGGGTCTTAGCGTCGCCGACCTGCGGTTTTCCGGGGAGGTCGCAGCCAGTTCGGACAATTCGGCGATTTTCGAGGTAGCCAGCGAGGTCCGGATGGCTACCTTCTGGCTCCCTCGTGGCCATGTCCTGCCCAGACTCTGGCCGAAAAGTATGGTCTGACCAGGTCGTTTGTGTGGAGGCGATGGGAATCGAACCCACGAACCTCTTGCATGCCATGCAAGCGCTCTACCAACTGAGCTACGCCCCCGTTGGGTGCAGCCAGACTAGCAACCGTCGCGCGCCCTGTGCGGGTGGCACGGAACCGCTTACCGCCTCATGGGCGTGAGGCCTCGGAGTCGGACCACAATGGCCGGGTGACTCAGCGGCACCCCACCGAGGGCCTGTGGGCGCCCGAGCGCCGTGCCCTCACCATCGGCCTCGTCATGACCATCACGATTATCGCCTCTGAGGCGCTCTCAGTCGTAACGATCATGCCGGTCGTGGCCCATGACCTCGGTGGCCTGCGCCTGTACGGTTGGGCCTTCAGCGCCTTCATGCTGGCCAGCCTGATCGGCATCGTGGCGGCCGGTCGTCAGGCCGACCGGCATGGACCGGCACAGCCCTACATCGCCGGCCTGGTCGTGTTCAGCGCGGGCCTGGTCGTTTCCGGCCTCGCTCCCACGATGCCCATCCTGGTGGCGGGCCGGTCCCTGCAAGGGCTGGGCGCCGGCGCCATTCCGGCCGTGGCCTACGTCGCCATCGGCCGCAGCCTGCCCGACCAGCTTCGCCCCCGCATGATGGCCGTCCTGTCCACCGCCTGGGTGCTGCCCGGCCTGTTCGGGCCGGCCATCAGCGCCGAAGTGGCCCGCCAACTCGGCTGGCGCTGGGTGTTCCTCGGCCTACTGCCGCTGGTCGCGGCGGCCGGCCCCCTGGCCCTTCCGGCCCTGGTCCGGCTCGGGCACAGCGGGGCGGGGCCGCCGACCGAGGAGCACCGGTTGATGGACGCCGTCCGAACTGCGGGCGGGTCCGGCCTCGTCCTCTCCGGCCTCGTCGCGACGCAACCGGTCGTTGGCGCCGGCCTCGTCGTCGTTGGTGGGGCGATCGCGTTCCCCGCTCTCCGGCGCCTGCTGCCGGCCGGCACCCTGTCCGGCCGGCCCGGTCTTCCTGCCACCATCCTCACCCGTGGCCTGTTGACCTTTGCCTTCTTCGGAGCTGACGCCTTCGTCACCCTGGCGATCACCACCGCCCGGCATCGCAACTCCTTCATGGCCAGCCTCGCGGTCACGGGAGCGACGCTGGCCTGGACGGTGGGGGCCTGGGTTCAGGCCCGGGTGAGCCGCCGCTCGGAGGGACGCCGGCTCGTGCAGGTCGGTCTGACCCTCATACTCACTGGCATCGCCGGGACCGCCCTGGCGCTGCGGCCACCGGTCCCCGTCGGCGTCGCCGTGGCCTCGTGGTCGGTGGCCGGGCTCGGTATCGGCCTGGCGTACGCCCCGTTGTCGCTGATGATGCTCCGGGAAGCGTCGGCCGGCCGCGAAGGTTGGGCCTCGGCTGCGCTGAGCCTGTCCGATGTCCTGGGCACCGCCCTCGGCGCCGGGTTCGGGGGAGCGGCGGTCGCCGTCGGTTCGAGCACGGGTCGCTCGCTGGCGGCGGGGATCACGGTTGCCTTCGCCGTGGCTGCAACCGGTGCCGTCGTGGGCCTCATCGTGGCTCGCCGCCTGCCGGCGGGGGGGCGTCACCGCTGGTTCTGAGGCCGCCGCCACCAGGGGCGGCCCGTAACGGCGCGGCGGTCGCCCGCGCAAACCCCGCCCGTCCTGCGTCGGGCTGCGCTTTTCCCCCTCGATGTCGCTGAGACCGAATCCCACCTGGGTTTGGCCCACCCCGTCGGTACGCTGGTTGGACTTATGGCAGGCACCCCCGGCATGTACGAACCCCAGGCCATCGAAGCCAAGTGGCAGGCCCGGTGGGCCGAGAACGGCGACTACCAGATCGACAATGACGATCCCCGGCCGCCCTACTACGTGCTCTGCATGTACCCCTATCCCAGCGGTGCCGCCCATCAGGGCCACATACGCAACTACACCTTCGGGGACCTGCTGGTCCGGTACTGGAGCATGCACGGCTACGGCGTCCTCTCTCCCATCGGATTCGACTCGTTCGGCCTGCCGGCCGAGAACGCCGCCATCCGCACCGGCACCCACCCCCGCGTTTTCACCGAAGCCCGCATCGAGGAACTGAAGGCCAGCCTGCGGAGCATGGGCGCGGTGTACGACTGGCGCCGGGAGATCCGCAGCCACGACCCCGAGTACATCCGGTGGAACCAGGTGATCTTCAGACGCTTCCTCGACGCCGGTCTGGCCTACCGCAAGAAGGCTCCGGTCAACTGGTGCCCCGGCTGCCAGACCGTCCTGGCCAACGAGCAGGTCCGCCCCGACGGCACCTGTGACCGCAGCGGTGACCTGGTCGTCAAACGGGATTTGGAGCAATGGTTCTTCCGCATTACCGCCTACGCAGACGAGTTGCTGGAGTCGCTGGACGAACTCGACTGGCCCGAGCGGGTCAAGACCATGCAGCGCAACTGGATCGGCCGCTCCGAGGGGGCCGAGTTCGAGTTGAAGATCGCGGGCCGCGAGCAGGATGACAATGCCACGATCCGCGTCTTCACGACGCGCCCGGACACCAGTTTCGGCATGACATTTGTCGTCTTGGCGCCCGAGCACCCGCTCGTCGCTGAGATCACCACCCCCGAGCGCAAGGACGAGGTGGAGGCCTTCGCCGCGCGGGTCCGGGGTGAGACCGATATTGAACGCCAATCGACCGAGACCGAGCTGGAGAAGCGGGGCGTGTTCACGGGCGCCTATGCCGTCAACCCGTTCAACGGCGCCAATATGCCTGTTTACCTGGCGGACTACGTCCTGATGACCTATGGGACCGGGGCCATTATGGCGGTGCCGGGCCAGGACCAACGCGACTGGGATTTCGCGGTCGCCTACCACCTGCCGATCATCCGCACCGTGCAGCCTCCGGAGGGATGGACAGGGGAGGCGTACACCGGCGACGGTCCGACCATCAACAGTGCCTGGCTCACCGGCACGCCCGATGTCCGCACCGCCAAGATCGTGGCCATCGACTGGCTGGAAGCGAAAGGGATCGGCGAGCGCAAGGTGAATTACCGCCTGCGAGATTGGCTCGTCAGCCGGCAACGCTTTTGGGGTTGTCCCATCCCGGTGGTCTATTGCCCCGATCACGGCATTGTCCCAGTGCCCGAGTCGGAACTGCCCGTGCTGGCACCCGACGATGTGGAATTCCGCCCGACGGGCGAATCGCCGCTGCGCTACAACTCCGGATTCCTCAACACCACGTGCCCAATTTGCGGCGGTCCGGCCGAGCGCGAGACCGACACCATGGATACCTTCGTCGACTCATCCTGGTATTTCCTGCGCTTTTGCGACCCTTCGAATACGGACGCGCCCTTCAGCCGCGAAGCGGTCCAACATTGGATGCCCGTCGACCAGTACATCGGCGGCATCGAGCACGCCATTCTGCACCTGTTGTACGCCCGTTTCTACACCCGGGCACTCGCCGACCTGGGCTTTGCGCCCAAGGAATTGCGCGAGCCGTTCAAGCGCCTGTTCACCCAGGGCATGATCCGGATGGGCGGATCGAAAATGTCCAAGTCCAAAGGCAATTTGATCGCTCCGTCCAAGTACTACGAGACGGTCGGCGCCGATTCCCTCCGGCTTTTCCACCTTTTTGTCGGCCCCCCCAACGAGGACTTCGACTGGAGTGAACAAACCGACGAGGTGATCGACGGCTGCCACCGGTTCCTGGCCCGGGTGTGGCGGCTGGCGAGCGGCACCGCCGACCGTTTGCACGTGGTGGACCGGGCGCCGTCGGTGTCCGATTCGGAGGTGGAAAAAGGGGCGCATCGCTTGATCGACCGGGTTACCCACGATTACCAGCGGTGGTCGTACAACACCGCGGTCGCGGCGTTCATGGAGTTTGTCAATGAGCTCTACCGCTATGTGCAGTCGGACGCGGGCGCGCGGGTCGAGACGCTCGCCTTCGCCATCGACAGCCTGCTCAAGCTGATGGCCCCCATGGTCCCGCACCTAACGGCCGAGCTCTGGGAATTGCGCCATGGGGAGGGCACCACTGTCCACGACCAGGGTTGGCCGGTCGCCGACCCAGAACTGGTGCGGGTCGACACCGAGACCATGGTCGTCCAAGTCAACGGAAAGGTCCGCGACCGCATCACGGTGGCGGCCGCCATCGACGAGGAGGGCGCGGTGCGCCTGGCCGTGGCCTCACCCAAGGTGCAGGAACAGCTGGCCGGCCGGCCCGTCCAGCGGGTCGTCGCCCGGCCCCCCAAGCTGGTCAACGTCGTCGTCTGAACGGCGCGCCATTGACGGACCGTTGGGTTTGGCGCTCCGGCGGGCGGGATATCTCATGCCTTGACGGCCAGTCGCGATCCCAAGATGTGACGGCTGGTCAAGGAGGAACAAATGAGCACCGTTCCATTTCCTGAGCGGACCGAGAGAAGTGTCGCCGGGGCGCCGCCGGGCGCGGACCCGCGGGTGGCCGCAGCACCGGGTGGCATGGGTGGACCCGATGGCCCGGCTGGATGGTCGGCTCGGCCGACCCTGCAGCCGCCGCCGGTTGGCAGTCCGCCTCCATTGGGCAGCCCCGCTCCATTGGGCAGCCCCGCTCCATTGGGCTCGCACGCTCCGATGGGCACTCACGCGCCGCCCGACGCCTGGTCACAACCGCCGCCCGACGCCTGGTCACAACCGCCGCCCGGGTATGCCGACCCAGTCCGATCCGACCCGGCCTATCAGGCCACGACTCCCTGGTCGGCCGGTTCGGCCGGTTCGGGCTTCCGGCCTCATCGCATGCGCAGGGCGAGGCCGAGCGGGGAAGCAATGGCCCCGAGCCTTATGGCCTCGGCCGCCATCAGCCTGGGCATCGTCGTGCTGTTCCTCGGCAACCTGTTCGTCGCCCTGGGCGCGCCCGCCGGTACCGCAGGCCGGGACCGGCTCCTGCAGTTCCTGGCTCCCGCCGATCTGGCCGCGGCCGCGGCCTTGGTCCTGGCGGTGGCGCTGGTGGCCCTGCACCGCCAAATATCGGGCCCGGCCGCGGCGGTCGTCGGACCTCGGGGGGGACGGGTCCACTCCATCGCCCTGGTCGCGGGTGCGGTTGCCGCCGTAGTCGCCTTGGGCGCGCTTGTGCGAGGCTTTGTCTTGCTCACGGTGCCGCACACACCGGGTGCGGTCAAGATGGGCAACTTCATCGGTCACGTGGCGGTCGTGCTGGTTGCCAGCGCGGCCGGTGCTTGGGCTTTGCGCCATCGCTGGTAGGGCAGTGGTAGCTGCCTGAGGGTGGGGCGCCGGAGCCGGGCCTGTAACCGACGTCACAGCAACACGGTCGGAAGGGCATGAGTGCCGCCCTGCCCACCACTTTGGGCGAACGCATCGCCGCCGCCGCCCAACGTGACAGTGGGATCACCTTTATCGCATCCGACCCGGGCGCGGCGGTGCACGTCCCTTGGTCCCAGCTGCACGAAGACGCCCGGGCCATGGCCAGTGCCATGCAGGCCCGAGGGGTGCTGCCCGGCAGCCATGTCGCCCTCTTGGGGCCCACCTCACGGGGACTGGTGACCGCCATTCAAGCCACGTGGCTGGCCGGGGCGACGGTCGTGGTGCTGCCGATCCCCATGCGGCTGGGCAGCTTCGACGAGTTTGTGGCCCAGACCCGGGCCCGCATCGCCAACGCCGACATCTCTCTTCTCGTCATGGATCCAAGCGTGGCCGCGTTCTTGGAGCCCGCGCCTGATGATCCGCCCTACGCGCTGCTGTCGGACCTCAGCGGTCGGGGCGATGACCTGGGGGGGGCCCCGGTCGACCCGGACCGGCTGGCGATCGTGCAATTCACCAGCGGATCGACCGCCGATCCCAAGGGGGTCATGCTCACCGACCGCCACATCCTGGCCAACCTCGATGGCACCATGGCGGCGGCCCATTTCGACATCGACTCCGACGTGGTGGTCTCGTGGCTCCCCCTGTACCACGACATGGGGCTCCTCGGTCTGCTGACCATCCCCATGATCACCGGGGCACCGATGGCACTGGCGGCTCCAACCGACTTCATGTCCGCCCCCGCCCGGTGGGTCGAGTGGATGAGCCACTACCGGGGAACGGCCACGGCGGGACCAAATTTCTCCTACGCCCTGTCGGCTCGGGCACTCCGGCGGCTCACCGGCCTTGACCTGTCCCGGTGGCGCATCGCCCTCAACGGGGCCGAGCCGGTCGACCCGGCGACGGTCGAGGCGTTCTGTGCCGCGGGAGCGGCGCATCAGCTCGATCCGGGCGCCGCTTTCCCCGCCTTCGGGATGGCCGAGGTCACCATCGCCGGGACCCTTCCGGAGCCCGGGAGCGGGCTGCGGACCGATGTGGTCGACAAGGGGGTGCTCGAGGCCGACCGGTACGCCGCCCCCAGCCTCGAGGGACCGGGCACGCGGGCGCTGGCACTGCTGGGACGTCCGGTCGGCGATCTCGAGATCCGCATCTGTGACCCGCAGTCGGGCGGGTTGATGGCCGAGCGTGAGGTCGGGGAACTGCAGATCCGCGGCTCGTCAGTGACTCCCGGCTACTACAAGCGCCCCGATGCGACCGCGGCCGCCTTCGCCGGGGAGTGGTTGAAGACCGGCGACCTGGCGTACTTGGTGGACGGCGAACTGGTCGTGTGCGGGCGCCTCAAGGACGTGATCATCGTCGGTGGGCGCAACGTGTTCCCCGAGGATGTCGAGCGGGCCGCGGCCTCGGTCGACGGCGTCCGGGCGGGCAACGTCATCGCCTTCGGCGTGGAGGGTCGGCGAGGCCGCGAGGCGGTCATCGTGGTGGCCGAGACCAGGGCCGACGACCCGCATCCGGTTCGCAAGGCGGTCGTGGCCCGAGTCCTCGACGCCGTCGGCCTCCCGCCTGAGGAGGTCGTTTTGGTCCCCCCGGGCAGCCTGCCCAAGACGTCATCGGGCAAGTTGCAGCGATCGCTGTGCCGGGCCCGCTACCTGGAGGCCAGGCTCACGGCGGTGTAGCGCCGGCGGCGGCGGCGCTAGCCCTGCTCTTCGCCTCGGAGGTAACGCTCCAGCTCGGCGGCCAGCTCGTCGGCCGAGGGCAGATTGGTCAGGTCGAAGCCGGAGTCGGTGTGGGACTCGTCGTCGTGTTGCACCTCGAGCTGGCGAACCATGGCCGCGTGCTCATGGCTGCTCGAGATCAGGTCGTTGAGGTCGGCCAAGGTCTTGACGGACGCGGCGTGCAAGGAGCTGGTGTCCACCTCGATGCCGGTCAGCTGGCTGAGCTTGTCGAGCAGGGCTTCGCTGGCCGTCGGATAGGGCATGGTGGCGGCGTAGTGGGGGACCCGGGCCCAGATACCGACCGCTGGCAGGCCCGCTTGGGCGAAGGCGAGCTCGAGGCTGGCATGAATGCCCGCGGGCACCTCAATGCTGGCGGGCAGGTAGCCGACCAGGTCGGCCAGCTCCTGCGTGCTCGCGGTCGACACCAGGCGGATGGGGCGGGTGTGGGGCGCGGGCGCGGGGAAGGCACCCAACCCGATCACAATTTCGATCCCGAGACGGGACGAGACCGACACGACTTCCCGGGTGAACTGCTTCCAGCGCATGTCAGGCTCAGGACCGCTGAGGATGATGGCGCTGCGGTCCCCGGAGTCACCGACCCGAAGCGTGATCTCGGGCCACCTCAGGCTGGTGTTGAGGCCGTTGACGACGTTCAGTACCGGGCGCCGGGCCCGCTGGTCGATCAGGGCATCGCTGTCGAAGGTGGCGAACACCTCGGTCGTCATGCCGTGGAGCAAGGTCGAAAGCGCCCCCGCGCCGCCGAGGCCGGCGTCGATCCAGCCCTCCATGCAGAGGATCAGCACCGGTCGCCGCAACTGGTCCGGCCAGCGGTCGACCTGGATCAGCTCCTCGTTGCCCGTGGCCATACATCAGCCACGGTAGCGCCCGGGCGCGGCGAGGACGGAAGAAGGCAGGCCGTCTTCGTGTTGCATACTCAACGGTAAAGAGAACGAGAGAAGGAAGAATCTGATGGACGTCACCGATGCCACCTTCGAGGCTGAGGTACTGGATCGTTCGGACAAAATGCCCGTCGTCGTGGACCTGTGGGCGTCGTGGTGTGGTCCCTGCCGGACGCTGGGACCGATCCTGGAAAAGGTGATCGACGAGACCGGAGGAGCGGTCGAGTTGGTCAAGGTCGACGTCGACGCCAACCCCCGGGTGGCGGCAACGTTCCAGGTCTCCTCGATCCCCGCCGTCTTCGCCCTCAAGGACCGCAAGGTCGTCGACCGCTTCATCGGCGCCCTGCCCGAACCGGCGGTCCGGGAGTTCGTGAACTCCCTCATGGCCAGCACCGAGACGGACGAACTGATCGCCGCGGGCGACGAAGAGTCGCTTCGGGCCGCCCTGGCGTTGACTCCGGCCAGCGATCAGGCGGTCACCGCCCTGGCCCAGTTCCTGGTCGAGCGCGAGGGTGAGGGCGATCGGGAGGAAGCGCTGAGCCTCCTGGCCCGGATTCCCGAAACGCCCGAGGTGCGACGGATCGCGGCCCTGGCCCGAGTCGGGGACGAGGCCCACGAGCCGGCCGAGGACATCGCCCACAAGCTCGACACGCTGCTGGAACAGGTGAAGGCGGACGAGGCGGCCCGCCAAGAGTTCCTCGACCTGCTGGAGGTGCTCGGCCCCGACGACCCCCGCACGGCCCAGTACCGCAAGGCCCTGTCGACCCGGCTCTTTTAGCCCCACCGGCAGTGCGCCTCGGAGACCGGCACTACGACCTCACCAGCCGCGCCCTGGTGATGGGCATCCTCAACCGCACCCCCGACTCCTTCTACGACCACGGCGCCTACTGGGACCTGGACTCCTTCTTCCGGCGGGCCCAACGCCTGATCGACGAGGGCGCCGATCTCCTCGACGTGGGGGGGGTAAAGGCCGGCCCGGGACCCGAAGTGGGCGAGTTGGAGGAACTCGACCGGGTCGTGGGGCCGATAGACGCCCTCCACCAGCGCTTCGCAATCCCACTCTCGGTGGACACCTGGCGGGCGTCGGTGGCCCAGGCCGCGTACCAGGCAGGGGCGGTGATGGGCAACGACATCAGCGGATTCGCCGACCCCCGTTACCTGCCGGTGGCGGCCCAAGCCGGGGCCACCGTGGTCGCCACCCACATCCGCTTGGCGCCCCGGGTCGCCGACCCGGAGCCCCGCTATGGCGACGTGGTGGCCGAGGTGGGGGAGTTCCTGGCCGAGCGAGCGCGGCGAGCCCAGGCGGCCGGGATCGCCCCCGATCGGATCGTGCTCGACGCGGGCCTTGACCTGGGCAAGTCGGCGGCGCAGTCGCTCGCGCTGTTGCGGGCGTCGGACCGGCTGGTCGGACAGGGATACCCGGTGCTGCTCTCCGCGTCCAACAAGACGTTTCTCGGGAGGATCCTCGGCTTGGAGATCGAGGAGCGGGGGACGGCGTCGCTAGCGGCGGCGGCTCTCGGCGTGACCCTTGGCTGCCGGATCGTCCGGGCCCACGACGTCGTCGGCACCAAGCGGGTGTGCGACGTGCTGGCCGCCATCTGGGAGGCGGCGCCGGTTGGCACCGGTGTGGCAACCGAGGTCCTGGCCCAGTGACGGTGGTGGCGGGCCGGGTGAGCCGGGTCAACGGCGCCGATCGGACGGGTCCGATCGGAGAGTCCGACCGGGGACCGGCCCGTGGCTGAGCCGGTGGCTGAGCCGGTGGCTGAGCCGGTGGCGTGGCTGGTCGATGGCGAGGACGCCACCCTGGTCGGCAACGAGGTGCGCCGGTTGGTGGGCGAGCTGGCCGGTGACCACGCCGATCTGTCGGTCGAGGATTTCTGGGGCGACGACATCAATCTCGATGCCGTCACCAGTGCTTGTGTGACCCCTCCGTTCCTGGTCGATCGCCGGGTGGTGGTGCTGCGGGACGCCGGGAGGTTCTCGACCGAGGAACTGGCGCCCCTCCTGGCCTATCTCGACCATCCCATGCCCACGACCGCCTTGGTCGTGGTGGCGGGCGGGGGCCGGATGGCCCAGAAGCTGGTGGCCGCGGTCAAGAAGGTGGGGCAAGTCATCGCCACTGGGGCGGGGCGGGACGCGAGGGGGTGGGTCGAGAGCCAGCTCCGCCAAGCACCGCTGCGGGTCGAGCCCGCCGCCCGGGCCGCCCTGGCCGAGCACCTCGGTCAGGACCTGGGCCGGCTCCCCACCTTGGTCGACACGCTGGTGGCGGTCCACGGCGAGGGCGCCTCGATCGGGATCGACGACCTCATGCCGTACCTGGGCGAGGCGGGAAACGTTGCCCCCTGGGAGATGACCGACGCCATCGACCGCGGGGAAACCGAGGCGGCATTGCGGGCGCTGCACCGCCTGCTGGAGGCCGGCGACCGGCACCCTCTGGTGATCCTGGCCATTCTGCACCGGCACGTGGGCCCGGTGTTGACCCTCGACGGTTCTGGGGTGACCAGCGAAGGACAGGCGGCGACCCTGCTCGGCATCGAGGCGGGCCGCAGCACGTTCCCGGCCAAGAAGGCGCTGGCCACGGTGCGACGCTGGGGCTCCGACGGCGCCGCCCGGGCCATCCAGTTGGTCGCCGACGCCGACCTCGACCTGCGGGGCGAATCCACCTGGTCGCCCGAAGCCGTGCTCGAGGTCCTCGTGGCCCGCCTGTGCCGGATCGTCCCCCGCACCACCGGCACCCGACCCGCGACGGGCTCCCGTTCGGGGTCGGGTTCAGCCCGCCGCTGACCCGTTTTGTGCAAATCGCGACGCTATATGGTCACTGATTTGCACACAACGCCCGGGATCAGCTGGCCCAAGAGGCGGACCGGCCTCCCCAGCCGGGTCGCCCCGGCCTTCCCAGCCGGGTCGCCCCGGCCTCCCTCAGTGGGGTCAGCTGGCCGCGTGATCGTCCGTCGACGCCGCCTGCAGAGCCGCCACCCGGCGCATCAGCGACGACTTGCGGTTGGCGGCCTGATTCTTGTGGATGATGCCGTGGGAGGCGCCCTTGTCGAGCCGCTTCACCGCGACCCGCAGGCTCTCCACCGTCTCTTCGGCGGTGGGGTCAACGTCGGCGGCGTGAACGGCGCGCTTGATGCGCGTCTTCATCTCCGACTTGGCTGCCTTGTTGCGCAGACGGCGCTTCTCGTTCTGCCGGTTGCGCTTGATCTGGCTCTTGATATTTGCCACGGCTCTGAAGACTCCACATGCAGGGGGAACCCGGTCAGGGTAGCAGGAGGGGACCCGGTACTCTCACCCGCGCCCCCCGCTTCAAGAAATATGACCGATCAATCCCGCATCCGCAACCTGGCCATCGTGGCCCATGTCGACCACGGCAAGTCCACGCTCTCGGACCGAATCCTGGAGCTGACCGGCGCGGTCGACCCCCGCGACATGCGGGAGCAGTACCTGGACTCCATGGACATCGAACGCGAGCGGGGCATCACCATCAAGGCCCAGAACGTCCGGGTCAACTGGAAGGGCCACGTCATCCACCTCATCGACACGCCCGGCCATGTCGACTTCGGCTATGAGGTCAGCCGCAGCCTGGCGGCGTGCGAGGGCGTGGTGCTGCTGGTCGACGCGGCCCAGGGGATCGAGGCCCAGACGCTGGCCAACTGTTACCTGGCCCTGGAGAACAACCTCGAGATCGTCGCCGCGCTCAACAAGATCGACCTGCCCGCCGCCGACCCGGATCGCTACGCCGGGGAGATCGAAAACCTGCTCGGGATCCCGGCCAACCAGATCCTGCGCCTGTCGGCCAAAACGGGCGAGGGGGTGGCCGAGCTGCTGGATGCAGTGTGCGAACGCATCCCCGCGCCCAAGGGGGACCCCGCTGCTCCCCTGCAGGGGCTGATCTTCGACTCGTACTACGACCAGTACCGAGGCGTGGTGAGCGCGGTTCGCATCGTAAACGGGACGCTCAACGATGGCGCCCGGCTGCGCTTCCTGCAGGCCCGGGCGACCCATGACATCGAGGAGATCGGCATCCGGGCGCCCATCCCCACGCCGGTCAAGTCCCTCCAGGCAGGTGAGGTCGGGTACCTGATCGCGGGGATCAAGGACGTGGGCGAGGCCCGGAGCGGTGAGACGGTGACCGAGGCGGCCCGCCCGGCCGACCCGGTCCAGGGCTACCGGGACCCCAAGCCCATGGTCTTCTGCGGGCTGTACCCCATGGACGGCGACGACTTCGCCAACCTGCGGGAGGCGCTGGAGAAACTGAAGCTCAACGATGCCAGCGTCACCTACGAGCCCGAAACGTCAGGGGCGCTCGGATTCGGTTTCCGGTGCGGCTTCCTCGGTCTGCTCCACATGGAGATCGTGCGGGAGCGGTTGGAGCGGGAGTTCGATCTCTCCCTCATTGCCACCGCCCCGAGCGTGGAATACGTGGCCCATTTCACCAACGGCAAGGTGATCGAGGTCGACAACCCGTCGGCCATGCCGTCGTCGAACCTGGTGGAGTTCATCGAGGAACCCTTTCTCACCGTGACCATCATCCTGCCGGCCGAGTACACCGGCACCATCATGGAACTGTGCCAGAACCGGCGGGGCGAGCAGACCCGCATGGAGTACCTCTCGCCCGAGCGGCTGGAGCTGGTGTACCGGATCCCGCTGGCCGAGGTGGTGGTCGACTTCTTCGACGCCCTGAAGAGCCGGACCAAGGGTTATGCCAGCTTGGACTATGAGCCCGCGGGCTACGAGCGTTCTGACCTGGCCAAGATCGACATCCTCCTGAACGGCGTCCCAGTCGACGCCTTCTCGGCCATTGTGCACCGCCCCAAGGCGGCCGAGTACGGGCGCCGGATGACCGAGAAGCTGCGCCAGTTGATCCCCCGGCAGATGTTCGACGTCCCGATCCAAGCGGCCATTGGCGGCCATATCATCGCCCGGGAGACAGTCAAGGCCAAGCGCAAGGACGTGTTGGCCAAGTGCTACGGCGGTGACATAACCCGCAAGCGCAAGCTGCTGGAGAAGCAGAAGGAGGGCAAGAAGCGGATGAAGAACATCGGGCGGGTCGAGGTTCCCCAGGAAGCCTTCATCCAGGCGCTGCGCTTGGAGGAGTAGAGCCCGGCCCAGGGCCGACCGGCGACGTTTCCCCCCTTGAATCCTGACCGGTACACTCGACAATCGTGCCTGATCATCTGGTCGCCGCTCACGGCGGCACACTCATCGACCTGTACGCCACCGCCGAGCGGGGGGCCGACCTCAAGATGGCCTCCCGGGACTGGCCGTCGTGGGACCTGACCCCCCGCCAGCAGTGCGACCTCGAGTTGCTCATGACCGGCGGTTTCTCACCCCTGACCGGGTTCATGGGCCGGGCCGACTACGAGTCGGTGTGCACCTCGATGCGGCTGGCCGACCGCACGTTGTGGCCCATCCCGGTGACCCTCGAGCTGCCGGCTGAGTTCGTTGCCGCCCACGACATCCAGCCCGGGGCCAGTGTCGCCCTGCGCGACCCCGAGGGCGTCATGCTGGCCATCGTGCATGTCACCGAGGTCTGGG
Source organism: Actinomycetota bacterium (assembly GCA_030947025.1). GTDB lineage: Bacteria > Actinomycetota > Acidimicrobiia > Acidimicrobiales > Palsa-688 > JALYXV01. The sequence goes on along the minus strand of JALYXV010000306.1, from coordinate 9,432 downwards.
AACCGGACCGGGAGGCCGAGGTCAAGGAGGTCTACGGCACCAGCGACCCGGCCCATCCGGGCGTGGCCCACGTGCTGCGGCGGACCCACCCGGTCTACGTCGGGGGCACGGTCGAGGGCATGCACACGCCGGCGCACTACGACTTCAAGTCCCTGCGGCTGACCCCGGCCGAGCTCCGGGCCGAGTTCGGGCGGCTGGGGTGGCGCCAAGTGGTGGCGTTCCAGACCCGCAACCCCATGCACCGGGCCCATGTGGAGCTAACCCGGCGGGCCGCGGCCGAGCTGGAGGCCAACCTCCTCATCCACCCGAGCGTGGGCATGACCAAGCCGGGCGACGTCGATCACTACACCCGGGTGCGGTGCTACCAGGCCGTGCTCAAGAGCTATCCCATGCACACCGCCATGCTCTCCCTGCTCCCCTTGGCCATGCGTATGGGCGGGCCCCGGGAGGCGGTGTGGCACGCCATCATCCGCAAGAACTACGGCTGTACCCACCTGATCGTGGGCCGCGACCACGCCGGCCCCGGCAACGACGCCAACGGCAAGCCCTTCTACGGCCCCTACGACGCCCAGGAGCTGCTGGCCGCCCACACCGCCGAGCTCGGCGTGGCCATGGTCCCGTTCCAGATGATGGTGTACGTGGCCGACCTCGACCAGTACCAGCCCGAGGACGAGGTGGCTTTCGGGACGCGAGTGCTCAACATTTCCGGTACCGACCTGCGCCGCCGCCTCAATGAGGGCCGCGAGATCCCGTCGTGGTTCACCTACCCCGACGTGGCCGCGGAGCTGCGGCGCAGCTACCCACCCCGGCACCAGCAGGGGTTCACGGTCTTCTTCACCGGCCTGTCTGGTTCGGGCAAGTCGACCATTGCCAACGTGCTATTGACCAAGTTCCTGGAAGTGGGCGGCCGCCCCGTCACCATTCTCGACGGCGACATGGTGCGCAAGCACCTGTCCTCGGAGCTGGGCTTCTCCAAGGAGCACCGGGACATCAACATCCGGCGCATCGGCTATGTGGCCTCGGAGATCACCAAGAACGGGGGCATCGCCATCTGCGCCCCCATCGCCCCGTACGAGTCGGTGCGCCAGGAGGTGCGGTCCATGGTCGCGCCCGAGGGAGGATTCGTCCTGGTCCATGTCGACACCCCGCTCGAGGTGTGCGAGGAGCGGGACCGCAAGGGCCTCTACGCCAAGGCCCGGGCGGGCATCATCACGGAGTTCACCGGGATCTCCGATCCCTACGAGGCGCCGACCGACGCCGAGGTGGTCATCGACACGACGGCCGTCAGCGCCGAGGAAGCGGCCCAGCAGATCATCCTCCACCTGGAGCGCGAGGGGTACGTGGGCAACGGCACTTCGTAGCCTGCACGGCCTCGACCAGGCGCAATACGGGTGTCAGGGTGCGGCCCTCGGTATCCTCGCGTGGTACATGCTTGACGCTCGCAAAGCCGCCATCCTCCGGGTGGTCGTAGAGGAGTACATCGAGACAGCCCAGCCGGTCGGTTCGGCGACCGTGGCGAGGGTTCCGGAGTTGAACGTGTCGTCAGCCACGGTCCGCAATGAGATGGGGGTGCTCGAACGCGAGGGCTTCTTGGTCCAGCCCTACACCTCGGCCGGGCGCATCCCGACCGACAAGGGCTACCGGTTCTTCGTGGACTCGCTGACTCGGCCCGGGTCGTTGGGCCCGACCCAGAGCCAACAGGTTCGGGAGTTCTTTGCCCACGCCCACGGGGAGCTGGAGCAGATGCTCCACGACACCAGCCAGCTGCTGTCCAGCCTTACCGACTGCGCCGCGGTGGTGATCGCACCCCCGCACGAGGTGGCCACCATTCTGTCGGTCCAGCTACTGGCGCGCGGCCCCCACAGCGTCCTGCTGGTGGTGGTGCTGTCCAATGCAGCGGTAGAAAAGCGATTCTTCGAGTTGGCCGACGAGGTGACCGAGGCCGAGCTGGCCGCCACCACGGCCCACCTGTCGCTCCACCTGAACAGCACCGCCTTTGGCGTCGGCGGGTTGGCGGCGGTGCCGGCCACGGGCGACTCCCAGGTGGACAATCTGACCAGCCTGGTCATGGCCCGGCTGGAGAGCGGCCACGGACATGAGCGCGACTTGGATTCGGTATTCGTGGGCGGGACATCGCGCATGGCCAGCGCCTTCGACGCCATCGGCACCATCCGCCAGGTGCTCACCATCCTCGAGCAGCAGTTCGTCCTGGTCAGCCTGTTGCAGGATGTGCTCAACCGGGGCCTTTCTGTCGCCATCGGCACCGAGCACGGTGTCATTCCCCTGGCTGACTGCTCGGTGGTGGTGGCCCCATACCACGTCGAGGGTGAGCCGGCGGGAACGGTCGGGGTCTTGGGTCCGACCCGCATGCATTACGAGCAGGCGTTGGCCGCGGTGGCGGTCGTCAGCCAGCGGCTGGGCAAAGCGCTCACCGAGGGCTAGCGCGAGCAGCGCGGGGTTGGCTCCGGCCGCCACGTAGGATTATCAAAGAATGGCCGTCACCGAAGACTTCTATGCGCTGCTCGGCGTGAGCCCCCAAGCCACCGAGGACGAGCTCAAGCGGGCCTATCGCAGGTTGGCCCGCGAGTTGCACCCCGACGCCAACCCCGACTCCGCGGCCGAGGAGCGGTTCAAGGCGGTCACTCTCGCCTACGAGACGCTCCGGGACCCCGAGCGCCGCCGCCGCTACGACATGTTCGGACCCGAGGCTATCCGGGGGACCGGCGCGGGTGGCGGCCCGGCGGGCGGGGGCGATCCGTTCGGAGGCTTCGGCGCCACGGGCTTGGGCGACCTGTTCGATGCCTTCTTCGGCGGTACCAGCCCCTTCGGTGCCGGAGGGGGCGGGGCCCGACGAGGTGGGCGGGCCGGGCCCCCACCGGGCGAGGACAGCGAGGCGGTCCTCGATCTGGAGTTCGCCGACGCCGTCTTCGGGGTCGAGCGGGAGATTTCGGTGCGGATCCCGGTTCCCTGTTCTGTGTGTGCCGCCACCGGTGCCCGCCCCGGTACCAGCCCGACCACCTGCGCCACCTGCGGTGGCAGCGGCGAGCTGCGCCGGGTACGCCAGTCGATCTTGGGCCAGATGGTCACGGCCAGTCCGTGCGCCCGCTGCGGCGGGACGGGCCAGGAGATTGCCAGCCCGTGCGCGGAGTGCCGGGGACAGGGGCGGCGGACGGAAGAGCGGTCGTTCATGGTCGACGTACCCGCCGGGGTGGACAACGGCTCGACCCTGCGCCTGCCCGCCCGGGGCGCGGCCGGCCCCCGGGGCGGCCCACCCGGCGACCTGTTCGTCCACCTCCGGGTCCACCCCCATCCCCGGCTCAAGCGTTCGGGTCACGACCTGCACCATGAGCTCCACCTGGCCATGACCCAAGCTGCGCTCGGCGTGACCATGCCGTTCGAGACCCTTGATGGCACCGAGGAATTGAGTCTCTCACCCGGCACCCAGACCGGCCATGTGGTCCGCCTGCGGGGCCGGGGCGTACCGGTGCTCCAGGGCCGGGGTCGGGGCGACCTGTTGATCTCGGTCGTGGTCGATGTGCCGACGGACGTGAGCAAGGACCAAGAGGAGCTGCTGCGCCAGTTGGCGGAGCAGCGGGGGGAGACGGTCGCGCCCCCCGAAGCGGGCCTGTTGTCCAAGATCCGCCACGCCTTCAAGTAACCGGGGTCAGGCGACGGCGGCGGCCGGGGCGGCAGCCCATGTCTTTGTGGCCGATCTGGCCCGGCCCGAGTTGGGCGACGACGACCGCCATCACCTGGAGCGGGTGCTGCGGCTGCGCCCGGGCGAGGAGGTCACCGCCTCCGATGGCGTGGGCGGCCGGCGTCGCTGCCATTTCCGGGCCGGGGCCGTGCTGGAGCCGGTGGGAGAGGTCGAGGTGCTGGCCCGACCGGCGCCCCCCGTGACCGTGGCCTTCGCCCTGACCAAGGGAGACCGGCCCGAGTGGGCGGTCCAGAAGCTGGTCGAGGTCGGCGTCGACTGCATCGTTCCCATGACGACGTCCCGTACCGTGGTCCGCTGGGACGGGGAAAAGGCCTCCCGTCAGGTGGCTCGGCTTCGTACCGTGGCGTGGGCCGCGGCGATGCAGAGCCGGCAGGTGTGGCGGCCGGTCGTCGACGACGTGCACACCTTCGCGGAGGTGGCCGGGTCAGGTGAAGGGGTGGCCTTGGCCCAACCCGGCGGCGACCCGCCCAGCCTGGCTCGCCCGACCATCCTGGTCGGGCCCGAGGGGGGATGGGCCGAGGCGGAGCTGGCGTCCGGCCTGCCCTTGGTCAGCCTGGGACCGGCGGTATTGAGGGCCGAGACCGCGGCCATGGCGGCTGGCCTCCTGCTGTGTGGCCTGCGTGCCGGGGTGGTGGGGCCGGCCCGCTAAGCGCAGAGCTGGTTGTGGCCCAGGACGTCAGTGGCCACAAACTGCCAGGCCGTGCGCTTCGTCTGGTCGGTCTTGGTGGCCGTGACGACTACCGGGCTGGTGGTGCCGACAGTAAAGGGGGCCACGCTGACCGTTCCGTTGACGATCTGGATCGAACCGATGGACGCCAGACCGGCTGAAGCCTTGACGGTCACCTGCTGCTGCTTCGGGGGACAAAGTAGGAGCCCACTGACGGAGCAGGCGATGGTGGGAGCGGCTGTTGTGGTCGTGGTGGGACCCGTCGTCGTGCTGGTCGTGCTGGTCGTGGTGGGCGGAACAGTCGTCGTGGTCGTGGTCGACGTCGTAGTGGTTGTGCCGAATGTGGTCGTGGTGGTGGGCCGGGGCACGCCGGCGGCGGCCTCAAAGGCCCCGATGTCGCAGGTTGGCCCCTGCGGTCGGGTGACACCGCGCTGGTCGGTGGCGGGGGGCGGGCAACCGGCGCCGACGGCGTCGATGGCGGGGCTGCCCGCCAGCAGGGCGTGGGTCATGGTGGGCCCGCCATTGTCGGCCAGGGGCCCGAGCAGTGGGTTGGCATGGATGGAGGTCGCAGCGCTGAAACATGAGCCGTCATCGTCGAGGTTGTATGGCCCGGAGTAGCCCCCGCGGCACTGGGGAGCGCCGGTGTTCCCGGCGATGATCGAGTTGGTGAACTTGAAGTCGCCGCCATCCCCTACGCCGCTGCCAATGTCGGCGCCGCTGTTGCCGGTAACGGTCAGATTGGTGGCAGTGGCCTCGCCCGGTTGCCCGCGCAGGGCCGAGAATATGCCGCCGCCCTGCGCGACCACCTCGCTGGGCGGACCGGGAAGAACCGCAAGGCGATTTCCGCTTATCGTGCTGTTGGTAAAGGATTGGTCTATTCCGTTGCCGAGGACGAAGATCCCCCCGCCGTTGGCGAAGGTATGGGCGCCGGGCGTCGGGTCCTCGGCCAGGGCCCAGTTACCGCTGATCGTGGTGCCTCGCAGGACGAGACTGGTCACCGAGAAGATGCCGCCGCCCTGGGCTCCGTCCGACTCGTAGGCACCAGACGTATTCGGCACGCCGACCACGCTATTGCCGGTAATGGCGCTGTCGGCCACGGTCAGCTTCCCGAGGTTCAGGATCCCTCCGCCCTGGCTGCCCAGAGGGTCGGATTCTCGGCCGTTCGGACGGTGACCAGGGAGAGGGTGACTGCGCTGGTGGAGTCCAAGAACAGCACCCGTCCTGCTTTGTTGCCGTCGATGATGGTCTTGGCCGGGCCATTGCCCTGAATGGTGAGTTGACCGGCGGTGGCCAGCTGGCCCTGAGTCAGCGTGAATACCCCGTCGACGGAAAAGGTGATCAGGCTCCCCGCCACTGAGGACGCGGCGGCAAGGCACTGCCGCAGGCTGCCGTCCCCCCGGCGCAGGTGCCGCCCACGGGATCGGCGGTGGTGCTGACCACAAACGTCGGTTGGGCCTGGGCCTGCAAGGACGGAAGCAGGACCAAGGCAAGGGTGGCCGCCGCTGTGGCCACGGCCAGAATCCACTTCGCGGAAGGGCGCATGATGAGCCCGAGACTGTAGATTATTCGGCTGAATCGGTCAAAGGTCTCCCGGTGGTCCGTGGTAATGATTGTTGACACGACCGACCTCGACGACTTCGGCGTCTACGTGCATATCCCGTTTTGCCGGCACCGCTGCGACTACTGCGCCTTTGCCACGTGGACCGATCGTGATGGGCTGATGGTCGACTACGCCAATGGATGCCGCAGGGAGGTTGCTCAGGCGGAGTTGCCCGACGCCAGCTCGGTCTTCTTTGGCGGGGGCACGCCCTCCTTGCTCCCCGCTCACCTGCTGGTCGCGGTCCTCGAGTCCGTCTCGGTGCGGGCCCGCGCCGAGGTGACGGTCGAGTGCAATCCCGAGACCGTGACTGCGGCCTTGCTCGACTGCTACCGGGCCGCCGGGGTCAACCGGCTGTCGTTCGGGGTGCAGTCGCTGGCCCCGGACGTTCTGGCCGCACTGGGCCGTCGCCACGATCCTGCGTCCGTCGAGCGGTCCGTCTCCTTGGCTCGGGACGCCGGTTTTTCTTCCATCAACCTCGACCTGATCTTCGGCGGGGCGGGCGAATCGTTGGCCGACTGGGCCGCCACGCTGGATGGGGCACTCGCACTCCAACCAGATCACATCAGCGCCTACGCCCTCACGGTGGAGGCCGGCACCCCGCTGGCCCAAGACCCGGCCCGCTGGCCCGACGACGATGAGCAGGCCGACAAGTACCTGTTGGCCGATGAGCGGCTCGAGGCGGCCGGGCTCATTTGGTACGAGATCTCGAACTGGGCCCGGCCAGGGTGGGAGTGCCGCCACAACCGCTTGTACTGGGCCCAGGGCGACTATCGGGGTGTAGGGTGCGCGGCCCATTCCCACCAGGCCGGGCGCCGTTGGTGGAACGTGCGCACCCCCGAGCGCTACCTCGAACGCATCCGGTCGGGCCGCTCGCCCGTCGGGGGCGAAGAACTGCTCGACCCCGAGGCTGGGGCGCGGGAGCGCGGGCAACTGGCGCTGCGAACACGGGACGGCGTCGAAACCGAGGCGTTACCCGACGCTCCTGGGCTCGAGGACCTGGTTGCTCGGGAGGGCGGCCGGGCGGTGCTCACGGTGCGGGGCCGGCTGTTGGCCAACGAGGTGGCGGCCCATCTCCTTGCCCGCCCCGTGGGCTCGTCCCTCTGAAGGATTCCAATGTGGCTAGCGTCCCCGGCATGTCCTCGCCCGGCCGCCACCGCCGCGACCCCATCACCCCGCGGACGGCGCTCGATCTCCTGATGGCGGGAAACCGGCGTTGGGTCCGCGGCCAGGCCCAACACCCCCAAGTCCGCCGAGATACGGGAAGCGCTGGCTGAGGGCCAGTGGCCTTTGCCGTCACGTTGTCCTGTGTCGACTCCCGAGTCCCGCCCGAACTGGTCTTTCGACTGCGGCCTGGGCGACCTCCTCGTGGTGCGATCAGCCGCCCACACGCTCGATTACATCGTTCTCGGAAGCGTCGAATTCGGCCCCTACGAGCTCGGTACCCCGCTGATTCTCGTCCTTGGCCACCAGCGCTGCGGCGCGGTCATCGCCGCCGTGGAGGCATTCCAAGACGACCATTGGCCCCCCGGTCACCTGGAGGATGTCGTCGAGGCGCTCCGTCCCGCGTACAGCCTGGCCGTCCGACAACGGGGCGGTGACCTGATCGACAAGATGGTCAGGCTCAACGTGGGCCTCACCGTGGACCGGCTCAGGAAAGACAAGGACCTGGCCCCCTTATTGGGTCCCCAGCTCGATACCGTCGGCGGCTATTACAACCTGACGACCGGCTCGGTCGACATCATTGCCTGACGGTCTCAGGGACCTGGTACCCCGAGTTCCTTGGTGAAGGCGGGCCACACTTCGGGGTCGTGGCCGGGCACGAGGCGGTAACCGCGCTGGCTGGCGATCGCCTTCAACCGCCGGATGGCCTCGACGGTCTGCTCGGGCGGGCAGTCGATGAACGAGCCGACCGGCAGTTCCTCGTCGATGTTGCGCTGTAAATCGGCGGCATCGAAGGCCAGCACGAACCCGGGCACGCCATAGGTTTCGGCTGCGGCCCGCTCGAGTGTGACGACAAAGCTCTGGTGGCCGGGGGTGTGACCGTAGGTGGGGACTGCGACCACGCCCGGCGCCAGTTCGGCCGCGCCATCGGCCAACTGCCAGTCGACCTTCGGATCGTCGTAGTCGATGCGAATGAAGCCATGCTCCTCCGGGCCGTCGCCCGGTCGGCCGCCGTGCAGGCCATAGTCCAGCTCCCGGCGCTGCGCATGGACCGGAACCCGCTCGACGAACCATCGCAGTCCGCCCGCGTGGTCGTTGTGCAGATGGCTGAGCGCCACGACCACCACCTCGGCTGGGTCGACGCCGACCATTTCGAACGACACTTCGAGCGAGTCGCGGGGGTCATTGAGCAACTCTGCGTAAATCCCGTGATTCCGTCCGTGGAAGCGCTGGCACAGCATGGGATCGCGGACCAGGGGCACGTTGAATCCAGTGTCCAACAGCATCCAGCCGCCGTCCAACTGCAGGAGGACGCCCGGCACCGGCTCCCGGAGGCGCACCGAACGATCTCCGCCGTGTATCGAAACCGTCTGCGGCAGGTCCTCCCACCCAAAGGTGAGGGGCACGACCCGGCGAACACCCGCGCTAGGCATTGGCGATGGTCTCGAGGTTGTAGGACCAGGGGATGGACGGCACGTGAGAGAAGCGGCACAGCGTGCTGCGTCCCACAATGGTGTCGCTCAGGAGGGCCGGCTCGATCAGCTCGGCCACCTTGGCATATCGAGGGTCGGTTGGATCGAAACCGAATGTCAGTTGCTGGGTGGCGACGTTGGACTGAATGGAGATGACGAACTCCTTGAAACGGGGCGATGGCCCAATAGCCGGCGAAACGGGAAAGGACACGCTTTCGTTGTGGGTCGTGATCTGGAATGGCCCGGTTCCGGCGTCGTGGGGCCAGACGGCTCGACCGGGACGCCTTGTGTGCACGACACCAGCATTGTCGCGAACTGTGTTTGGTTGGTTTCGACGATGTGAATCGCGCGGATTTCGGTTCACTTTCACCACGCCCATCAATAAGATTCCGGAGATGGCGGATCCGTGGCTCCGTTGACCCCTGCGCCGGCCTCGGATGAGGGGAGCAACGACAAATCTCTGTTGGCCTTGGCCAGCGAGGTGCGGAGCCGAATTATTCGCGGGGTCTACCCGGCCGGGCGGAGGGTGACCGAGGAGGAGCTGGCCGAGGAGTTCGGGGTCTCCCGTATGGCCGTCCGCGAGGCCCTGCGAGTGCTGGCCACGGAGGGTTTCGTACGGGTGCAGCCCTATGTCGGAACCTTCGTGGCCGAGATGACGGCGAAACAGGCCACCGACCTGCTCGAGGTGATGGTGTTGGCCATCGAGCACGGTGACCACGAGCAAGCGGTGGCCGCGGCCAAGCGTCATATCCAACTAGGTGCCACGGCCCGCTCGCGACGGGGCGAGCTGCCCGGCGATTGACGGCTCATCGCA
>JALYXV010000302.1 GCA_030947025.1 Actinomycetota bacterium | reverse complement strand
GACGCCCAGCTGGCCGCGGTCAACCTGCAACTCGACGGGTTCCATGGTGAATGGAATTACACGGTTCGGGGCTTACAACCATCCCTGGACCTATAAACTACGACCACGTTATTTGTGCACGGGCCCTTAATCGCGGCGTTGAGTCGGTATCCGGTACGCAACATGGCATCGCGGCGCCAGATGACGAACTCCAGCTTCGATCCGCTGCACCTGGTCAACACATACGGCGCCGTTGGACGCGTGACCCGGCGGCGCTACGAGGTCGTAATCGAGGGGACTGCCGCCGACAGCTATCGACGAGTCGACGTGTGGCAGGAGTACCAGTTCAGCGGAAAGCCCGGCGACCCGCTCCGGAGGCCGCGGCAAGTGGCGCCATATCACCTACGCCTCGACTGGCTCTTGTGGTTCGTTCCGCTCTCGCGCGGCGCTGACCAGACATGGCTCGTAGCGTTGTTGGGGAAGCTGTTGGACCATGACCGACCGACCGGTCAAACCGTTTGGTATGAACCCCTTTCCTGACCGGCCGCCTGTGCGGGCCCGAGCGAGCCTGTACCACGACCGGTTCAGCACTCGTGTCGAGCGACGTGACAGCGGGGCGTGGTGGGTCCGGACTAGGACCGCTGATCTGGACTTGCCCCTACGGCACGCACTCTCGTGACCCTCGATGAGGACCGATGTTGGGCACGCTTGGCTGTCGCTCGTCACGGCGTTCTGGCGACGGTCCACCCGAACCGGGGGGTCGATGCCGTGCCGGTGGTGTTCGCAGTGGTGCCGGCCTTGACGTCCGAAGGCGCTTCGGCAGTGTCTGCGGCTGGAACCCATGGTCGCTCGATCGTGATCCCGGTTGACACGGTGAAACCTAAACGGTCGAGTCGGCTCCAGCGGCTGGTAAACATCGACGAGGAGGCCCGGTGCGTCCTGCTGGTTGACCACTACGACGAGGAGTGGTCCAAGCTGTGGTGGGTGCAGGTCCACGCCCACGCTGCTCGGTCAGAGCCGACCGAGGGCATGATCGAGCAGCTTGCTGGTCGCTACCCGCCCTACGGCCAGCCCGGTTCGGTCGTCGGGGTCATCACGCTCCAACCCACCAACGTGTCGGGATGGTCGGCGTCGGGAGATGAGTCAATACCGACCATGTAGCCGATCAAGCCGGGGGGCGCTGCCCCGCCAGCCGGGCCAGGGTTCGTCGATGGCCCCCAATACGAGCCGTGGTCAGGCCAGGCACCGGTTCGATTGTCTCTCCAGCTCAGAACCGGACGCGGTCGGAGGGGCGAACGACCCATTCCCGGTCAGCGTTGGGAACACGCCACCGAGGGCCGTTAGCGTCTCGACCGTCGCACCATCCAGGAGCGAGACACAGTCCCACCAGGATGTCGCCCTCCTCGGTCTGCGCCAGGAAAGCCCGTTGCCCGATGGCGGAGGCCGGCGTGTAGCGACCAGGAAGGCAGGTAACTTCGAGCAGTCCACTTCTGGCCATCCCAGCCGACGAACTGACGCTCGTCGAGGCAGATTGCGCAGTCGGCGGGCGGCTCGGGGGTGTTGCCGTGCTTGCACCCACTGTGACGCAGATCCAGGCGGGCACGGGTTTCAGTATCGTCCGGTTACCGGCATAGGCTCGCGGCAATGACTCTTGACGGCACCTACGAACCAAGCCCGGCCCAGTGGGTGCGGGACCAAGTTGAGGCCTTCGAGCGGTCGGGTGGACAGGAGGCCAACACCCTCCGTGATACTGGGTTGCCCATAGTCGTCGTCACGACCCGCGGCAACAAGACGGGGAAAATACGAAAGACGCCCCTCATGCGGGTCGAGCACGGCGGCGAGTATGCCTTGGTCGCGTCCAAGGGCGGTGCGCCCGAGAATCCGGTCTGGTACTATAACCTCAAGGCCAACCCGGACGCCGTGACCATCCAGGATGGCCCTGAGCCCGTTGACGTCGACGTCCGACAAGTCACTGGTGATGAACGGGCCGAGTGGTGGGATCGGGCGGTCGCCGCTTACCCGCCCTATGGCGAGTACCAGACCAACACCGATCGCGAAATCCCCGTCTTCGTCGCTACCCCCCGCCGGTAGCGCTGCCAGGGACTACGAGCGTCCCGCACGGGCAGTTGCGGTTCTTGCAGCGGACTCGCGGGCCTCGACGATCACATGGCGAGGCCGGGCGCGATTCGGTTGCTACCAACCCCGAATGATAGCATAATGCAAGCATGCCGAACCTCCTCGTGCGAGATGTCCCCGACGAAGTCCACGCCGCCCTTCAGCGCCTGGCTGAGCAACGTGGCCAGTCGTTGCAGCAGTACCTCGCCGGCGAGTTGAGGCGACTGGCGGAGCGGCCCAGCCTGGACGAGGTGCTCGACCGTATCGAACGGCACCGGGGTGGTCGTGTTGGTCTCCGCCAGGCCGCGGAGGACATCGCCGAGGAACGTTCCCGCAGTTGATCGTGGTCGATGCCTCGGTCCTGGCCAATGTGGTCGGCGACGACGGGATCGATGGCCGCCGGGCTCGCAACGAGATCAGGGGTGCCGGTGACGTGGCCGCGCCAGACCTTGTCGATGTCGAAACCGTCGCCGTCCTGCGTAAGCGGTGGGTGGCCGGCTCGATCTCGGCGAGGAGGTTCCTGGCCGCGGTTCGCGACCTCGAGTCGATCGGACTGGATCGCTATCCGACGCTTCCGTTCATGCGCCGGGCGTATGAGTTGAGGGCCAACGTGACGGCGTACGACGCGGCCTACGTAGCGCTGGCGGAGGTTGTTGCGTGTGAGCTTGTGACGGCCGACCGACGGCTCGCGACTGCCCCCGGGCCTCGATGCGCCATTCGCCTCTTGTGACGACTGGATGACACCAAGTCCGGCGAGATGGGTCCCGAACACGACGACGCCGTCTGTCTGCACATTGCTCCAAAGCGGCCCTACCGCTGGCAGTGAGGCGTCCGACTTCGTGCTCAATGACCTCGATCACCTCGACGCGATTGGTCGGATGTGTATGCCGGATTGCATGCATTCCACGAGCGTGCGGATCGACGCGGACCCGCACGAGGAGCTCAAGCGGCTGGCCCACGACCTCGGGACGACCGTCGGCCACACCGTCACACTCGCGGTTCGCGCCCCTCGTCAGGATCGTGTCGGCGACCAACTCGCGCGGCCACTCCGAAACGACGAGCTCGCCTGGCTCGATGCGGACCTCGGGTGGCGTCATCGATCTCGACCTGTCCGTCTGAGTCCCTGACCCTCCCCGTAGCAGACCGACCAGCGGCACGAGTCGCTGGGGGCAATCCATATCGCCACCCTCGGAGGCCCAGTCCGACAGACTGTTCGGTATATAGACGGTATGACGACTGCGAAGATTGCCGTGAGCCCTCCGGCAGGACTTGTCGAGCGAGCAGAGCGGGCCGTGGCCGAGGGGTCGCGCCGCGAGTGTCAGCGCCTACGTGGCCCGAGCACTGGAGGAACAAGCCCAGCTTGATGACCTCGCGTCGCTTCTGAAGGAGATGCTGGAAGAGACGGATGGTCCGCTCACTGCAGCGTCCTCGGCACAGGAGCGCTCATCGCATTCGAAGGCAACGCGCGGCGGTGGTCGCGATTGTCGTCCGGGCTCTTCAGCATCACTACCAGCTTCTCGTGCCTGCTGGTGTCGTCGCTCAAGCTTGGAGGGACGGCGCCCGCCAGACGCGACGGGCTCGGCTTCTGGGCTCATTTGTCTGCCAAGTGCTGGCTCTTGACGACCGCCACGCCCGAGCGGCCGGGCAACTGTGCGGGCTTGCCGACACGGCTGACGTCATCGACGCTCCGTGGCGTTCGTTGCGCGCGAACGAGACGCATGGGTGCTGACGTCAGATCCCGAAGACCTGCGTCGCCTTGATCGCCGCCTTGAGTTCCGTCACTATCTACTTCGTCCCGAAAAAGTAGGTGACGGTCGGCAATCTGATCTTTTCTGAGTGGCCACCGTGGGGTTGTGTGTGCCTCCGCCCCGCCGTTTTTGGGTTCTCTCGGCCCGCCTTTTCGGTCTTTCGGGACCGTCGGGCGCGTCGAGTGAACCCGAAGCGACGGGGCTCAGGCAGCAGGTCGTGACACCGCTGGAGGCCCTGTGGGTGGGCTGCTCCCGGCGGGCCGGGCTGGTGTCGGGTGGGCGACGTGCGCCTTGTTGTCGGTGGTTTCGATCAGGCGGGCGATCTTGATCGAGTTTTGCGCCATGACCCCCCAGCCACACCAGGTTTGGGCGCCGCCGAGGCCGTCCATGAGCGTCCTCGCCCAGCCGGCGTCACGTTTCAGGCACGAGATGCGGCCCTCGCTGCCGGTGCGCCACTTGACCAGCTTGCGGAACGTTGAACTGCGTTCCACCCGCTGGCGGGCGATGCCGGGTCGTCCCTTGCGGGGGATGGCCACCGTCTTGACACCCAAGGCCTTGAGTTCGGAGTCGACTTTCGCCTCCCCGTAACCGCGGTCCGCGGTCACCGCCTTGGGGGTCTTGGCGAAGGCGGCCTTGACCCTGGCCACCGCGGGGGCCAGCATCGGGGCATCAGCGGGGTTGCCCTTGGCGACCAGGTAGTCCACCACGATCCCATCGACGTTGTCCATGACCTGGGCCTTGTAGCCGAACTGGACCGGCTTTCCCAGCTGGCCCTTGGCGATGGGCCGGGCGTCGCGGTCGTGCAGCGACACCACCCGGGTGGCACCGTCGGGGACCGCGCCCGAAAGGCGCACTCGGGTCTGGGCCGCGATCTGCTCCACCACCGCGGCGGTGGCCTCCAGCTCGGCCACCAACGCCTTGGCTTTGCGGCTCGCCTTATCACCGGATCGGGCCAGGCTGCGCCCGGCGTTTCTGGCCACCGCCGCGGCGTCGATAACCGCCAAAGTGGCGATGCCGGCCAGCTCGCCGGTGATCGCCTTCACCTCGTCTTTGGCGTCGTCGTTACGACGCCGCAACCACACCGCCACATCGTGGGCCCGACGACGCACCGAACGGGTCCGGTCCCGTGTCACCGTGCGCGCCGCCAACCCCAACGCCTTCAACGACGCCACCAGCACCGCCATCTTGGCCACCCCCTTGGCCAACAGGCCGCTGTCGGTCGGATACGACACGTTCGCCTCCACCACCACGCCAGCTGGATAGAACGAGTTTTGGTCTGGCTCGCACAACTTTGGACTCCGTGGTGGTCACTCACCCGTTCCATCCGCTCAACGGCCAGCGCTTGGAGGTGCTGGGCCGGGAACGGCGGGGCGGGAAGCCGTGCTTGCGCTGTGTTGGTGGTCCGCTGGGCGTTGTGGTGGTCCCGGCTGCGTGGACCGATCAGTGTGGCGGTCCGGCGGCTTGCCGTTTGACCTATGAGGTGCTTGCCGAGTTGGCGGCTGCTGTGGCGGCGGTGCGGGCCTGCTGAATTGCGAGGGTCGTTGACCCGCGGCCGCACGTAGGTCATGATCTTGTATCAGAATGGCTAACAAGACAGACTTGGCTGCGCTTTCGGTGCGTCAACTGGAAACGCGCCGGCGGCGGCTGGCGAAGAGGCTCGGAGAACCGGAGGCGACCTTGCGGGGGACGCTGATCGACCAGGGGCGCCGCTGCGGCAAGGCTGGTTGCCACTGCGCCCAAGGCGAGTTGCACGGGCCGTATGTGTACTTGTCGGTGGGCCGGTCGACCGGCCGGGCCCGT
>JALYXV010000254.1 GCA_030947025.1 Actinomycetota bacterium | reverse complement strand
CCCTGCGGCTGCGGCGGCTGCGGCGTCCCCTGCGGTCGGGTTCGCCGTGTTCGCGCCCTCGGGGCCGCCGGTCGAGCCGGTCGCCCCGGCTGAAATCGACGGATTGCTCGGGCCCGCAGGGTTGCTCGGGCCTGCAGGGTTGCTCGGGCCCGCAGGGTTGCTCGGGCCCGCCGCGTTCGGGCCGGCCGAGGCGGACGCGCTGGCCAGTTCGGAGGGATGCCGCCACAGACGATCGTCCGGAGGCAGCCACGGGAAGAGTGGCTCGTTCTCGTCCAGTCCGTCGTCGGGATCCACTGAGCCCTGAGGTTACCGGCGCCACTTACGGTCCTGAGGTCGCGCCCGTCCGCCGAGGCCGCTCAGTGGACTTCTGCCGAGGGTATGCACGACGAGGGCGGCCGGGCCTTACCATTGTGGCTGTGGGTAACGCTGTGGATGTTCCGGTGAGTGGAGACGACTGGATCGGGCTGACCGATCAGCCGCTGCCCACCTCGTCGGCGCTGGCGTGGTCGATTCTGCCTGGGTGCGGGGCCGAGGTTCTCTTCACCGGGACCGTTCGCGACCATGCGGAGGGTCGGGCCGGGGTCACCGAACTTGCCTACGAGGCCTATGAAGAGGCTGGGTTGGCCCGGCTGGCGGCAATCGCGGCCGAGGCCCGGCTGCGGTGGACCGACCTGGGGCGCATCGCCTTGTTGCACCGGCTCGGGCAGTTGCAGGTGGGCGAATGCTCGGTCGTGGTCGTGGTTTCGGCCCCCCATCGCGGAGCGGCATTCGAGGCTGCAAAATGGTGTATCGACACCCTGAAATCGACGGTCCCCATCTGGAAGCGCGAGACGTGGGAAGGTGGAGTGGACTGGGGTACGGACGCGTCCGATATCGCCACAATCAAGGAGGAGGGAAGGGTGCCCTCATGATCGCAGGAATGGTCTTCTCGAATCTCCTCTATGTGGTTGGTGCGATCGTGGCGGCAACGGTGGTGAGCGCGGTCGTACTGTTCCGTCATCGCCGACCGAAATCCCTCGAGGCGGGGATCGAAATGTTCAGCCGTGAGTTGAAGGCGCTGGAGCCCGAGCGGCCTGGCACCCCGTTGCGGGGTTGGGGGTCAGGCGGCGCAGGACCAGGCGGCGCTGGACCAGGCGGACCAGGTGCAGCCGGGGGACCCGGGGGGCCAGTCGGCGGGGGGACGGTTGGGAGCCGGGGCGTGGTTCGCCCCCGTAGGCCGCCGGCGGCGGCAAGGGTGCCCCCCGTCGCCGCGGGAGAAGGTGTGCGCCACGAGGCCCGAGCCCCGTCGCCGGATCGGGAGAATGAGCCTGGCTAGGGACCTGGCCATCGATCTGGGTACCGCCAACACCCTCGTCTACGCCCGCGGCCGGGGCATCGTGCTCAACGAGCCGACCGTGATCGCTTTGAACTCCCGCACCCATGACGTCCTCGCCATGGGCCAGGAAGCCTGGCAAATGATCGGCCGTACGCCTGGCTATATCGTCGCCGTTCGGCCCTTGCGCAAGGGTGCCATTACCGACTTCGACATCACCCAACGCATGATCCGGTTGCTGCTGCAGCGAGCCGGGGTCTCTCGGTTCAACCGCCCCCGGGTGCTGATTTGCGTGCCCTCCGCCATCACCGAGGTCGAACGGCGAGCGGTCGAGGAAGCGGCCCGTGGTGCCGGTGCGACCGGCGCCTATCTGATCGAACAGCCCATGGCCGCGGCCATCGGGGCGGGGCTGCCGATCCACGAGCCGCTGGGCAACATGATCGTCGACGTGGGCGGGGGCACGACCGAGACCGCAGTGATTTCGCTGGGCGGCATTGTGGCCCTGCAGGCCATTCGGGTCGGCGGTTTCGATATCGATAACTCGATCCAGACCTACGTGCGGCGGGAGTACGGAATCGCAGTGGGGGAGCGGACGGCGGAAGAAATCAAGATGGCCATCGGCACCGCTTGGCCCCTTGACGATGAGATGAAGGCCGAGGTACGGGGCCGCGACCTGATGAGCGGCTTGCCCAAGACCGTCATCCTGTCACCGGAGGAGGTGCGCGAGGCGATCGAGGAGCAGGTCAGCGCCATCGTCGACTCCGTCGTCAAGTGTCTCGGCATGGCCCCGCCCGAGCTGGCCCAGGATCTGATCCTGCAGGGCATCCACCTGGTCGGCGGGGGCGGGATGTTGCGGGGACTCGACCGGCGGCTGGCCGAGGACACCGCCGTTCCTGTTCACCTGGTGGAGGCGCCGCTCGAGTGCGTGGTACTCGGGGCGGGCCGCTGCCTTGAGGCCTTCGAGTCGTTGAAGGTGATGTTCATGGGGGCGGCGCGCTAACCCACGCCGGGCCGTCGTGGCCGGCCCGTGCCACCTGGGCGTTCACCACCGTGCCCAGGAGAGCAGCCCTGGGCTGGGTGATTACGACAGATCTTCGGCCGCTTGGCGGACCTGCCAGTCCCGGTCGGTGCGGGCCTTGGCCAGCGCGTCGGAAACCACGGGGCCGTCGAAGGGCGCCAGGGCGATGACCGCCCGTCGCCGGACGGCGGGCTTGTCGTCGAGGCCAGCCAGGATGGCGCTCAGACCGGCCTGGTCGCCGATGGCCCCGAGCGCGGCGATGGCTGCTTCTCGACACAGCGGGTCGGAGTGTGTGGTTGCCACCTGGGCCAAGGCAGGTAGGGCGAGTTCGTCAGGATCGCCGCCCTCGCCCCGCTCGCCCAGGGCGAAACAAGCGGCCTCGACGACCAATGGGTCGGCGTCGGCGAGGGCGGTCGTCAGGCCGGGCACCTGAATAGTGGCGCTGACCTCGCACGCTCGCCGGCGCACGACCGGTTCCGGGTCGGCGAGGGCGTCTTCCACGTCGGAGGCGGTGAGTTGTCCCATCCTCAGCAGCGCCCCGAGCGCCGTTGCCCGGACATCGCCTGCCGGGTCGGCGATGCCCTCCCGAGCTGCGACCTCGTTGCCCTGAAAGCCGGCCAGGGCGACCTGACGGCGCCGGCCCACCACGTCGGCTTGCTTGCCTTCCACCAGCTTCAGCCCCTGAGCGCCTGTTGCAGGGCCAGGATGATCGCTCCGACCGCGGCCGCCACGACGGCCGCCAGCAGGACTCCCAGTATCACAGTTGCCACCAGTAGTTCGATGGCCGACCGGATCCGCCGCCAGGCGCTGATCGGGTCGCGGAGTCGCCGACCAGGAAGGCGGCGCCGGGGCGCCACGACGGGCCCAGCGGCGCGGGATTCGGGGGGACGCCGAAGCCGTTGGGGGAGTGCGACGGTGTCGTCTACCCCCACGACCGGGATTGCCTGAGTTGCGGTCGCGGCGGGACTGAGGACCTTCGCCGGGCCCGGGGGACGAGGGCGAGCGGTCGTAACAGGATTTGTCCGGCCAGCCGCCGATGGAATTTCGGCGGGGGGGACCGATGGTGGGGAGGATGTCCGTTTTTCAGGACGCGGCCACGTCGGCGCTGATGGTGGGGAAAGGCTGGCCGCTGGTTGCGCAGGCGCGGGTGGCGCAGAGGGCGGAGGCGACGGTGGCGAGGTCGTGATCGGCGGTTCCGTCGCAATCTGCGACGGCGGTGGCGGCTCCGGCGGTATCACGGCTGGTGCTGGCTCGGCCGAGGGCGGAGGCGACGGTGGCGAGGTCGTGATCGGCGGTTCGGTCGCAACCGGCGGTGGCGTGATCGGAGGGGCTGGGGCCGGCGGCGTGAGTTTGGACCCGACCGGCACCGGGGCCTCAGGCGGTTGCGCCGGATCCAGCGGCCAAATCGGGGGACTGACCGAGGGCGGCAAAATGGACGGCTCCGGGGCAGCCGACGCTTGCAGGTCCAAAGGCGCAGGAGGGAACCAGTCGAGTTGGGACGGCATATTCTCCGCCGCGGTCGCGCCCGGATCCGGTGCCTCGTCAGAAACCGCCGTCCCATCGGGCGATGCGTCGGGTGGGCCGAGCGGCGATCCCAGGTCGATCAGCGGGACCGCAAACACCAGGATCGGCGGCGCAGCCGCGTCGGCGCCCGCAGCGGGCTCGAACGGGGCCACGTCGATCACTTCAGCGACAGGTGCGGGTGCTGCTTCCTGCGGAGTCGGCTCGGACGGGGCCACGTCGATCACTTCAGCGACAGGTGCGGGTGCTGCTTCCTGCGGGGTCGGCTCGGGCCGGCCCACGTCGACAACTTCAACGACAGGGTTTGCCGCGTTTTGCGGGATTGATCGGGACATGCCTATGACGTCAGCGACCGCGGAGGGTGCGGCCTGGGGCGTCGCCGGGAGCGGAGCCGCCACGTCCTCGCCCGATGTGAAAATCGGAGCGGGCTCGTATGGCGCCGCTTCGGCGACCGGGCCGGCCTCGAATGGGCTCGCCTCGCTGACGTTGGCCGGAGGCTGCTCCAACCTCGACTCGGGCGGGCCTGTCGGCACCGCCGCCGCGTCGGGCGGGCCCGTCGGCACCGCCGCCGCCTCGGGCGGGCCTGTCGGCACCGCTGGCGGCTCCGGCACCGCTGGGGGGGCTGCTTCCCCCTTCACGATGTCGCTCGTGTCCCCGCTCAGACTGTCGCCGACCGGGGCCGCGGTGCCCTTCTCGTCTGCCGCCAACGGGACCTCGAGTTCGCTGAACGGATCTGTGACCGCCAGCAGGGCCGGCGCGCCCAATTCCTGGTCGGGCCGCTCTTCAGCCACGGTGAGAACTCGCCGCCATCTTTACCGTCCCGGCTCATGGCAGGCTGTGCCGGTCTTGCGCCTGCGCACGTGCCGTGCCCAGGTCGCCGCGATGAGAAGGTGACACCCGAACGTGAGCACGATCAATCCGATGGTACTGGACGCCATTGCCACGGATTCGGACCACCCCCCCCGCCGCCGGCGCCGGTGGCTCCTGCCGACGGTGGCGCTCGTCGTCGTCATCCTCGCCATCGGCTACGCGGTGGCAAACCATTTCACCTCGACCTACTACGCCATCGCCCCCGGTGATACCCGGCCCGTCGCCAAGTACATCACCGTTCCCCCGGACAAGGTCCACAAACACAGTGGCAGCATCCTCCTCGTCTTTGTCTCGCTTCTCACCGTCCAACCGCTCAGCTGGATCGGCGACTCGCTGAACTCTGACATCGAGCTCCACAAAGTCCAGGATCTCACCGGTAACAGCCCGCCCAGCCAGCTCAACCAGCTCAACGCGGTCGAGATGCAGAACTCCACCCAAACCGCGGTCATCGTCGCCCTCCGCCGTCTCGGATACAAGGTGGATCTCAACGGTCAGGGCGCCGAGGTCGACGCCGTCGTGGCCAAGTCCCCCGCCGCCAACATCCTGGTCCCGGGGGATGTGATCGTCGCCTTTGACGGCATGCCGATCCGGTCGAACGAGAGCTTGGTGGCCGCCATCCGCAAACATCACGCCGGCGACCGAGTCGTATTCCAGGTGGAGGGGTCTTCGCCTCCCCGCACCGAGACCAAGACCGTCGTGTTGGGTCAGGCCCCGCCCGACACGACTACGCCCACGCCGCACGGGTTCCTGGGCATTGCGACGACCACCAAGCAACAACCGAACCTGCCCATCAACGTCACGATCGATCCGGGCAACATCGGGGGACCGTCGGCGGGCCTGTCCTTTACCCTGGGTATGATCGACGAACTCTCATCGGGCGACCTGACTGGCGGTAAGTCGATCGCCGTGACCGGCACGATCAACCCCGACGGTTCGGTCGGCGACGTCGGCGGCGTGGCCCAGAAGGCGGTGGCGGTCCGCAACACCAAGGCGGTGGCGTTTCTCGTTCCGAAGGGCGAAGGCGCGGTCGCCCGGCGGCACGCCGGGTCCCACGTGAAAGTGATCGAGGTGACGACGCTGGAGGAGGCACTGAACGCTCTCCGGTCGCTCGGTGGTGATTTGTCCGGTATGCCCCCGCCACCGGCGCAGCTGGCCGGCTGAGCGGCCCCGCCACCCGCGTGCGCAGCCCGTTTCGGCCCGCGCGACAGGGCTATACGCGTCCACAATGGTGCACGACTTCAGCGATCACCACCAATGTGCCGATATGTAACAAGCCTGCACGCAACGGGCACCAGCACGAACCACAAGCGATACCAACAGTGACACCAGTGCCACCTGCTCAATGACATCCACCGTCGCCCAAATCCAGTTCGCGGTCGAGTTCGTGACCTTCCTCGTCGCGGCCGCGGGCCTGGCGCTGGTCGTGCTGCGCCACGAGCTCACAACCAGCCGTCCTCCCGAGCGGTTGGCCCTGACCATCGGCTTTCTCGCCACCGCGGTTGCGGCCTTCGGCCACGGGTCGCTCCTTCTCACCGGCGACTTGGAGAACGTCGTCATTGCACTGCGAGTGGCCGGCATCGTCGGTCTGGCCATCGGGTCGATCTGGTGGTGGCGGGGCCGCGGCATAGCCGGGCACCTCCTTTGGGCGGGCCTGTTCGGAACGTCGGTTGCGGTGGGGTTGGAGGCCAGCGGCGCCGGGCGGGCGTCGGACGCAGTCTTGGCCGCGGGCAGCCTCTTCATCGGGGCGGCTCTCCTGGTTGCCAGCCGCCGCTCGGTCGCCGCCCGGGTGGCTGCCAGCGCCGCGGGCACGCTTCTCCTTGTCGTGCTTGTTCTGTCGGTGGCGCTGTCCGCGGTGCTCTCGTCGTCGATCCAGCGCGAGGAATTCAGCCGCTTGCAGTCCCGCGCCAACACCGAGGCCAACCTGGCGACGACAAGCTTCCAAAACGAGGTCTCCACGGCCAGCTATGCCGGGCTGGTGGTGGCGCTGGCCTACCGGGGCTCCGTGACCGGCACGCTGACCGACTCCCAGGTCGACACCCTCATGAAGGCCATTCATGACCAGTACCCCGTCGGTGGGCTTGAGTACCTGAAGCTGGCAGACCCCACCGCCCCGGCGAACGGCGGCCGCCCCGGCGGACCGGTCGCGGGGGGCACGATCGTGTCCTTCCCCGGCCTCGATCAAGTGACTGCCACCCTGCTGGCGGGAGTGCCGATCATCGCCGAATCGACCTGCGCCAACCGGAACCTCGGCTCGGTGTACGTCCTCCCCAACCGAGTGCTGGCGGTGGCCGCCTATCCCGTGTGCCTGCAGGCCAGCCCCACGACGGTATCTGGGATTGTGCTGCGGTCGATCCCGCTCGACGACAACTACCTCGAAGCCCGCCATAAGGACGACTCGACCCTCTCGCTCGCCATTGTCGACCAGCACCGGGTGCTGGCCAAGGTCGGGCCGTTGCCGGTGCTCCGGAACCTGACCTCGATCGGCTCATCCGTGCTGGCCAACACTGGGCCCATCACCCGGGTAATCGGCAGCCAGTATGTGGCCGCCCAGCCCATCCAGCAGTCCAACGGCCAGACCATCGGTGCGGTCGTGGTCTCGGCGCCCGCATCGGCCGTGGCCCAAACGCGGGACCGATTGTTCCGTATCCTGTTCTTGATCGCGCTGGGCGGCACGCTCATCGCCCTGGGCTTGGCGGTCGTCATCGGTGACCGCATCACGGCGGGCCTACGCCGGCTGACGCTGGTTGCGGAGAGCATCCAGCGGGGCCAGCGAGGGGAACGAGCCGGCATCGCGAGCACCGACGAGGTTGGTGTCCTGGGCGCCGCGTTCGACTCGATGGCGGATTCGATCGAGGAGCAAACGCGAGCCCTCAGAGCCGCGGCCGATGATGAAACGCGCCTGCGCAGCCGGTTGGAGGCGGTGGTCGCGGGTATGGGCGACGCCCTGGTCGCGGTCGATGCCCGGGGCAAGATCACCGACTTCAACCAAGCGGCCGAGGAGATGACGGGCGTCACCGCCTCGCGAGCCATCGGGCGACCGGTGGACGAGGTCGTCCGGCTGGTGAACGAGGACGGAGCCTCGCTGGGTCCCCGCCTCAGGACGCCCTCGCCGTCGAGGTGGGGCATGCTGGCCACCGCCCTCGATCTCACCGGCACCGAGTTCCCCGTTGCCGTGTCCGCCGGTGCGCTTCGAGGACCGTTCAACCAGCTGGTGGGCCAGGTCCTGGTCCTGCGTGACCTTCGCCGTGAGCGCGAGGTCGAGCGGATGAAGACCGAGTTTCTCTCCCGTGTGGGCCACGAACTGCGCACGCCGCTCACCGGGATCATGGGCTACGCCGACTTCCTGCTGCGGCGCCCCGTGCCCGCGGAGCGGGCCCAGCTGTGCTACGAGGAGATCGTCGTTTCGGCCAAACGACTGCTTCGTGTGGTCGAGATGCTGGAGTTCTTCGCCTCCTCGGGCGCGGGTCGGGTGTTGCTTCGGCCCGAGCCGCTCGACGTGCGCCAACTCATCGACCTGGTGGTGGCACCGTGGTCCGAACGACTGCTCCCGCCCAACACCATCACTCGTCGGGTGGCCCGCCGGATTCCGGACATCAACGGGGATCGGCGCTGGCTGGCCCTGGCGATCGACGAGTTGATCGACAACGCCGTCAAGTTCTCGCCCGGTGGAGCCCAGGTCACGGTCACGGCCGTCGTCACCACCGGGCGGCCGCCCAACGAGAGTCTTCTTCGTTTCAACGGGCGCTCGCTGGCCCATGGTCGTGACGGTCGGGGGTCGGTCCCCGTCCTGGAAATCTCGGTCACGGACAAGGGCAAGGGCATGACGCCCGAGGAACAGGCGAGCGCCTTCAACGAGTTCGTCCAGGGCGACAGCTCCGACACCCGTCAATTCGGTGGGCTCGGACTCGGGCTCAGCCTGGTCCAGCGGGTCGTCGAGGGCCACGGTGGCACGGTCAGGTGCACCTCACTGGCGGGCCGGGGGTCGACCTTCACCATCGTCCTGCCTCTGCCGCCGGATCTCGAACCCAGGTTCGAGGCCGAGCCGGCGGGTTACCAGGCCGACCGTCGTCGCGAGCGGAGCGCGGCCAACTGATGCCCCGTCGCCCCGATTCTCCCCCGACCCGCTTCCGGGAGGCGACGATCGCCGGCACCATCGTCGCCGCCCTTGTCGTGATCGGCCTCGCCGGTTGCAGTCGGGCCGTCAGTCAGACGGGTCTTGGCCGGCTCACCGCCGACGGCCAGGTGCAGGTCATCGGGTCCGATGGTGGCAGTCACGCCGGGCACAGCGGCGAGGTACTCAACGCGGGCGACCGAGTCCATGTCGTCTCGGGCCACGCAACGGTACGACTCCAGCCCAGCGGCGTCCTGGAACTGCGGGCCGGAAGCCAGGTCGTCGTCGACCAGATGCTCCGCCTCACCGCGGGTGCCGTCCTCGTCCAGTCGAGCGGCGGATCGTTGGCGGTGGCGGCGGACGCAGCCACCCTCGTGGTTCCCTCCGGAGCGGCCCAGCTCGATGTCGGCGGGGTCGCCGGTTTGGTTGCCAAGGTGTACCAGGCGACCTCGCATCTCGACGTGGCCGGCAATGCGCCCGTCAACATCGCCGCCCCGCGTCAGATCAATCTGACGCCGGGGGTCTCTGCCCCGACCCAGCCCTCTCCTCTGCGCTACCAGGACTCGGACTCCTGGGACCGCCAGTACCTGTCGGAAGCGGAGACAATCTCCTCCCAGCTCGGCGCCGCGGCCATCGGCTTCAACGCCCAGGTGCCGGCCAACCAGGGCAAGGATGCGGCGTACTACCAACACATTGTCCCCACCCTCAATGGCCGATCCGACTTCGTTTCGGCCTTCGAGATCGTGCAGCGCCAGCAGCCGGTTTCCCCCGCCCCGGCCGCCCGGCCGGGTGACTATCTGGTCGCCTCGGTCATCGCCCTTCGGGGCAGCCGCGGGACCTTCGAAAGCCGTCTGAACGACGAGCTGGTGTTTTCCGCCGAAGGCGCCCCGTGGGGCTTTGTCGCCTACGACCAGGGCGTCACCGACCTGTCGGGCGTGCTCGACGACGTCGTTGCCGCCATCGGCCGGGCGACGCTGCCGTTCACCGGGCCGCCGTCGTCCTCGCAGATCGCCCTCGGTCCCCCGAGAACGGTGGCCCCCCCGACCACTCGCCCCACGATCCGGCAGCAACCGGCCGTCGCGCCGACCACGGTACCCACCCCCGGTAGGCCCCGCCCGCCCACGATCACGCCCACGACCACGCGTCCGCTCATCCAACTACCGGTACCGGTCGTGCCCGGTCCGCTCGGGCCCATCCTCAACCCGCTCCTCGACCCCCTGATCCAGGCGCTCAACAACATCCTGGCCGGCAGGCACTGACGGTCCCTGATCTCGGCGTCTGGGAGTCGTACGCTCAGAGCATGGTGAATGTGGAGAGGTCTCTGTCCGCCGACCTCATTTCCCAACAAAGCTTCGGTGCCGCCCGCAGGGGTTTCGACCCTGAGGAGGTCCGAACGTTCCTGGCCAAGGTGGCGGCCGAGATCGTGGCCCTCCAGGAGCGCCAGGCCGCACTCGAGGATGCTCGGCGGGACGCCGAATACCGCGCCGCCCACCCGTCCTTTGACGAGGAAACCCTTCTCGGCGCCGTGGGGGAAGAAACCGCCCACATCCTGAAGAGCGCCCACGAAGCTGCGGGCGACATCAAAACCAGGGCTGAGGAAAATGCGGCCCGGATATTGAAGGAAGCTCATCAGCACGCGGAAGCGTTGCGCGGACAGGCCGAGACCATCCTGGCTCGACGTAGCGACGAAGCAGAAGGGGTTGCCGGGCGCATCACGGACGCGGCCCGGGCCGAGGCGGAGCGCCTGGTCGACCAGGCCCGCCAGCAGTCAAAGGCCATCCGAGCCCAGTCTGAGGCCGAGCGCAACGCCATGATCGAAGGGGCCCAAGCCACCAGGGACAAGATCCTGAATGCCCTCACCAAGAAGCGGAACATCGCGGTGGCCCAGGTGGAGCAGCTCCGGGCCGGCCGGGCACGGCTGCTCGAGTCCTACCAGGTCGTCCGGCGCACCCTGGACGAGGCGATGGCGGAGTTGGCCCGAGCCGAGCACGAGGCCCGGGCGGCCGCCGACGCAGTCCGTCACCGTCCGCTGGCCCTGGACGAGCCCGATGGCCTCGAGGACGAAAACGAGCCCACCAACCCGACGCTGCCCATCATCCAGCGACGCCTGCGGTTTGATCCCGCCGACGCCCCGCCGCCGGGGCGGGCGGCGTCTCATTTGGGAACGCCACCCCCGACCCGGGCGGCGGAGGCGGGACAGGGCGGGGGCAGCGCCGTTCCTCCCGCTGCGGCCGGGGCGGCATCGACGACGCCCGGGCAAGAAGCAGCCCCGGCTGTTCGCCCCGCCCCGGGAGTACCCCCGGGCGCGGCTGGTCGGGGTGAGATGGGCCCGGCGAGCGCTGGGCCGGGGTCGTCGGGCGCGGCAGGTTCCGCTGGGATTGGGCCGGCCGTTTCGGGTATGGCTGCTATGGCCCCTATGGGCGCGCCGAGCGCTGGGCCCGCGGGTCCGGCTGGCGCGGGCCCGGCGAGCGCGAGCGCGGGTGGGTCG
>JALYXV010000159.1 GCA_030947025.1 Actinomycetota bacterium | reverse complement strand
CAGGGCGAGCAGGTCGTATGACCCCGAGACGGTATTGGTTGAGTTGGTGAGGCCGGGCAGCGGGCTGGCCACCGTGACGCCGTCACCCAGGGTGATGGAGAGGTTCAGGCCCAGGGCCGCCAACGTGGTATGGAGCGCCGACGCCGGGCCCACCAAGTTGTTGAGCAGCGGGGCCAGGGCGGCCAGCGACGCGGTGATAGGCGGGACCATCACTCCGAGGAGCTTCAACCTGACGGTCACCGACGGGTCGGCGTGGTCCAGAACCATCCTGGTCATACCCTTGCCGTCGGTCCTCGCCTGCAGGGTTACCGGGGTGGTCACACTCGTCCCCTGGACATCGATCTCCAGGCTGGTCTCGGTGGGCGTCCCGGCCCCTGCGAGGGTGACGAGCAGCGGGGCGATTGTCTCTTCAACCGTAGTCCACACGCCGAAGGTCCCGTCGGTGTTGGCGACCAGGTCGGACCGGGTGGACGAGGCGGCTGCGCCTGGGCTGGCCACGACCGAGAGGACCTTCGTCGGGGCTGCCGCGCCGCCCAACCCGTAGGCCAACGGCCGGCCGATTGGGCAGAATGTGTTGTTGTACGAGGATTCGGCGAATCCGTGGAGCACGCCGGTCTGGATGACCCCAGGGATCACGAGTGGGACGGCTGATACATCGGGCCCCGCCACCGAGCCGACCTGGTTCGGCGGGGGCGCAGCCGATTCGGCGACGCCGAGCCGGATTTGGTTGGCCTGGGCTTGGGTCAGGCCTAGCCCAACCTCGAGGCCCGTTCCTCGGGCGCTGGTCTTGAAGCCGCTGAGCGGGGGCTGGACCAAGCCCGCGGTGATCGGGGACGTGACCGCGCCGCCGAGTCCGGCCGTGGCGGCCGTGATCCCCGAGAAGGCCTGGTCGACCCGTGCCAGTTGCGTCGTCCCCGAGTTCAGAGCGCTGAGCACCAGCTCACTGCCCGTGCCGTATGCCGCGAAGCCACCGTTGGAGAACGGCGTCGACTGGGCCGCGAGAGCGCGAGGGTGGGCCGATGCCGCCGTGGCGGGCGCCACGCCCACCATGGCGCCAGTGAGAACCGCGGTTCCCATCAGCGCCAGCCCCCGCTTGCGAAATCGGTTCATCTGCTACAGCCTCCTAGTGGCGTCGTACTCAGGGAACGCGGAAAAGCTCACTTCACGATGGGTCATGCCAGGGGATCCATGCCCAGGACAACCTCATCTCACACTTTGGCTACATCCGTGGGCAATGACATCCTCTCATTGTCCGTCTTGTCAACTCTGTCTGTGCTCAGTGTTGCCAACATTTACCAGCCGATGGCCACACCTTAATCACGTCTTTATTCCGGTGGTGGACTCGGCCCTCCCAGCACGTCCTCCACCCACTTTCGGAGGACGTCCAACTCTCGGCGCAGGTTAGCAGTCTCCGCCTCCAGCGCCAGGATACGTTCGTTGCCAGACGGGCTCCGGGTGATCGAGGCCGCCGGTTCGTCGGCAATGTCGGTCGGCCCGAGCAGGTGGATGTACCGGTCCTCGCGCTGCCCCGGGCGGCGCTCGATCAGGCGAACCAACGGCTCAGGCCGGCGGGCCAGCCGGTCGAGAATGCCAGGAATCCCGCCCAGATCGTCCAGGTCGCTCTGGTTGCCATAGCGCTCGGTCCGGGCGGCCAGCTCATTTTGGGTCTGACCGCCCCGCAGGAGCAGCACCGCCAGCACTGCCAGCTCCTGAGGCGACAGCGCCCACACCTCGTCCAGGACGTGGCGGTACTTGGTGACCCGGGCGTGGGCCGGGTAGACGATGCGGATCAGCTTGCGCTCTCGCAAGGCGGTGAGGGCCGCGTTCACCGTATCTTCCCGGTAGCTGACCACGGGGTCCCGGTTGCTGGTTTGATTGCACGCCGCGACCAGTGCATTCATGGTCAAGGGGTAGTTCTCGGGCGTCGTGGCCGCCTTCTCGATCAGGCAGCCCAAGACCCGTTGGTCCTCGGCCGGCAACTCGCTGGTCAACGCCACCGCGGGCAGCCTACGGGGGGCACCGGGTTGTTCGGGACGCCAGTGCCTCGGCCGTATGATGCAACGCCCGCGGACGATCGAACAGGGAGCCGATGGAATGGGCGGAAGCCAGCACGACAGCTTCGGAGTTCGCTCCCCGTTTGACGCGCCGGACGGCCGGGCGCTCACTGCCTACCGGCTCGATCGTCTGCCACCGGCCATGGACATCGGCACGCTCCCATTTTCCCTGAAGATCCTGCTGGAGAATTTGCTCCGTCACGAGGACGGCACCACCATCACGGGCGAGGACATCGAGGCCCTGGCCGATTGGGAACCCACCGCCGAGCCCAGCCAGGAAATCGGCTTCGCTCCGGCGCGCGTCCTGCTGCAGGACTTCACCGGCGTGCCCGCCATCGTCGACCTGGCCGCCATGCGAGACGCTATGGCCGACCTGGGAGGCGACCCGGATCTGGTCAACCCGTTGATCCCGGCCGAACTGGTGATCGACCATTCGGTCGTGGCCGACGTCGCCGGGGTGCCCGATGCCTTCGCGCAGAACGCGGCGCTGGAGTTCGACCGCAACCGGGAGCGCTACCAGTTCCTGCGCTGGGGCCAGTCGGCCTTCGACAACTTCAAAGTGGTTCCCCCCGACACCGGGATTTGCCACCAGGTCAACCTGGAGTACCTGGCCCGGGTGGTCTTCGTCGACGACGGCAATGACCTGGTCTACCCCGACACCCTGGTCGGGACCGATTCCCACACGACCATGGTCAACGGCCTCGGTGTCCTCGGATGGGGCGTGGGCGGGATTGAGGCCGAGGCCGCCCTGCTGGGCCAGCCGGTTTCCATGCTCGTTCCCAAGGTCGTGGGGTTCAAGCTGACCGGGGCGCTGCCCGAGGGGTCGACCGCGACCGATCTGGTGCTCACGGTGACCGAATTGCTGCGCCGCCACGGCGTGGTCGGGAAATTCGTCGAGTTCTACGGCGACGGGGTGGCCGCGGTGCCGCTGGAGAACCGGGCGACCATCGGCAATATGTCACCGGAGTACGGCTCGACCTGCGCCATCTTCCCTATCGACGACGACACGCTGCGGTATCTCGCCTTCACGGGCCGGCCCGCGGCCCAGGTGGCCCTGGTGGAGGCCTACGCCAAGGAGCAGGGCTTGTGGCACGACTCCTCGCGCCCGGCCCGCTACTCCGAGCGGCTCGAACTGGACCTGTCGACGGTCGAGCCCTGCTTGGCCGGACCCTCACGTCCCCAGGACCGGGTGCCGGTGACGTCAGCCAAGGCCATGTTTCGTGTCGCCCTGTCGCTGGCGATGCCCGAGGCCGCGGCTGAGGCCCGGGCGGCGGGGAAGCCCATCGCCGGGCCCCGTACTCGTGAGGAGGGCCCGGGACCGCACGAGTCGGCCTGGCCGGCGGGGGTCGTCAACGGCACCCAGGACGAATCCCTGGTCGAGACCTTCCCGGCCAGCGATCCCACCACGCCCGGGAGTGGCGACGACGGCGAGACCCCGGTGGATGCTCCCGAGTCGGTGGGCGAGCGGCTGCGTCACCCGGTCCCGGTCACGCTGCCCGATGGGACATCGTTCGAGATCGACCATGGCTGCGTCGTGATCGCGGCCATCACCAGTTGCACCAACACCTCCAACCCCTCGGTGATGATCGCGGCTGGCCTGCTGGCCAAGAACGCGGTCGAGCGTGGCCTGGACTCCCGGCCGTGGGTCAAGACCTCGCTGGCCCCCGGGTCAAAGGTCGTTATCGATTACTACGAGCGCTCCGGGCTCATGCCCTACCTGGAGAAGCTGGGATTCGCGCTGGTGGGATACGGCTGCACGACCTGTATCGGCAACTCCGGTCCCTTGGCTCCGGAGTTGAGCGACGCCATCGACCAGGCCGACCTGGCCGTGGTCGCCGTCCTCTCCGGCAACCGCAATTTCGAAGGCCGGATCAACGCCGACGTTCGGATGAACTACTTGGCGTCGCCCCCCCTGGTCGTCGCTTACGCGCTGGCCGGCACCATGGATATCGACCTGCGCCAGGAGCCCGTCGGCCACGACGGGCAAGGCGAGCCGGTGTACCTCCGCGACCTGTGGCCCTCGGCCCATGAAGTCAGCCGGGTGGTGTCCGAGGCTATCGCCTCGGACATGTTCCGCAAGAGCTACGAGTCGGTATTCGCCGGCGACGCCAACTGGAACGGGCTCGAGATTCCGACCGGCCAGCGCTACGCGTGGGACGGCTCGTCGACCTACGTCCGCAACCCGCCCTATTTCGAGGCCATGTCGGCCGGGCCGGATCCCATCACCGACATCCACGGTGCCCGGGTGTTGGCCAAGCTGGGAGACAGCGTCACCACCGACCACATCTCACCTGCGGGCAGTATCCGCCGCAGCGGCCCGGCCGGCCGTTGGCTGGAGGAGCAGGGGGTGGAGCCGCCCGATTTTAACTCCTACGGGTCGCGCCGGGGCAACCACGAGGTCATGATCCGGGGCACCTTCGCCAACATCCGGCTGCGCAACCAGTTGGCCCCGGGGACCGAGGGTGGTGTCACCCGTCACCTGCCCGACGGCGAGGAGATGACGATCTACAACGCCGCTATGGCCTACCAGGGCGACGGCGTCCCGCTGCTGGTGCTGGCCGGCAAGGAGTACGGCTCGGGGTCGTCGCGCGACTGGGCGGCCAAGGGGACGAGCCTGCTGGGCGTCCGGGCCGTGCTGGCCGAGAGCTTCGAGCGAATCCACCGCTCCAACCTGGTGGGGATGGGCGTGCTGCCCCTGCAGTTCAAAGACGAATCGGTCGAGTCGTTGGGCCTCACGGGCGAGGAGGCCTACGACATCTCCGGGCTCGAGGGCCTGGGCGACGAGGATTCGTTGCCCGACGAGTTGCTGGTGCGCGCGGACGGGCGGGAATTCCGGGTCCGGCTGCGGATCGATACGCCCAAAGAAGAGGCGTACTTCCGCCACGGCGGCATCCTGCCGTACGTGCTCCGGCAGCTGAAGAACCGCGCCTAAGCCGCGCGTGGGGCGGCGGCTGGGGACGGCCTGCTCCGCCCGGCAATATTGGGGTCGCGGCGGTAGCGTTCCCCGAGGTGGGCACTGCGGCCGCGTTCTTCGATCTGGACCGGACCTTGCTGCGGGGCGCCAGCGGGCCCGTGCTGGCAGAAGCGCTGGGGCGAGCCGGCGTGGGACCGACCCGGCCCGTTCCCGGTCAGGGGCTGCTGTACCAGACCTACAACCGCTTCGGGGAGTCCCTGCCGACCATGGCGTTGGCACGGGCGGCCGCGGCCGCGGTGCGGGGCCGCCGGCGCTCGGCGCTGCGGGGAGCAGCCGAGATGGCCGTCGACGGCCTGCTGGCGCAGGTCGCGCCGTATGCCATCGGTCTCATCGACGAGCACCACCAGGCCGGGCGGCCGGTCGTCCTCACCACCACCACGCCGTTCGACCTGATCGAGCCCTTCGCCCGGCGCCTGGCCCTCGACGACGTGATCGCCACCCGCTACCAGGTGAGGGTCGACCACAACGGCGTGGAGCGGTACGCGGGCCGGTTGGACGGCGCCTTTGTGTGGGCGGCCGGCAAGTTGACCGCGGTCCGCTGGTGGGCGGCCGAGCACGGGGTCGAGCTGTCGGCCAGCTGGGCCTACTCCGACAGCGTGTACGACCTTCCGCTGCTGTCGGCGGTGGGCCACCCAGTGGCGGTGAATGCCGACCCTCGGCTGGCGCTCGTCGCCACGCTGCGGCGATGGCCCCAGCTGCACCTCGACGCCCCGCCCGGCGTGCCCAAGCTCATGGGTTTGGAGCCATTCGACCTTGTGAAGGCCGTCGTTCGGCCCGAGTCGTTTCCCTACGCCCGATTCGACATCGCGGGCACCGAGAACATCCCCCGCCAGGGCCCGGCCATCGTGGTGGCCAACCACCGCAGCTATTTCGACGCGGTGGCTCTCGGACTCACCGTGATGCGGGGCGGGCGGCTGCCCCGGGCCCTGGCCAAGAAGGAGATCTTCGACGCGCCGGTCCTGGGCCAGCTGGCCAAGGTAATGGGCCAGATCCTGGTTGATCGGGACGCGGGCGGCGGCGACGCGCTGACTGATGCCGTAGAAGCGGTGCGGGGCGGGGAGGTGGTGGTCATCTTGCCCCAGGGGACCATTCCAAAAGGAGCGGCCTTCTACTCGCCCCAACTCGAAGGCAGGACCGGCGCCGCCCGTCTCGCGGTTGCCACCGGGGCGCCCGTTGTCCCGGCCGGGGTCTGGGGGACGGAGAAGGTGTGGCCTCGCTCGGCTCGGATGCCCAACGTGACGAACCTTCTCAACCCTCCCAAGGTTCGGGTCCGCGTGGGTCCACCGCTGGCCGGGCTCACCGGCGACGCCCATGCCGACACAGCGCGGATGATGCAGGCGATCGCGGACCTGCTGCCGGCCGAGGCGCAACGCGCACATGACCCGACCGACGAGGAGCTACTCCGGGCCACGCCCCCCAGCTGACGCCTCGGGCCGACGCGGGCGGCGCGTTGTGTGCAAATTGGGTACGTATACGGTCACTCATTTGCACACAACGGTCGCGAGTGTTGCGCGCAACGGTCCGCGACTGGGTTCAGGCCCCGCCGACCCGGCCTACCGTCTGGGCTTCGAGCCGCTTGACTCGGCCCAGCGGGACCACATGCCAGAAGTCGTCGGCCGTTTCTGTCCAGTTCTCGAGCAACTGGTCGGCGCGGGAAGAGCCGGTCAGCTCGTAGTGCTGCTCTATCAGCCAGCGCAGCTCCCGCTCGTCACCTGAATCCAACCGGACCGCCTCGACCAGGGCGGGGTTGATCTGCACCGTCGCCCGGTGTTCGGGGTCCCACAGGTACACCCCGCCGCCGGTCATGCCGGCGCCGACGTTATAACCGATCGGGCCGAGCACGACCACCGTGCCCCCGGTCATGTACTCACAGCAGTGGTCGCCCGCTCCCTCGACCACGGCGGTGGCACCGGAGTTGCGCACCGCGAACCGCTCACCCACCGAGCCCGCGATCCAGACCGTCCCGCCCGTGGCGCCGTAGAGACAGGTGTTCCCGGCCAGCACCGGATTCCCAGCGTCATCGGCGGGCGGGCGGATCACGATGCGGCCTCCGCCCATGCCCTTGCCGACGTAATCGTTGGCCTCACCGGACAGATCGAGCCAGATCCCGTCGGTGATGAAGGCCCCGAAGCTCTGACCCGCCTCGCCTTCCAGCCGCACTCGGACGTTGCCGCGCGGTGTCGTGGTGCCGAACTCCAATGCCAGTGCGCCGCCCAGGGCCGCCCCGAATGTGCGGTCACCGTTACTGATCCGGTAGTTGAGCTCGAACTGCTCTCCGTCCCAGACCGCCCGGTAGGCGTCGGCCAGCAGCCGGTCGCCCAAAGCCGAACGGGCCCGCTGGATGGCAACGCCCGACACGTACCGCCGGGGCGCCTCGGGATCGTCGGGCGGCACCAGAAGGGGAGACAGGTTGAGACTGTCGGCCCGGGCGTTGCCCACCTTCTTCTGGCGCAAGCACTCGACCCGCCCGACCGCCTCGTCCACGGAACGCAGGCCCAGCGAGGCCAGCAGTTGACGGACCTCCTCGGCCACGAACAGCAGATACTTGGCCACGCCTTCGGCGGTGCCCGCGAACTTGGCCCGGAGGTGGGGCCGCTGGGTTGCGATTCCGGTGGTGCAGGTGTCCTTGTGGCAGGCGCGGAGCATCACGCAGCCTTCGGCGATCATGGCCGAGGTGCCGAAGGAGAACTCGTCCGCGCCGAGCAGGGCGGCGATCATCACATCCCGGCCGGTCAGGAGGCCGCCGTCGATGCGCAGCCGGACCCGTGCCCGCAGGCCGTTTTCGACCAGCGCGGTCTGGGTGTCGGCCAACCCGAGCTCCCACGGCATCCCCGCGTGCTTGATGGACGACAGGGGGGACGCCCCGGTGCCGCCGTTGGCACCGCTGATATGGACCACCTCGGCCAACGCCTTGACGACGCCGGCCGCGATCGTGCCCACGCCGTCCTCGGCGACCAGCTTGACGGAAACGTCGGCGAAGGCGTTGATCTGCTTCAAGTCGAAGATGAGCTGGGCCAGATCCTCGATCGAGTAGATGTCATGGTGGGGGGGCGGGGAGATGAGCGTCACTCCCGGCTGCGTGTGGCGGAGCCGTGCGATTTCCTCGCTCACCTTGTGCCCGGGCAGCTGACCGCCTTCGCCGGGCTTGGAACCCTGGGCCACCTTGATCTGAAGCTCGTCGGCGAAGGCCAGGTACTGCGGGGTCACACCGAAACGACCAGAGGCGATCTGCTTGATCTTGCTGTTCTTGTCGCCCGTCGGCTGGCCCCGGGTTTCGAACCGGTAGGGGTCCTCGCCCCCTTCACCGCAGTTGGACCGCCCGCCGATGAGGTTCATGGCCTCGGCCAGCGTCTCGTGGGCCTCGGCGGACAGTGACCCGTGGCTCATGGCTCCCGTCGAGAAACGCTGGGCGATGGCGGTGGCGGGCTCCACTTCGTCAATGTCCACCGCTGGCCCGTCAGGGACCAGCTCCAGCAGGTCCCGGACCTCGGTTGTGGGCCGGCCGTTGACCAGCGTGCAGAAGGCCTGGTACAGAGCGGTATTGCCTTCCTGGATGGCGCGCTGCAAGAGCTTGGCCGCGATGGGGCCACCCTCGCCGCTGAGCCCGCCACTCGAGCCATTGGAGCCACCGGCGCCGTTGGAGCCATTGGAGGTGGCGCTGCTCATGCTGTGGGCTTGGAGCGCGTCGATGACCCCCTTGTTGTGGGTGTGGTACTCGCCGCCGCGCTTCAGGTCCCGGTAGTAGCCCGGGTTTTCCAGCGCGGGCGCGGTCTCCGAGTCCCAGCCCGCGGCGGCATGGCGGGTCACGACGTCGTCGCCCAGCTCGGCCCAGCCGATGCCGCCGATAACCGACGGCATGCCGGTGAAGCAGCAGTCGACCACTTCGGCGCCGAGGCCGATGGCCTCGAAGATCTGGGCCCCCCGATAGGAGTCGACTGTGGCGATTCCCATCTTCGACAGGATCTTGAGCACGCCATCTTCGACCGCGGCCTGGAAGCGTTCCTGGGTTTCGGGCGCCGACAGGTCGGAATCGACGGACGCGTCGGCGTCGGCCGCCACCGTCTCGAGGGCCAGCTGCGGGCAGACCGCGTCGGCGCCACAACCCAGCAAGCAGGCGACGCCGTGGACATCACGAGTGTCGTCCGCCACCACGATGAGGCTGGCCTGCATGCGCAGCCCGCAGCCGATCAGATGATTATGGATGGCGCCGGTTGCCAGCAGGGTGGGTATGGGCACGCGGGTGGCCGAGATAGCCGAGTCGTCGATCAGCAACAGCCCGGCGCCGACCGCCACTGCCCGGGCCGCCTCCACCCGCAGCCGGTCGATGGCCGAGGCGAGCCCGGCGGCGCCCTCGTCGACCGGGAAGGTGGCGTCGAGGCGGACGGCCGGGAACGGCGCAACCGTGGTGTTGGTCAGGGCCGCAACCGCCGACGGAAAGAGGAAGAAGGTGTCCAGCTCGACCAGCTGGGCCGCCTCCGCCGATTCCGACAGGAGCGGATGACGCGGTCCGAGCAGGGTGCGCAGGCTCATGACCAGCCGCTCCCGCAAGTGGTCGATGGCGGGGTTGGTGACCTGGGCGAATCGCTGCCGCAGGTAGTGATGGATGGGCCGGGGCCGGCCTGCCAGTGGCGGCAACGGGGTGTCGTCACCCATCGAGAAGGTGGGTTCCTTGGCGTCGATCGCCATGGGCTTGACCATCATTCGGAGCTCTTCCACGGTGTAGCCGTGGGTCGCCTGGCGCCGGGCCAGAATGGTCGCGTCCGGGCTCTCCTGGACCGGCTCTCCATTTCCCAGCTGGCGCAGTCCCTCGGCAGCCCAATGACCGTAGGGCGCGGCGGCGGCGATGCGGACCTTGCACTCGTGGTCCTCGAGCACGCCGCGGGTCGGGTCCACGAAGAGCATTTGGCCTGGTCCCAACCGACCGCGGCGAACGGCGCCGTGACCGTGGACGTCAACGGCCCCGGCCTCGGAGCACGCCGCCACCAGTCCGTCCTCGCAGATGGCGTAGCGGACCGGCCGCAGCCCGTTGCGATCGAGGGCGGCGCCTACGCCTAGCCCGTCGGTGAAGATGACGCCGGCCGGGCCGTCCCACGGCTCGACCAGCGACGAGTGGTACCGGTAGAAGCAGCGAACCTCGGGGTCGAGGTCGCGAGCGCCCTCCCATGCTTCGGGGATCAGCATGGCTACGGCATGGCGGATGTCCCGGCCGCCCCGGACCAGCAGTTCGACCGCGCTGTCCAGTTGGCCGCTGTCGGAGTCGGACGGGTCGAGCACGGGGTGGAACAGGTCCTCGTCGCCCAGGCCGGCGTCTACCGTGCCCAGCACCGCCCGACCGCGCATCCGTCCGCTGTTGCCCGCGATGGCATTGATCTCGCCGTTGTGGCAGAGGGTGCGGAAGGGTTGGGCCCGCTCCCACGATGGGAGCGTGTTGGTCGAGAACCGCTGGTGGAAGATGGCGAAGTGGCCGATGACGGCCGTGTCGGCCAGGTCCGGGTAGAAGGCGGCCAGGGAATTGGCCGCCACCAGGCCCTTGTACACGATGGTCCTGAAGGAGCAACTGACGACGTACACCCCGGTCAGGTCGGCGGCGGTGGCGATGCGCCGGCGTAGCCGGAAGGCGGCCCGTTCCCGGCCGCTCGTGATGGTTGTCGACAAGATGGCCTGCATGAGGCGGGGTTGGCTGGCCCGGGCCCGGTCACCGAGATGGCTTTCGTCCGTGGGCGGTTGCCGCCAGTCCTCGACGGCGAGGCCCTCCAGGCTGGCCAGCTCCTCCAACCGGGCCCGCGGGTCGTCGTGGCCCCGCACGAACAGGTTGGCGACGCCGCGGTCGGGGCCGAAGATGGCTGCCGGGATGGGCAGCAGGAGGCCCGCCCCGTCCCCCGTCTTGGCGTCGGCCGCCACCGCCCCACGGTGGATGACGCAGGCCAACCCGCCCAGGGCGGCGTCGATGATTTGGCGCGAGGCCCGTCCGTGCGCGTCCGCCACGAAACCGATACCGCAGGCGTCGCGTTCGCGGATGGGTCGCCGAGGAGGTGGAGAAACTGGACGCATGGACGGGCTCCTGCTTCGAGGGGGAACTTTCGCCTGACCGGCCTTCCCCGTTGAAGGGGAGGCCGCGCTGCCACCCATCCCGGTCTCGGAAATTGGCGCGAATGTATCGCGTCGCCAACTCGGTTGACGACGCGATCCAGGCGGTAGGGTTCGTTGTCGAGTCCAATTTTGGGTAGAGGTGGATCGATGACCAACAGCGGAAGCATCCCGTCACCCGACCGGCCCCCGGACCCGGCCCCCGACCCGGACCAGCCTGGTCAGGCGCCCCCCGGGTATCCGCAGCACCGGCCACCCCCTCCGCCGCCCCCGCCCCCTGCTCCCCCGGCGCCGCCGCCTGCTCCCCCGGGCCCGCCGCCTGGGCAACCCGCTTGGGTCCCCCCGGCCCCTCC
>JALYXV010000188.1 GCA_030947025.1 Actinomycetota bacterium | reverse complement strand
GCCGTCGCCTCCGGAGCGACTGGCGCGCCGCTTGGCGCGGCTTGACGCTCGGGGGCGGCGGGCGGCGCGCCGGCGTCGGCTGCAGCCCCCGTCGGGTCAGCGCCGCCGTTCATGGCCTGCTTGCCCTGGGACAGCTGGCGGCGGCGCTCCATGGAGATGGCGCGGCCCAGGTGGGAGGAAGCCACGCCGTTGGTCGCGACCGCCGTCGCCTCCGGAGCCCCTTGCGCGCCGTTCGTCGCGGTTTGACCGTTGGAAGCGGCGGGGGGCGCCCCCGCCCCGTTGACCTGCAGGTTCTCCGCCGCCAGCTGGACACCGTCGCCGTTCAGCGCCTGCATGCCCTGGGACAGCGCCACGCGCCGCAACTTCGCCACGGTGCGGCCGTCACGGGCAGCAGTGCTGAGCTCCGTCAGCTCACCGCTGTCGTCGGCCTGGACCGCGTACATTCCCATTTCTCAGCGACCGTTCCCGCTCATGTACCCGGTGGGGAGGTTGCGCGCCGCTTCACCACCGCGGTGGACGATGAAGGCCGTGCCCTGAGTCTGCATGTAGTTGTCGTAGCCGAGGAGGCGCACGTGGTGTCCGGGATTGGCGCGGTGGCACGCGTCGAGCTCGGCCATGACCTTGTCCACCGACCGCTCACCGAAGAGCGGGAGTTCCCACAGGTACCAGAAGTTCGAGAAGGCCTTCTCGGGCTCCGTGTGTTCGATCGCAGGGGCCCAGCCGGACTGGATGAGGTACGCGACCTGCTGGCGAAGCCGCTCGGGCGTCATCGGTGGCAAGTAGGAGAAGGTCTCCACCTGGCGCTGGGTAGGCCCGTAGGGTTCAATGTGCATTGTCAATTTCTCCTTTAGGGGCCCTCTCCTCCAGGGCCTTCCTTTCGGGCCGGGAGGTCAGGCGACGGGAGGGTGGAACGGCGACCAGCCGGCGATCAGGCAGTGATCTTGTCCACGGTGTCGAACTCGAACTTGATCTCTTTCCAGGTCTCCATCGCGATCGCCAGCTCGGGGCTGTGGCGGGCCGCCTCGGTCAGGATCTCCTTACCCTCGCGTTCGACCTGCCGGCCCTGGTTCCGTGCCTCCACGCAGGCCTCGAGCGCCACCCGGTTGGCGTGGGCGCCGGGTGCGTTGCCCCACGGGTGGCCGAGCGTCCCGCCGCCGAACTGCAGGCAGGCGTCGTCGCCGAAGATCGCTACCAATGCGGGCATGTGCCAGACGTGGATGCCTCCCGAGGCAACGGGAATGACGCCGGGCATCGATCCCCAGTCCTGGTCGAAGAAGATGCCGCGCTTGCGGTTCTCGGGTATGTAGGACTCGCGCAGCGTGTCGATCCAGCCCATCGTGGCCTCGCGATCGCCTTCGAGCTTGCCGACGACGGTGCCGGAGTGGAGATGGTCGCCCCCGGACAGGCGCAGGCACTTGGCGAGCACCCGGAAGTGAATGCCGTGCATGGGGTGACGGTCGATCACCGCGTGCATGGCGCGGTGGATGTGGAGCAGCATGCCGTTCTCGCGGCACCAGTTCGCCAGACCGGTGTTGGCGGTGAAGCCGGCGGTGAGGAAGTCGTGCATGATGATCGGGGCGCCGAGCGACTTGGCGAACTCGGCCCGCTTGTACATCTCCTCCGGCGTGGGCGCCGTGCAGTTGAGGTAGTGGCCCTTGCGCTCGCCCGTCTCGGCTGTGGCTTTGTGCACCCCTTCCATCACGAACTCGAAGCGGTGGTTCCAGCGCATGAACGGCTGGCTGTTGATATTCTCGTCGTCCTTGGTGAAGTCGAGCCCGCCTCGGAGGCATTCGTAGACGGCGCGCCCGTAGTTCTTGGCCGACAGGCCGAGCTTCGGCTTGATCGTGCAACCCAGTAGGGGCCGCCCGTACTTGTTGAGGCGGTCGCGCTCCATCTGGATGCCGTTGGGGGGGCCGCCGCAGGTCTTCACGTACGCGATCGGGAAGCGAATGTCTTCCAGGCGCAGGCTGCGGATCGCCTTGAAGCCGAAGACGTTGCCCACCAGCGACGTCAGGACGTTGACGACCGAGCCTTCCTCGAACAGGTCGATCGGGTAGGCGACGAAGGCGAAGAAGGCACCGGAGCCGTCGTTGATCGGGTCGATCCGGTAGGCCCGACCCTTGTAGTACTCGAGATCGGTGAGCAGGTCGGTCCACACCGTGGTCCAGGTGCCGGTGGATGACTCGGCGGCCACCGCCGCGGCCGCTTCCTCGCGCGGCACGCCCTCCTGGGGAAGTACCTTGAAGACGGCCAGCAGGTCGGTGTCCAACGGCGCGTAATCCGGGGTCCAGTACGTGTCGGCGTACTTCTTCACCCCGGCCTGGTAGCCGCCACTCCCGTTACTTGATGCCACGCGGTTCTCCTCGGCTAAAGACCGACTGGGCGCCGGTCTCGGACTCCCACTCCGGGGTCTGACGCTCGTCCTGGATGATCATGTAGCCTACGCTCCGGTGGTTGCAGAGTAAAATGAGAAGTTGGTTATATATCATCACTCTCTGCTTATGAGCGCTTTGGACGCGGGGACGGGAGGGCAACAGTGTCCTCTGGGGCCCCGTACTGCAATCACTTGAAGCGTCACGTTGTTTCAGCGAGGATGGTAGTTCCACTGCGGGTGCCACTCGGACCTCATAAGGGAACACTTAGAAGACTTTGAGCACCCCATGGCAATGACGTTGAGCCAGCTCCGCACCTTTCTCGCGGTGACCGACGCAGGGTCGGTTCGGGTCGCTGCGGAGTCGCTCCTCGTCTCGCAGCCGGCCGTCTCGGCCGCGATCGCCAGCCTCGAGCGGGAATTGGGCGTGGCGCTCGTCACCCGCTACGGCCGCGGCCTCCGGCTCACCGCGGCCGGAACGGCCTTCGCCGCTGACGTGCGGGCCAGCCTGGGGCTCCTCGACCAGGGCTCCCGCCGCGCCCGCAGCATCGAAGACCCGGCACGGGGCACGGTTCGGCTCGTCGCGGTGGCCACGGCCGCCGAGCGGTTGCTCCTGCCCTTCGTCGCACGATTCCGTGAACAGCACCCCGAAGCTGGTGTCACCGTCCAGGTCGGGAATCGGATGACGGTGTGGGAAACATTGCGCCACCACGAGGCCGACCTCGTGGTAGCCGGGCGGCCGCCGGTCGCCGTGGCCGCGGACACCCTGGCCAGTGGCGAGAACCGGCTCGTCCTCATCGGTCCCGCCTCGGCGACGTCACGGAGGAACGGCGCCGATGCGGTGCACGACCCGGCCCGGGAGACCTGGCTGTTGCGCGAACCGGGATCCGGGACGCGCGCCGCAGCCGATGCCCTGCTCGCCGAGCTGGACATCGACCCGCCCACGATGATCCTGGGGTCCAACGCCGCCGTCGAGCGAGGCGTGGAGTTGGGGCTGGGGGTGGGGTTGATCTCCCTCGACGCCGCCGCCGAACGCATCTCCCAGGGGTCCGTCGCCGTGTGGGCGTGCCCGGGCACCCCCATCGACCGGCCTTGGCACCTGGTCTGCTGCTCCGGTGAGCCGCTTGGCCCGACTGCCCTCGCACTGGTGAAATCGATGGTCGGGCCGGGCAGCCTGAAGGCGACGGCCCAGGGAAGGCGGATCCTCCGGAGCGCTGAGGGCGCGCACCCTCGGCCCGCTCGATGAGGCGTCGTCGGCGCCGAGATGCCGCCGAAGCGCGAGGCGCGGCCGCTGGCGGCGGTGCACACGCCGGAGTTCTCCGTGCTCCGGCACCTGCGCGCAGAGCCAGAGGGTGGGCCGCCGCGCCGCCGCGGAGGCTTGAACATGTGATGGCTCCGCCGTGGGGGGATCGCTGCGAGCGAACTCATCGCGACGAGCTGCGTTCAGCTGATCCCGCCGGCGAGGGCCTTGAGGCGGTTCTTGGTCACGAGGGCATCGAGGAACCCGAGCAGCAGCGTGAAGTCCTCGCTGCTGAACTCGGCCACGGTGGCCAGGCGGTCGCCCAGACTAGGTCAGTCAGTCGCTGAGGAGGCTGCGGAAGCGATGGCCCAGATCGAAGCGCGTCGACGGATTCTCAACACGAACCTGGGCGAGCGCACGGGCACGGCTCCGCGCAGGTCCGTCACGATGAGAACGGCCGCACTCATTGGCCCTACTCCGTGATGTACGGCTTGCCAAACAGCACGGCCGGGCTGTCCTCCGCGCTTGGGCGGGTGTAGCCGCGGGTCGTCTCCAGCCGCGCGTGGCCGAGCAGCTCAGCGACGATCACCAAGTCGGTGCCGCGAGCCGCCCGTACCCCGAGCCGGGTCCCTCGCTGGTTGAGGAAGAGGGCGGGGTCGCTGGCGGCGGCGGGCCACTCGTGGCGTTCCTCGAGCCACGCCGCCAGTGCCGTGCGTAGCTGGGCGTGGACCGGTACCTCCCGGGCTCGGCCGCCTTTGCCCCAGATGCGGAGCGTCCCCTTGCGCCTGGACAGGCCCACGTCGTTGATGTCGAGTGCGACGACCTCGCCGATGCGAGCGCCGGCGTAGAAGGCACAAGAGCCAGGGCCCGGTCGCTTCCCGGCCGCACCCTAGGTACCACCCCGGCCGTTTCAGAGCCTCACAACGCCTCCTACCGCAACCCGAAAGGCAACAGGCGGCTGATCAGGTGGTGATGGGGGCGGCTGCTCGGGTCCAGTGGCGCAGCTCGAGCCGGTACCGGCTCGCGGGGGCCCACCGCCACGACGACGGCGAGTGGTTCCCGGGCCCGGACTGTCAGCAGGAGGAGGCGGCTAGCTAGACCCGACAAAACCAAGGAAGCCCGCCTCCCCTGAGCCGACCAAGCAACGGGAGAACGGGCTTCGTTAAGAACTGAGGTAACGGTACCACCCACCCAGAGTTCTACGCGTTCTTCTGCCCGGTGCGGGTCCCGCTACGACCTCCAGGCGCTGTGCGCCCTTGGTGTCGTGGCCGAGCCCGGGCGTGAGTGGCGCGCCCGGCGGCGGCCGTGAGCGAGGGGCGTCTGTTGCGGGTGGACCCCGCCGGGTGGTCATGGTCCTCTACGGGCTGTGCGGCTCCGCCCGCGCCGCCCTGGACTTCCAAACCCCACCCCGACGCCCCCGGGGCGGTCGTGGCCGCCTTCGCGGGCCGTAATGGTGGCGCCGGCCAGGTGTCGATCCCCGACGAGCCCGCCTTGCGGGCCACGCTGGACTGGCTGGCCGGCCACCCCAAAGCCGAGGTGTACCGCCGGGCCGTCCTGGCCGCGGTGCGGGCCTGCGACGGGGTGACCGGCGGCTGGGCCTTCGAGCGGGTCCTGGAGCTGCTGTGGGGGCCTAGGAAACGCCGCCAGTCGCGGTGGCGGAAGATCCCACCGGTGCGCCGCGTCGTCGAGCTGTTGTGCGAGGCCAGCTGGATGCTCGACGCCCCCGTCGCCGCCCCCGACCATTCGCCGTGTTCGCCCACCTACGGGCGTTGCGCCGGGGCCAGTTTCGCGCGACCATCACGCGATGACGACCGACAAGTTGCACGAAGCGGCCGCGGCGATGGTGGCGCCCGGCAAAGGCATCCTGGCTGCCGACGAAAGCTCTGGCACCATATCCAAGCGCTTCGCCGCGCTGGGCATCCCGTCCACGGTCGAGTTGCGGCGGCAGTACCGCGAGGCCCTGCTCACCGCCCCGGGGATCGAGTCCCACATCAGTGGGGTGATCTTGTACGACGAGACGATCCGCCAGGCGACTTCCGACGGCACGCCGTTCCCCGAGGTCCTGGCGGGCCGGG
This sequence comes from Actinomycetota bacterium, assembly GCA_030947025.1. Lineage (GTDB taxonomy): Bacteria > Actinomycetota > Acidimicrobiia > Acidimicrobiales > Palsa-688 > JALYXV01. The sequence goes on along the minus strand of JALYXV010000188.1, from coordinate 6,241 downwards.
GCATCCTGCCCGGGATCAAGGTGGACACCGGCGCCAAAGGCCTGGCCGGATCCCCGAGCGAGACCATCACCGAGGGTCTCGACGGTCTCCGCGATCGGGTGGCGGAGTACTACGAGCTGGGCGCCCGTTTCGCCAAGTGGCGGGCCGTCATCAACATCGGCGACGGCCTTCCGAGCCGCAACGCCCTGGTGGCCAACGCCCACGCCTTGGCCCGCTATGCCGCCCTGTGCCAAGAGGGCGGGTTGGTGCCCATCGTCGAACCCGAAGTGCTGATGGACGGTGACCACGACCAGGCCCGCTGCGACGAGGTGACTCATGAGACGCTGGCTGAGGTGTTTTCCCAGCTTCGGCTGGCCGGCATCGACCTGGAGGGCATGGTCCTCAAGCCGTCGATGGTGATCTCCGGCGCCAAGGGACCGGGCTCGTCGGTCCAGGAGGTGGCCGATGCGACGGTGCGCTGCCTCCGTGACACCGTTCCCGCCAGCGTCCCCGGCATCGCCTTCCTTTCCGGCGGCCAGTCGGCTCAGGTCGCGACCGAGCACCTCGACGCCATGAACCGCCTCGGGCCACACCCCTGGATGCTGACCTTCTCGTACGGTCGGGCCCTTCAGGACGATCCCCTTCGCACCTGGGCGGGCGAATCTTCCAATTGCACCGCGGCCCAAGATGCTCTCCTTGTTCGGGCCAGGTGCAACAGCGAGGCGGCCCTGGGGCAGTACGACCGGGCCCTCGAGACCGTCTGAGGTCCAGGCCGGCTACCCGCCGGTCCACCTGGCCAACCGGTCGGTGGGGGACGCTTCGTAGACTCGCGCCTGTGCAATCGGGCCGGATTCAATGACGACGTCGCCGGGGGCTCCCCCCCATTGGGCGATCGAGTCACCGGTGCGGATGCGAATTCGGGTGCGGGGCGTCGTACAGGGCGTCGGGTACCGGCCCTTCGTCCATAGGGTGGCGACGGAATCGTCGTTGGCGGGCCATGTCGGCAACGACACTGACGGCGTGTTCGTCGAGGTCGAGGGGCCCCGCGCCGTGGTCGAGGCGTTCGAGGCTCGGCTACGCCGCGACGCCCCCCCGCTGGCCCGTGTCGACGCGGTCGAGTCGGAGCCCCTCGCACCGCTCGGGGAAGCGGGGTTCCGGATCGCGCCCAGCCGGGCCGACTCGGCGGTGCGCACCTTCGTCGCACCCGACGCTGCCCTGTGCGCCGACTGCCTCCGCGAGTTGTTCGACCCGGCCGACCGCCGTCATCGCTATCCGTTCATCACCTGTACCAACTGCGGGCCCCGGTTCACCATCACCAAGCGGTTGCCCTACGACCGACCCAATACCACCATGGCGGGATTCTCCCTGTGTGACGCGTGCGCCGTCCAGTATCACGACCCGCTCGACCGGCGCTTCCACGCTCAGCCGCTCGCCTGTGCCGCCTGTGGCCCCCGGTTGTGGCTGGAGTTCCCCGAGGGCAGGGTCGACGGCACCGACGCCGCGCTGGCCGCGGCCCAGGGCGCCCTGGCCCAGGGCCAGATCGTGGCGGTCAAGGGGCTGGGTGGCTTCCACATCGCCTGCGACGCGGGCGACGACGACGCCGTGGCCCGCTTGCGGGCCCGCAAGGGCCGGGCCGACAAGCCGTTCGCGGTGATGGCCCGGGACCTCGCCGTGGCCCGCCGGCTGGCCCATGTCGACACCGACGAGACCCGGCTGTTGCTCTCACCGCAGCGGCCGATCGTGCTGCTCAACGTCCGGCCCCACCCCGGCTCGGGGCTGTCGCCCCTCGTCGCCCCCGACAACCCGATGATCGGGATCATGCTGCCCTACACCCCCCTTCACCACCTGCTGTTCCAGCCCGTACCGGGCTCCGACCAGCCCGCGCCCGAGGTGCTGGTGATGACCAGCGGCAACATCACCGACGAGCCGATCTGCTACGACGACGACGACGCCCGCCAGCGCCTGGGCCGGCTGGCCGACCGCTGGCTCATCCATGACCGCCCCATCCATGTCCCCTGCGACGATTCGGTCATCCGCATGGTCGACGGCGAGGAACTCCCCGTCCGTCGGTCCCGCGGCTACGCCCCGCTGCCCGTCCGGCTCCCGCTCGAGGTGGCCTCGGTGCTGGCCGTGGGGGGCGAGCTGAAGAACACGTTCTGCTTGGCCTCGGGCCACGACGCCTGGATGAGCCAGCACATCGGCGACATGGGCAGTCCCGAGACGCTGGCCGCGTTCGAGCGCTCCACCGCGCAGTTCCGGGACATCTACCAAGTGACGCCCGAGCTGCTGGCCGCCGACCTGCATCCCGGCTACCACACCCGGAACTGGGCCGAGGACCATGCCCTCGGCCCGTTGGCGCTGGTCCAGCACCACCACGCCCACGTGGCCGCAGTCATGGCCGAGCACGGGGTGGCGCGGGCCGACCAGGTTCTCGGCTTCGCGTTCGACGGCACCGGGTACGGCGCCGACGGGGCGATCTGGGGGGGCGAGGTGCTGCTGGCCCGCTACGACCGCTTCACCCGTGTGGCTCATCTCGGATATGTGCCCCTGCCCGGTGGGGACGCCACCATCAAACGGCCCTACCGGGCCGCGCTGGCCCAGCTGTGGGCTGCCGGAATCGAATGGGCCGACGACCTGGCGCCGGTGCAGGCGACCGACGTGACCGAGTTGCGGGCCCTACGGCGCCAGCTGGAGCGCGACGTGCAATGCGTACCCACGTCGAGCATGGGCCGGTTGTTCGATGCCGTGAGCTCACTGCTCGGCGTGCGTCACCGGGTTTCCTACGAGGCCCAGGCGGCCATCGAACTCGAGACCCAAGCCGAGGCTCACCTGGCCACGGCTCGGCGCTATTGCTTCGCCCGGGCGGGGGATGTTATCGACCCAGGCTCGATCCTGTCAGCCATCGTGGACGATCTCCGAGCCGGCGTGCCATCCGGCCCGATCGCGGCCGGCTTTCATGTGGCCGTCGCTCAGCTGGTGGGCGAGCTGGCCAGCGAGATCGCCGGTCCCATCGGCCTGTCGCGAACGGCGCTCACGGGTGGGGTGTTCCAGAACGTGTTGCTGTTGCGGCTGGCGAGGGCGGAGCTGCAACGCCGGGGTTTCGAGGTGCTGACCCACCGCATCGTTCCGCCCAACGATGGCGGCCTGGCCCTCGGGCAGGTGGTGGTGGCCGGAGCCACGGTCGCTCAGCCGTAGTCCGGGCGTAGAGTGGACAGGCCGGTTCGAATACGCGTCTTTGCTCTCGCGGTCCAACCGTTCCGAAAGGATTCATGGTGTCCAACCCACTCATGTCCGACGAGAAGGAGCTGGCGATCGACTTCGCCGCTCTCGAGCCGGTCGCCGACAACCTGGCCGCCGCCGCCTTGTCCCTCGCCCGCCGCTTCGCCGCCGGGGCCACAATGTGGTGCGTCTCCCCGAGCTGGCCGGCCCACGGCCGCCATGTCGCCGTGGAGTTCGTCCATCCCGTGATCATGGGCAAGCGGGCGCTGCCCGCGATCTACGTGAACGACGATGACTTGCTCGGGTCCCTCCGTGTCCTGGTCCGCCCGGGCGATGTGCTCGTCGCCCTCGGGACAGCAGACGACAGGAAGCTGGCCTCGCTGCTGCGCCGGGCCGAGGCGTGGGGGCTCACGAGTGTCTGGATCGGCGCCGGGCCCCATCCCGACCCACGCGGGGCCGACCACCTCCTGTGGGTCGACGGCGTGGACCCCGAAGTGGCCGGCACCTCAGGCGGGTACGTCCTGCTGTACCACCTGCTGTGGGAGCTGGTGCATGTCGTGTTCGAACACTCGGGCCTGCTGGCCGAGCCCGCCGCCTGCACCGACGAGGTATGCATCACCTGTTCGGACGAGGGCCGGTTGGTCGAGGTGGTCGAAGCAGGCGCGGACAACACCGCGGTCGTGCTGGCCCAGGGCCACCGGGAGACGGTGGACACCACCCTGGTCGGTCCGCGGGCCCTGGGCGACTTGCTGCTGGTCCATGCCGGGACCGCCATCACCGCCATCGAGGAGCCGGTGCTGTGACCGCCGAGCCGACCAACTTCCTGTACCCCTTCATCGACTCCGAGGAGCGCGACGCGGGTGGCCTGCTGGTGGACCTGGCCGCGTCGGCCCGGGCCAAGATGGCCCAGAGCCGGGAGCTGCAACTGGCGACACTCCGTCAACTGGCCGATGTGGTGGAGACGGTGGGGGCCGAGATGGCGGCCCGCTTCGCCCGCGGGGGGCGGCTGTACACCTTCGGCAATGGCGGCAGCGCCACCGACGCCGAAGGCACGGCCGTCATGTTCCGCCACCCGGTCCAGGGCCGCCCGCTGCCGGCGTGGCCGCTGGTCGATGACCGGGCCGTGCTGACCGCCCTGGCCAACGACGTGGGTTTCGAGCTGGTGTTCTCCCGCCAGCTGATCGCCCACGGCCGAGCCGACGACATCGCCCTGGGCCTGTCCACCAGTGGCAATTCCGACAATGTCATCCGGGCGTTCGCCGAGGCCAAGCACCGGGGCCTGCTCACCATCGGCCTGGCCGGTTATCAAGGCGGCGCCATGGCCGCCAACGACAAGGTCGACTACTGCCTGGTGGTGCGCTCCGACAGCGTCCACCGCATCCAAGAGGCCCAGGACGCCCTGGTATTCGAACTGTGGTCGGTCGTGCAGCGACATCTGGCGGACCAGCCCAGGCTGGAAGGGAGTTGACATGACCGACGTGACCGACGAGATCGCCGGGGCGGCCGACGAATCGCACCAACCGGAGCGGGAACGGGAAGCGGCGGTCTTCGATCGGATCGAGGCGTTCCGCCGGCGCAAGCCCCGCCTGCTCGACGAGGTCGTCACCTCGGCCCACGGCGCGGGCGGCAAGGCGTCAGCCGCTCTGCTTGACCAGGTATTCCTCCCCGCCTTCACGCTCGACCGGACGGCGTTGCAGACCGACGCGGCGGTCGTGACTCTGCCCACGGGCGAGCGTCTGGCGTTCTCGACCGACTCGTTCGTGGTGAAGCCGTGGCGTTTTCCCGGTGGCAGCATCGGCGATCTGGCGGTCAATGGGACGGTCAACGACCTGGCCATGATGGGTGCCCGACCCATGGCGCTGTCGGCTGCCTTCGTCATCGAGGAAGGCTTCCTGATCGAGTCGCTGCGGGAGATCGCGGCTGACATGGCCGAGGCGGCGCTGAAGGCCGGGGTGTCGATCGTCACGGGCGACACCAAGGTCGTCAATCGGGGGGCGGCCGACGGCGTGTACGTCAACACGGCCGGCATCGGGATCATCCCGGCGGGACGGGAGTTGTCGGCGACACGGGTCACGACCGGCGACGCCGTCATCGTGTCGGGCACGATCGGCGACCACGGCACCGCGGTCATGCTGGCCCGGGGCGACCTGGCCCTCGACGCGGCCGTCGACAGCGATACCGCCCCGCTCAACGAGCTGGTCGAAATCCTGCTGGCCGCGGCCCCGGGCACCCGCTGGCTGCGTGACGCCACCCGAGGGGGCCTGGGCACGGTGTGCAACGAGCTGGCGCGGGACTGCAACCTCACGGTCCGCCTGGAAGAGGCGCTGCTGCCGATCCGCCCCATGGTTGGGGGAGCCTGCGACCTGCTCGGCATCGACCCGCTGTACGTCGCCAACGAGGGCAAGTTCGTGGCCATCGTTCCGGTCGACCAAGCCGACGCGGCCGTGGCCGCGCTGCGCCAGCACCCACTCGGCGGCGATGCCGCCCAGGTGGGTTCCATGGTGGCCGATCCGCCCGGGCTAGTCGTGCTGGTGACCCCCTTCGGGGGCACCAGGATCGTCGACATGTTGGTCGGAGACCCCCTTCCTCGCATCTGTTAGCGCGCCTGCTAGAGCGTTGCGATGACTAGTCCGGACTAGCCCAAAGTGACTAGTCATACCTCGTACGCTCCACCTTTCGGGGGATGCCGGACCAGCGGAAACGTCTTACCGTCCCCCGTGGTGGCCCCGTTGGCACCCACAATGCTCAAAGCTGTTGTTACTTGCCCCAAATGCTGCTTTTGGAATACAGTGCCCCGGCCCACCACTCCGGGACGCCGAGGCTTCAAGCGGCACAGCGGTCGAAGAGGCTGGAACGAAGTACGTAGATGTAGAAGCTGTAAAACGGTGACGGACGCAGGTCCTGCGCTGAAACATCCCTAGAACTTCCCATCTGTTGAAAGGGGGGCTTGGTGGCCAGAGGCCGCAGGCGTGACGAGACGGGTCAGTCGGCAGTGATTTTGGTTGTCGTGCTGATCGTCGTGTTGATCGCGGTGGTGCTGCTC
>JALYXV010000179.1 GCA_030947025.1 Actinomycetota bacterium | reverse complement strand
CTCGAGCGTCTCGGGCCGCACGCCGTGCTTCTCAGCTACTACCGGGTCGCCGGTCAGGTCCTGACGTTCGTGATCCGGAGCGGCGAACGGACGGTACGGCTCGAGCGCCGAGCCCTCAGCGACGGGGAGCTTGCATCAGTGGACCGCGACGCCGACGACGAGATACGGCGACCGCCCGGCCCGCGACCGCGGGAGACGTGGAGCCGCATCGCCTCAACTGTGCTCGATCCCGTCCTGCCGCTCCTGCGGGAAGGGGACGAATTGTTTATCGCGCCGCACGGCCCCCTCCATCGCTTGCCGCTCCACGCGCTTCCGGCGGGAGACCGCCGGCTGATCGAGCGCTGGCCAGTCACCTACCTGCCGTGTGCCTCCTTGCTTGCGATTATGGCCCCGCTGGCGGCCGACGTCCCGTCGCACCCTGCGGTGGTCGGCGACTTCTTCCCCGAAGAGGTCCAAGAGGTCACGGCGCTCTTGGGGCCCGGCGTGCGCGCGCAAGCGACGAACTGCTCGCCGAAGGACTCGGCGCTGGTCGCATTTTCGGGAGCGGACCTGGTACATGTGTCGGCCCACGGCTTCCAGTACCCCTACTTCCCCCTCGCGTCGGGGCTCGTTCTGGCACGGTCGACGAACGCTGAGCGCTATGTGGCCCTAATCGGCCGGGACCCCACCACGTGGTCGGTCGGCGACCGCCAAGAGCTCCCCGAGCTGAGGCGGCTGGCGGACGAGGACCTGCTGACCGTCATGGACATCGAAGCCATGACCACCTCGCCCCAGCTCGTGTGCCTAAGCGCCTGTAGCTCGGGGGTCGTTAGCATCGATGCGACCGACGAGCCGATGGGGCTCGTCCCCTCACTCCTGCGCGCCGGCGCACGAGGAGTTGTCGCAACGCTCTGGATGGTGGACGCCGAAGTCACCCGGTCGTTCATGTCGTCGTTCTACGCAGGCCTGCTCCCGACAGGGTGGCCCCAGGTCGCGAGGGGGCTCCAGCAGGCGACCGTCGCCAGCCTCTCGGAGCATCCGCATCCCTATTATTGGGCGCCCTTTGTCCTCATCGGCGGCCTTAGCGAACCTCGGAACGGGACAGCTTGACATGCTCGACCTGCGGGCTGACCCCTGGAAGGAAAGCGACTGGCTGGTCGACATCGAACTGGAGCCAGGCGCGGCCGCCCGCCACAAGGCCCTCGATCCAACAGATCCCGGCGCACTGCTCACGGCACGCGGACGGAGGAACCGCGTCCGAGTTGGCGTACCACAGGTGCTCGACGTGCTCGACGCATGGCCCCAACAGGAACGGCTCAGCCATGAGATCTTCGCTTCGCTGGATAGGTTCCGGTACCTCTCGGTGCGGATGGCGTGCAATTTCTTCCCCGACCGGGGCTGTCGGTTTACCCGGGTCGACTATGGGGTCACATTGACCGTGGACGGAATCGGGCCTCCCCCCTGCGCCGTCGACTTGTTCCCCCAGAACGTCGGGGAGCTGCAACGCTACACGCGGTCCTACAAACTGTCGGCCGACCTCACCTTCGGGTTCGCCAAAGCGTCGGCCGTGGCCGGACAAGAGGGGGAGGTGATTCGCTACCAACCGAGCATCGTCGCAGGCGGCTTGCTGGGCGCCGAGCCGAGCTGGTCCTTCCGCAGCGGCCGGGCACCGCAACTAGGGCTAGAGGGGATACGGGAGATGTTCATGGTGGTCAAAACACCAATGGCGCAGACGGTGCAGGCAAGCTTCGTCCTCGACGCCGAGGTCCGGACCGCCATGGGCGTCGTCCCGCTGCGGCGGTATCGGGAACCGGAACTCCTGAAGGCCAAATACCTCCTGGCTTAACTTAACTTGGCCTAGCGGGTGTCGGGTTTTACAACCGAGAAAAAGGGCCCGCTACCAGGGAGTTCCCCATAACCGTGATTATGGGGACCTACATCCAGGGCCCCGTGGCACATCAAAAGCTCTCCCGGTCCTCGCCGCTCCCGAAGCTGGTTGCCGCCTGGCTCCACAACTCGGGACAAGCAAACCAGCGGGCGCACTTCCTACCACACGCTCCGTTCCAAAGCCTCTGCGGGCCGTACAGCCGGAGCCGTGATCGAGCAGTTCCCTGCTCCTTCGGCGTGCATCAGTGTATGACGAGCATTATCATTGGTTGACGTCCCCCCCGCCTCTGGCTTGCGATTCTTTCGCGAGCCCGGAAGAGTCCTGGTCCAGCCCGACTCCAGCCGACCGAGGCTCCAATGCGCGGGCCGTCCACTCGCCTAGGACTGACCGGGGAGCGTCACAGCCTCGCTGGGCACCATGCGCTGGGCCCGCGAGGTGTTCGCCGACGAGCTCAACCAGTTCGCGGTCGTTTGCGATGACGGCACCGCCTTGGACGACCGCCTGGATTGGATGGCGCGACAGATCGGCACATCGCGGGCCAACCTGCTCCGGACATACCTGCCTGAGGACGCCGTTCGCTCGCTCGCACGCCAGGTGGCCACCGACCTGACCGGATGGGACGCCGCGCTTCTCCAGGCAGCCAACACTGTCGCCCACGACTTTCCCGAAGCCCAGTCCTGGCCCGGTGAGGTCCGCAACTACCTGATCGACCACGTGAGCACGGGGGCGGCCGTAGCGACATTCGCTGAAGAGTTCGTGCCTGGCCGCCTCAGTACCGACGATCTTGGCCTGCTCCGGTTCCGCTCGACCGCACGGGCCTGGTTGGTGACCTCGGCTACGGCACCGACGATCTGGTGCCTGTCGTCACGCTCCAACACCGAGGTCTCCTCGACGTCGCCAGCGGGCTGCGCGCCAACCCTCGGTGGGGTCGTCCGCGATTCGAGTGGGCCTACAAGATCGTCCGGGCCGGGTACGCCAGAAGGACCGTAATTGCGTGCGATCGGCTGCTGTGGGGGTGGGCCAATCTGCCCACGTGTGTGAGCGCCCACCTGCCTGACATTGCGGCTATGGGTGCGCTTGCCCAACTGGCGGGTGTCGCCCCGAGAGATGCGGTCGTCATAGCTGCCCGCGTCCCCATCTCGAGGTGTTTGTTCACCAGCCACGTCCTCTTCGACGGTTTGATGCTGCGGGGGCGCTACGTGCCGACCGACATTGACGACGCCCTCGAGGTGCATCGACGATTCGGCACCTGCCATGTCGACGGGAGGACGAGCGACAAGGCCCTCCAAGAGGTGGTCATCGAGTCGTGGGTGCAACGGCTGCTCCTTGCCCCTCACGACTAGCGGGACATTCGCCTGCAGGCGTGCGTCGACCGGATCGAATCGCACGAGATCGTCTCGGTGACACCCCTGCAGGAGCAGATGCCCGCCTTCTCGACGGGACCGAGCCGAGACGACAAGAATGAGCCAGTGCTTCTTGGGGTCTGAGTAGTCGGCCCCAGTAACTCCCGAAACTGTCCCCAGGGGCAAAGTAGAGCCCTGCAGGAGTCCCAACCTGGCCCTACGATCGTTGTGTGGAGCAACCAGCGACGGCAGCGCCGACACGGAGGACGGGCTGGGCACGGCCGGTTTCGTTACCCGATGATGTCGACGACTCGTCCCTTCAAAAGGCGGCCGGTGTCGTCGAGTTGCCGGCCCATGTCAGCTGGAGTGGCCCACGGTTTCGATGGGACTTGGCCGACCGGCGGCAGCGCGCCCAAGTCTACGAGATCGTGCTGAGCGAGGGTACCGACGACGACGTCCGACGTTTCATCGACGTCGACGAGCTCCTCGACGTGTGGGAGGACCTGTGGCTCGCGCCCCATGTCCGCCACGCCTGGGCTGGACACCTCCGCCATCTCCGAGGCGTTCAGTTGCGGTGCTGACGCCATTTCAACAAGAGGTCGCCCAGCTCCTCCCACATCTCCCGGAGGCGGAGGGGTTCGCACTGGCGGGAGGAGCAGCTCTCATCGTACGAGACATGATTGACCGGGAGACGAGAGACCTCGACTTCTTCGGACCCGAAGCCGCCTCCGTGAACCTCCTCGCCCCCGCGTTCGAGCACGCCGCCCGCCAGGCCGGAATGGCCGTGGCCCGCACCTTTGACGCCCCCGGCTTCGTGCGGTTCGAAGTGACCCGCGGCCAGGACCGCTGCGAGGTCGACCTGGGATACGACGCACGGCTGTGGCCCATACAACAAACCTCCCTTGGCCCCACCATTGGCGACAACGAGATGGCGGCCGACAAGACCCTCGCTTTGTTCGGACGTGCGGCAGCGCGGGACTTCTTGGACGTCCAAGCTCTCGCCCGCCGCTACGGTGAGCAGCGTCTGGTGGAGTTGGCCGCGGCCAAAGACCTCGGGTTCTCGGCCCCTCACCTCGCCGAGGCCCTCGCCTCGATCGATCGTCTCGACCGACGTCAGTTCCCCGTCGATGACAGCAATTACCAGCAGCTCCGCGACTGGGCGCTGCGGTGGAGCCGATCTCTGGAGCGGCCCGACGTTCAACGCGAGCAACACCGCGGGCGCCGCCGCGATCCATCCGATATCGGGCTGTGGCCCAATCCCTTGAGCCAACCGCGAGCCGAGCCAGCCTGTGCCGGTTGGCCTGGTCGACCGCCGCCGTCGCGAACGCGAACTCGGCCCATCCGATCCCTGCTCAGTCCCCTGCCGAGGGCGACGCGATCGCAGCAAGCTCGCGGCGAAGCGCCCGGATTTCGTCGATCAGTTCTCGAACCACCTTCGCCCCGTGGTGACACCGCCGAATCCTTCTCCGTGGTACAGCAAATCCAACCCGTCGTCGGTCAACGCTGAGGAAGGGCCCAAGTGCGAACGTACGTTCCCATAGCGGTGGCGGTCAATTGTTGGGCGACAACGGAGTCTATAAGACCCTTGACCCGGCCACCGCCCCCGAGGGATATGAGACGGCGAGATGGCGCCAGCGGCCGTGAGCAGACGGCCGGGCTTGGTGTGTTTTGTGCAATCACAGGCTTGTGGTGCGGGTCGTTGGGACTTTCGATGTCGCTGTTCGATGACACCTGCGGCCGCCGAGGCGCACGGTTTGGGAGATGGCGGCCGACAGGGCGGCGAACTCGTGCGGCTGTCGCCGCGGTGGTGGTCGGTCACGTCGGCCCGGTTCCCGCCGTTGGGGCTGACTCCGCTGCATCAAACAGTCGTCCGATCAGTCCCACTGTCTCGTCCTGCAGTCCGCTGGCCGGCGTTGCGCGTCTCGTCTAAATGCACATTGAGCATCCACCACTCCGTCGTCCATAGTCCACCCTTTCTCTTGTCGGCTCACGCGTCCCTCCGCGCGACCCGCTCGCGGTTCGTCCCGCTGGCTACGCCGGCGCTGAGGTATCTGTCGGCCCGCGCGGGTCGAGAAAGTGTTCGCCGACCGGCGGCCGCCTAGCGAACAGCAGCCTGGACGGGGCGCCTAACTGGGCCGGTGGCGTGCCGACCAGACTGATGATGTCCGAGCGCCCTTTCAAGGCCCGCATGACCTCAGTCTCGGGCCACAACAGTTCCGAGGTGAAGGTCGGGAACGACCTGCCGCCCTGCACCGCCTGCCGGCACCGTTGCCGTGCCATCACCGTGTACTCGTCTCCTTCGTACCGCCGGGCGAGCCGGTGGTACACGTCGACGTCGCCCAACCGGTCGGCGGCGGGGTTGAGGTAGCTCCCGAACAGTTCCAACCAGTCGACCCAGTAGAGGTAGCCGGGGCCTCGTTGATGGCCTGGGCGCGGTCCGCCAGGTCGGCGACGGCCTGGTCGGCGCTTCGCCGCAACACCGGCTTGCGGGCGGTGGCCATGGCCAGGGCGTTGCCGGCCACGGTGGTGCGCAGGTCGTTGGGGCGCTCTGCGACGGGCTCGGCGTACCCTTCGGCCACGAAGGCGTCGAGAAACTGTTGCGGCTCGTCGCACACAAGCCTGTCGTTGCCGTAGTCGGTCAGAAAGCTGATCAGCCACTCCCGTGGGCAGCCGTAGCTGCCGCGGTGGGCGAGATCCCGGGCGAACTGCCGGGCTTTCAGAGCCGGCACACCCCCGACCCGTTGATCCTTGGTGATCCTCATCTTGGCTACCCCCTGTCGTCGGTGAGCGTTGGGTTCGGCCCGGGCGGTGGGCCGGCTGATGGTGGCTCCGCCGGCCGGTCCGCGGCGATGGCCGGTATCTGCGGGCACTGGCCTTTGACCTGGAACGACTTCGCCGGCAGCCCCTCGGCGGGCTCGTTGGTCCGGTCGTACACGACGACCGTGGCGACCGGTTTGGTTGGTTGGCGGTAGAAGGACCGGTCCCTGTCGGCGGCCAGGTCGATGGACGGGCCGAGGATCGTGCCGTCGGCCAGGAACATGGCGATGCGGCGCTCGGCGTCGAACCCGGCGACGAGCTGGGCGGTCTGTACGCCCTGATCTCGACCGCCGCCGCCGAGGTGACCATGTACGAACTGGTCGACTCTCGCGCCGAGACGCTGCTGGCCGCCGCCGCGGCGCGCGGAGTAACAGTCCGGGTCGTCCTCGACCCCAACCGCGAGGGCGGCGCCAACCAGGCGGCATTCGCGTTCCTCTCCACCCGCGGGGTCCAGGTCCGGTGGGCCCCATCGAGCTTCTCGGCCACCCACCAAAAGACGATCATCGTCGACGGGGCGACCGCCGCCATCCTCACCTTGAACCTGACCAGCCGGTACTACCCGACGCCACGGGATTTCGCCCTGATCGACACCGCCCCGGCCGACGTCGCCGCCCTACGCCAGGTATTCGAAGCCGACTTCGCCGGCACCCCGATCACCCCCCACGCGGGAACGGTGGTAGTTGCCCCGCCGGGCGGATGGATGGCCGAGACGAACACGTCGGTGAACTGCAGTATGAACCTGATCGGCATCAGGGTCCCGTCGAGCAGCGCTCAGGCTCACGGGCGATTCGGGTGATGCTTTGCCGGGTACGGACCGCGGGTGTTCTTGACGGCCCACCACGACGGGCCCGCCCAGGGCTCGCCGCACCTACTACCTTGGAGCGGGATGACCCTGGTCATAGTTGGGGACGTGCCCATCGAGGTCGAGCAATGGCTGAACCGCCGCCGAGCCCAGGGGCTCGATCAGTTCGACGAGGTCTGGGAGGGTGAGTACCACGTGGCCCCGGCACCGCATCGACGCCACGGAGAGGTCGAGTTGCAGCTCGCCCGGATCCTCGGGCCCTTCGCTGATCGCGCCGGTCTTGTGGGCAGCGGACCGTGCAATATCGGCCAACCGGACGACTACCGGGTCCCCGACCAGGCGTACTTCGACACCGCGGATGCCAGCGTCTTCCAGCCCACCGCCAGCCTTGTCGTCGAAATCGTTTCGCCGGGTGACCAGAGCCGCGAGAAGTTTGGGTTCTACGCCACAGTCGGCGTCGCCGAGGTCCTGATAGTCGACCCCGCCGCTGCGACCGTCGAATGGTTCGAGCGGTCCGGATCGGGATTCCTACCTCGCCCCAACAGCAGCTTGCTCGGGGTCTCAGCCGCCCTCCTGCAGACAAAGATCCGCTGGCCGCAATAGGGGTCCCGCTGAGGGAGAGCGACCCGGCGTGGATCTCGTTCCACGCCCGCCCCCCGGGAACTCGTCGCTGCCGCACGGCCAGCTTCCCCGGGTTCGGCGACCAGCTGCCACGGTTGGTCTACGAGGTCATGGTCATTCTCGATTCCCGTCAGAGCCACTCTCACTCGACTTGCGCACCCACTGTCAGTTTTCCCTGCTGTTGACATTCCGGTCGAGCTTCTGAACTGACTGATCTCTCGGGTGGCCTTGAGCCGTGTCCTCAGGTCGGCCGGGGAACGATTTGGGATCGGATCAGATCAAGGCGGCGGACGTCCGAGCCGTATCCTGGCGTTACTAGTCCACAACTCATGACAATATCTCGCCGGTCAGCGACATGTCAGACAGGGCGACATATACGACCAAGCACTTTGGACACCGCTTGCGTTCGGGGCACGAAGCGCAAAAACATAGTCACGGCCGGAATACACGTTATTGACCGGTGTGGATGTCGCAGTCGGAGACGGCAGAACGAGGCGCGTCCACGACGTCCCTGTGCGGACCCACAGGTCGTAAGAAGTCATTGAGCTGGTGTCGATGGCAGACCACGTCAGCCGGATCGAAGTCGGCTCGATGAGTCGGCTCCAGCTCGGCCCGATGACAATCGGGGGCAGGCTTTTCGAGGCGAGCCGGGTATTCGATACCAGGTAACCGGTAAGAGTCGACAGTAGGCCGTCCGCCTGGTAGGGGTTGATCTGAAGGCAGTTATGCAGAACGAGGCCCATGAGTTCTTGAACACGAGGCAGTCTCGCCACGCCGGCGCCAGGGAGGACCAGCTTCAGATCAGCAATGGCAGTTGACAAACGCGATCCCGTGACGTCGTTGCAGAGGTCCTTCGCCAATGTGTCGACTGAAGACGAAGTAGCCGACGTATACCCGTCATTGGACAACTCCCTCGCCAGCTGAACGGCACCCGGAGACGGTGCCAAATATTGCAGGTAGGTGTTCACGCCAGGCAGCATGATTGTGGATGGATTGGTAAACCTCGGCAAGAGGTTGATAGTCGCCGCCGTTGGCAACAGGAGAGGGCACCCAACTTGAGCGGCGGCCATTAGGACATTGAATGCCAGTCCCGCAGTTTCCAGCTCCTTGGGTAGGGCATTGGTGTGTTTGTCCGCGATCTGTGCGACCGGCGATCTGAGGATACTGCAGGCACCTCGCCCCGCGGGTCCCATGGAGGGACCCAATGGTGAGAGCGGGCTTCGGCCTTTCGAATCCCCGTGGCGCAGAACTGGCCACCAGGGCCGGTCGCGCTCGGGCCACGGTTCGCGTCCCCGGGGGTCGCACTCGGCTGCGGGGCCAGGTAGCCGCCGGCAGCGTCGGGGCCTTTGATGGCCGGGGGGCGGCGTCGGCACGGCGTGGTTTGGCGATCGCGGCCAATCGGGTTGCCGTGGACGAGGTCCTCGGCGTGGAGGAAGTCGAAGAAGCTGGACCAGGCCGAGTGGGCCCGCAGGATCGAGGCGGCGGCGTGGTCTCGGGCCCAGGACGCGAACGCGACCCACATCGAGGTGCACGACGGGAACCTCGGCGTCGGCCGCGATGCGCCGGGCCACGCCTTCGAGGTCGCGGCGGTAGGCCGCTACGGTGTTGGCCGCCGGCTCGGTGGTCCTGAGGTTGACCACCCAGCCGTCAGGCAAAGGAGCCAAGCAACGACTGGTCCCCCCTCTCCCCCACCGTCGTCCCGCTCCTACAAGGGTCGCTGGGCTGACGAGGCAGCGAACCGGGCCCGTTGTTTCTGTCCGATCGACCGGGGAGACCACGTCCAACGCGGGCGTCCTCTCAGCGGCGACGCCATCCGCCGGGTCCTCGGGTGAGCAGTCTGGTCGCAGGCGTCAAAGCGCTGTCACCGCACGACCTGCGACGCAGCTATGCCGGCGACAAGGCCCGACCAACTGCCGCCGAATGACTACATCTGGACAACCCGCCGCCAGACCCGGACGAAGAAAGTTCGACGGGTGACGTAGCGCGTGCCCAGCGTGTCATCAGCTCATATCCTCGATAGGAGCGGACTAGGTACTCGGCTCTCGCCGACGCGGACCGCATAAGAGCTGTTCGGTCGCGCTCGGGGCAGTTCACGTATACGGACAGGTCCCAACGCGAGGAGCCCCGGGTCTAGCTGCGCCCGGTCAGATCTTTCCGCAGCCCGTCGGGACGGCGATCGTCTCAATGGGGGATTGCGAAGACCAGCTCAAAGTGCCGATTGGCTCCTGTTGTCCGTTTACGGAGTGGGGGCTTGCGTGAGGCGCTCTCGAACGGCTGCGGTGTCGACACCCAGAGTTGCGAACAATGTTGCGACGGGGTCGGGTTCCTTTTGATCGAGGAGCCGGAGGAGTACTTGCTGAGGAGTGATTTGTTGGCCACGGCGCATGGGCCTAGCGGCTTCCTGCAGCGCCGCCTTCGCTGCGGGCGTCAATGGAAGACGATCCTTCAAGACCGCCTTCACGGTGGGTCTCGTCGGCGTTTGTCGCATCGGCAACGAAGGAGCGTCGAAGGTTGCGTCAATGCCAACGGCGCCCAGCGCTCTCCGATCCAGCGAATCGAGCGCATCGCGGGCTCCCTGCAGTCTGACGCCGAGGAGGGATTCGATTGCTGGATCCCCCAGTAGTCCGAGCGCCAGGTGTTCGGTGCCTGCCCTCCGGTCGCCGCGTCGGCGTGCTTCCTCGCGGGCGAGGATGTAGGTCGTCCATGGGTGGTAGGCATCGGCGGTTGTCGAGCGTGATGTCACGAGAGCTCCTTGCCGTATTTGGCGTGTACTGATTGGCGGGTGACACCGAGGGCGTCACCGATTTGCTGCCAGGAGAATCCCTGGGTCCGGGCCGCGGCGACTTGACTTGCCTCGATCCGCTCGGCGAGGCGGTGCAGGGCGAGCCCGGCACGAAGCCCCACAATTGGGTCGCCAGACGCGACTGCAGTGGCGATGTCTTCGATATCCATGCTGTCAGTCTACATTGACACTTGGCCCCAAGCAAGACCAGCTGGCCTGTCCTACCGGCTGTACAACCGTCGAGACATGGCCCAGCGACAGAGGCGATCCATCTCCCTCCCGGGCCGCGCTCGCGGACGCGATCGACCAAGCCGCGGCGGCAGAGGGCACGACCGTGAGCGGTGGCTGGCGGACACTGCCGCCAATCGCCTCAGGCTCGACGTCGGCCGACGCGGCATCACGGATTGGGAGCGGGAGAACGGACCCCTGACCCCGGACGAGCTTGCCGACGGGCTGGCGCTCGCCGGGGCGCTGTTGGACCGACCTCCAGCCATCGCGGGCTGGAGAGGCGCTCCGCGCCAGGCGAACATGGCGCGGCTGCTCGCTATGGGCGAGGTCGAGCACATGACCGAGCCAGGCGAAGGCTGTGGGTGTGCTCGCTGGGCATGCCGGTCACGACGACGTCGTGGACGTCACGGTCGTCGAGGGCGCCGTGCGTCGGCATGATGGCGTTGTAACGTCGAACAAGGCCCACATCGAAAAGGTTGCCCAGGCTGGTTGCGTCAAGTTACGGATCGAGACGGTCTGATTCTCAGATTGACCGGAGGTCGCCCGCTACTCGCGCAAGAGCGGGGCCAACTCCGCCCCGTCGTGAGGCCGCGAGAGCAATACAAGCGCAGTGAGACCGGATCCGACCGACACGATCGCCCAGGTCGACACAGATGGCGTCCCGGTGTGGCGATATCGGATGGGCTACCAGCGTGTCAGCGCCAGGACGCGCTCTGGCTGACGACTGCCGCTCGCGGTCTAGCATTCCCCTGTGTCACAGCATTTAGGTGATGGGCGCGGGTTTGCGCTCGGATGTCGGGTTCTAACGAGCAGGAGTGGCCGCTCCGAACCAGGTCGCAAGTGCTTGAGGCAGCTCTGGGTTCGTGAGGTGTCCTGCCCAGGCGACATGCCCGTCGGGTCGGATCAACACGGCCGCGGGAGCAGCGATCTCGCCAAGGACCGGGAGCTCCCACACGCCATCGTGCCTTGCGTCGACCAACCGGACTCGATTCGCCCAAGGAGAAATGTCGAAACCGCCGGGTTCACCGAGGTTGAGGAGCACGGGCCGGGCGTCGTGCAGCATGGTGAATACGCGCGTGGGACCGTCCGCGGTGTGCAGGTCGAGGTCGGGCATGCGCCGCCCGAGCAGCGGGTGTCGGTCTCCGAGCTCGTAGTGGATGTCGAGACCGGAGAGCATCGCGGCGACGCGCCTGCGCGGCTCGTCCATGCTCAGCAGTTCGGCCATGGTGTCGCGGAGGGCCTGGTGACGGTCGTCGGGGCTGCTGAGCGCGACTTGCGCCATGGTGGTGCGCAACACCCGGGCACCGACCGGATGGCGTTCGGCGTGGTAGGTGTCCAGGAGGCTCTCGGGTGATGTCTTGTTGACCACCTGGGCCAGCTTCCATCCCAGGTTCACGGCATCCTGCACGCCGGTGTTGAGGCCCTGGCCGCCGTGGGGGGGATGCACATGTGCGGCGTCCCCGGCCAGCAGGACCCGGCCGTGGCGGTAGGAGGCTGCCTGCCGCGTCATGTCGGTGAACCTGGAGATCCAGCTGGCGCCGCGAAGCCCGTAGTCCGTGCCGTACACGGCGACGAGTGCCTCGCGAAGCTCGTCCACGGTGGGGTCGCCGGTGTGGTCGAGGTGTCGTTCGGTGAGCACGACCCGAATCGGCTCCCCGTCTTCCCTCCGACCGATCGCATGGGTGCCGACGCTGTCGCGACGGAACCCGAACTCCGGCTCCTCGTCCATCTCGACCTCGGCGATCATCCAGCTGGTCGAGGGATCCAACCCGGCGAAGTCGATGCCGGCTGCCTTTCGGATCAGGCTGCGTCCTCCGTCGCAGCCGACGAGATACTCCGCACGCAGTGATCGGTTGTCGGACAGCTCGACATCGACGCCGGTGTCGTCCTGTGCGAAGCCCACCACCTCGCGGCCACGAAGGATCGGAACCCCGAGCTCACCGACCCAGCCAGCCAGAATGGGCTCGAAGCGGCTCTGCCACAGCGCAAGTATGTAGTTGTGTCGGGTGGGGAAGTCGCTGATGTCCAAGAGGATCATGGAGAACACCAGGCCAGGGCCGACTTGTCCCGCCGAGAGGAATCGTTCCGCGATGCCGCGCTGATCGAGCACCTCGATGGTGCGGGAGTGAAGACCCCCGGATCGCGATCCGTCAACGACCTGACTGGCGCGTGGTTCGACGATGACTACGTCGACCCCCGCCAACGCCAACTCGCCCGCCAACATCAGCCCGGTCGGGCCGCCTCCCGCGATCACCACCGCATGCTCGGTCATCGCCGCTCCCCTGCGAACGCTGCACCAGACAGGGACAGCGACCCCGCGCAGAGCGACCCCGCGCAGAGCGACCGCCCGCCAGCGCCGGTCGCCCGCACCCTCCCCGCCAACTCCTCGACTGGTTCAGCGCTCCCGCTCGAGCCATCTGCCGAAGGCAACACATCCATTCCACAACTCCTGGCTCATAGGTTCTGGCCGTGATCGGCTCAGCGAACGAGTCATGATCAGCACGTTTGGGTGGCTTGCGGCAAGCCCCCTCCCTCGCGCTATGTTGCTGATGGCGGCGAAGGTTCATGCTCGACGACGCGGGCAAACTGACCGGTCCTACCTCGGCAACGCCGAAGGCCGAAGCGGGAAAAGGCGCTGCCCGGCTTCGGGAACCCAGCAACGGCAATCGACCCCGAACGCCGTCTGCGTGGACCCGGTTGGCTGGATCATGACAAGGAGGACGAGCCATGACCACGGTCGAGTCGACCACGACGACGATTCAAGAGTTCGAGGACCATCTCGGGTTCGATGAAGCGCAACTCGCGGCGGCATCGTTCCTCACCCGGTACCGGGGGCGAACGCTGGAGGCGTAGCGCCACGACCTGCGTGGCTTCTTCCAATGGGCTGCCGACCATCGGATCGACGTGCTGGGGGCGTCTCGGCCGCACATCGACCTGTTCAGGGGCCTGGATGGACAACGTGGGCTTGCCGAATCGACGATCGACCGTCGCCCCGTCGAGGGTGTGCGGCTTCTACCGCTTTGCTCACATCGAAGGCCCCATCGGCACCAACCCCGCCCAGTACGTCCGATGTCCTCAGGTGCACCCGAGTGACGCTCGAGGGGTTGAGCTCGGCGTGTCCCTGTTCACCGCCGAGCACTAGGACCGCGACCACGCCGCACTCGCCGTGCTCCTCGGGCTCAACGGCCTACGCGTAAGCGAGGCGTGCGCCGACCAATGTCGAGAACCTCGGCTTCGAGCTCGGTAACCGGATCCTGGGCATCCTCGGCCAGAGAGATTCGCACCCCCGGTAAGGTAGGCGGCTGGCTCAGCGTCGGCTGTTACCGGGCGTCGAGCGCGGGCCCAAGGCTTCTCGCTCATCGGTCCGGGTGCCTCGGCTTCGCCAACCGCCCCCTATCGATCCGGGAGGCGCCTTGGTTGGTGGCAACGTCGACCCACGCCCGCCACATCACGTCACGGCGGGTGAGCTTGTCGTAGAGAGCATGGAACCGGCGTTTCGGGTCTTGCTTGGCGCTGCGGTAAAGCACACGCTGG